>NZ_BAAGPQ010000002.1:1341269-1362689 GCF_054783995.1 Actinocorallia aurea
ACCCCATCCCCCGCCCCACAGAATTCACCAACCCCCTTATCCCCCACCCAAAAGGCCCAAAGCCCCTACCCCCGACCACGCTTCAGGACTCCGCGCCGCCCGCGTCCCGGTGCAGCCGCGCGACCCGTTCGAGGAGCTCCCCTGCCATGGCGTGCCGGTCCGCTCCGCGTGTCTTGACGGCATGGCAGTTCGGACACAGCGCGATCATCTGCTCCGGGTGATCCCGCCCGCCCGCGGCGAGTTCCCGGACATGGTCGACCTCCAGGATCGGACGTCCCGCGCCCGTCACCCCCGGGGCGTCCTGCCCGCAGTACTCGCACCTGCCCCCGCTGCGCGCCAGCACGGCCTCGCGCGCGGCCTTGGAACGGGCGGGCCTGCTCGTCGTGACCGCCTGGCGGCGACCTGGCGCCTCGGACCGCTCGATCAGCCTGACGGCCGTCGCGTACAGCTCGCGGAACTCGTCGCCTTCGAGCGGACGCCACGTCCCTGCGGCCGCGGCGTCCAGCCGAACGCGTCCCGCTTCG
This sequence comes from Actinocorallia aurea, assembly GCF_054783995.1. Lineage (NCBI taxonomy): Bacteria > Bacillati > Actinomycetota > Actinomycetes > Streptosporangiales > Thermomonosporaceae > Actinocorallia > Actinocorallia aurea. The sequence goes on from NZ_BAAGPQ010000002.1 coordinate 1,341,794, forward strand.
TCGCCCGGCCCACTCTCCTCGCCCAGGCCGACCCGCGCGAGGAGCCGGACCGCGTCATCGTCCAGCTCGAAGAAGTCCTCCACCGCCGCGACGGCCGCCCAGAGACGGGCCTCCGACGCGGTGACCCACGCGTACATGACCTCGACGAGGCCGCCCACGGGCTCCTGCGCCTCGTACCATGACCTCGGCCGACCGCCCTTCGGCGGAGCGAGAGGGGCATGCGGGCCCAGATCCCACAGGCCGTCCCGGAGCAGGCCGTTCACGGCCCGGGCCGGGTTGCGCCGCAGGTTCTCCCCCTCCCGGCAGAACTCGTCGAGCAACGGCTTCAGCCCATCGTGGGTCTCCTGCCAGTTCGTGGTCCTGGGCAGGCCGCGAGCAGCCCTTCCGAGCGCCCAGAGGATCGCCACCGCGTACTTGAGCGTGGGCCTTCCGTCACGCGCCGTGCGGGGCTCCACCCGCTCGACCCAGGTGCCGCCGGACAGTTCCTCGACCGTGAGCGGCGGACGGCGGCGTGTGCCTTCTTCGCGCACGACCTCGAACCCCAGGCGCCTCAGCAACTCCGACACCGTCCTGTCCCCACCGGAGAACTCCCCGGGCCGCAGCGCCGCCCGCCCCCGCACGAATCCGTGCGCGGCCCCGACCACGGCCTTGGAGTCGTACCGCTCTCCCTCGTGGACGAGGAAGTACGAGCGCGCCCGGCCGAACCCGTACTTCGCGAGGAACTCCTCACGCCCCAACGCGTCGAACTCCGCGAGCGCCTCGAAGACCGACTCGCGCGTCACCTCCGCCAAACCCATCGCCCGACAGTAGACCTGATCTACAGATGTCAGGAAATAGCCGACGAAAGGTCACCCGCACCGAGGCGGCCGGCGCCCGGTCGTCGCCGGCCGTCTCAAGGGTCAGGGGCGTTGGCCTGGGTCGTCGACCACGGCGGAGGCGAGGTAGGCGTTGGTCCAGAGGAGTTCGCCGTTCTTGGCGCCCGAGGGTGGGGTGGCCGCTGCGGATGGCTTGGCGCCCGATGGGTGGAAGTCGCTGGTGAAGTCGTAGAGCTTGCGTTCACCGAGGAGCTTGAAGGTCTCGGCGTCGAAGACGAGTTCCTGGCGGACGGTGTTGAAGGTCTGGCCTACCGCGATCCCTGGTCGGCCGGCCATGTCCGTCGCGTTCTTGGAGAGGGTGACCGCCGGGGATGTCGGCCGCCGCCTTGAACAGGGCGGACAGCGACGCGTTCGGGATGAGGTGCTCCCGGATCGTGTCGCCCAGGGTGATGAAGGCCTGGACGTCGAGCGGGTTGCCGCCCTTGGAGTTGTCGTAGAGCCACTGCTTGGCGGCGGCCGGGTCGGTCGGCACGGTCGTCAGGTAGGCCGGGCCGTTGTTGCCGCAGCCGGTCGGCGGAACGGACAGATCGGGCTCCTCCACCTTCTCGGGTTCCGTGCCCTTCGTGCCCTGCGGCACGTCGCACAGCCATGTCCGCACCGCGTCGGATCCGTCGGGCGCGCGCTGGTCGAGGTATCCGGCCTTCTCACCGCTCGCCGAGAGCCAGACCTCCCGGACGGTGTCGAACGCGGGCCGTTCCGGCAGCCCCTCCCCCGCCGACAGGCCGCCCTGGTGGCTTTCGGACGAGAAGTAGAGGTACTGCCCCGGCTCGGGGTCGGCGTCGGGTTCGGCCGCCGCCGCGTGGGAAGCCTCCGTCAGTTCGCTCACGTCCAGCCTGTGTCCGCCGGGGCGTCGGAGTTCCCGAAGAACGATTCCAGGCGCCGTGTGCCCGCGGAACCGTCCGTTCTCCGACCCGGGACGGCGGACCCGACCGATTCGCCCTTGGCGGTTCAGGGACACCGGCGGCTCCCGTGGCCCCGGCATCTCCGGTGTTGACGGGGATCAGGATCGGCGGCGTCAGCCTCCGCCGGGCGCGACGCAGGGGCCGGCGTCGCAGACATCGACGATCTGCCCGGTCTTGAGGAAGGTCGCCGCCTGAAGACGGGCGGCCAGGGACTTGCGCGGGTCGGAATGGGGATCCCGGCCCTCGGTGGGCGGGGTGTTGGTGAGCGGCCCGTACGGGGTGCCGCTGTCCCAGACGACCAGGGCCGAGCCGTCGTACGGGTAGCCCTCGATGGCGGGAATGCCCCAGTACGGTTCGGCGGCGGGGTGCCGTCCGGGGGCGACGGCGGGCTGGTGGACATGGGCGCCGATCGTGCGGGCCAGGATGTCCGCGGTGAGCGGCGAGACCTGATGGTCGCCGAAGGCCACGTGCAGCAGGACGCGGTGGTCGGGGGTGCCCGGAAGCGGGTCGGAGGTGAGGTGCTGGGCGTAGCCGTCGGTCTCGCCGCGGTCCCACAACATCTGGGCCAGCGCCAGGAGGAGCTGCCGGTCGAGTGCGTCAGGGTAGGCGAGGTTCATGACGACGGCGTACCGGCTGAAGTCGACGCTGCGGTTCAGCAGCGTGCTGTAGTTCATGCCGGTAACGCCCAGCACGGCGCGGCGGATGTCGGTCGAGACGGCGGTGAGCGCACCTCCCATGATCCCGCCCTGGCTGTTGCCGTAGTAGCCCAGACCGTCCGCGACGTCGATGACGGGCGCGCCGTCGGCGTTCTGGAACGCCTTGTCCTTCGGCAGCCCGGTCGTCATGGCGCGGCCCAGCCAGAGCTGGTTGAGGAAGCCCTGCTGCATCCGGTCGGCCATGGACGGGAAGTTGCTGAAATCAGCGAGGGAGACGACGGCGTTCGCGACGTCGTCCTTGGACATGCCCGCCCATTTGGTGGCGCAGAAGACGACTCCGTGTTCGGCGGCGAACGCCTTGACCGCCCCCGAGCCGACCTCCTCCTCACCGCCCAGCAGCCCGTGCCCGTACAGCGCGGCCCGTCCCGGCGTCGTGAGCGCGCTCCTGGGGATCTCACACTGGAACGCGGCGACCTGGACGTTGCCGGGGAGCCGTGCCGGAAGCCCGTCCGGGCCGTACCGGAAACGGGATCCGGGCGGCCCGCCGTAGACGTTCAGATAGCTGGGAACGGCCATCTGCCCGCGCACCCTGCGGGCGATCGGGTCGCTTCCGGGATTGTCGACGACGTCGGTGACGACGAACGCCGGGCTCTTACCCCCGAGCGTGCCGAAGGCGTCGTCCCTGATGTGCAGCATCCGCTCGGACAGGCCGCGCTCACTGGCGATGGTGAAATCCCAGGCCAGGTAGAGCCCGTCGGTGCCGATGCCGTGCCGTCCCAGGTCCGCGACGACCCTCTTGGCCGCGCGTTGGCGCGCGTGCAGCGGATCGTCGCCCGGAAGCGCCGGCCCGAGCAGCGTGCGGAAGACGTCGGTCGGCTCGATCGCCGCTCCGGAGGAGTCCTTCAGCCCGCGCAAGGCCACCACGTACCGGTGGCCCTCCAGGAAGTTCCGCACGGGCCGGACGATGAGCGCCTGCCGCACGGGCGAGCCGGCGGCGTTCGCGTCAAGTTCGGCGAAGTACGGCCAGCGCTCACCCGTCACGGTGTCGACGACGACGATCGGCGCGTCGTCCCGCAGCGACCGCCCCACATCGGTGACGTCCGCCGCCCCCGTCACACCGAGGTCCAGCCCCGGCACATGCGCGAGCAGCATCGACCCCGGAGAGAACCCGTCACTGCGATTCCACTCAGCAGGATCCACGGACTTCCCCACCCGATTACGGGGCATCCCCGACCGCGCAAGATCCACCCGCACCCCCGTGGCGGTCCCCCCGTCCGGCACCGTGTACCAGTCATTGGGAAACGGCAACAAACAAGCCGCCACCCCCACCGGATCACACCCACCCGGCCCACCCGCAACCGCCGCGGAACCCACAGGCGAACCCAGAACCCCCGCCGCGACAAGCACCAGCACGGCAACACTCCGCCCGAGCACCCGCCACCTCCACACCCAAAACGCCTCCACACCCTCCCCGCACCATCCCCCCGCCCCCCACCCCGGTCAAGACCCAGAACCCACCCCACCCACCCCCAAGAAGACCGCCACCCCAGCAGACTCCCCGCAAACACAAACAACCCCGGAGAATTCTCCGGGGTTGCAGCCATCTGGGTGGTACCCCCAACGGGATTCGAACCCGTGCTACCGCCTTGAAAGGGCGGCGTCCTAGGCCACTAGACGATGAGGGCTGGTCTGGGAAGCAGTGTACGGGACGGGGGGTGGATCGGCGTAATCGGATTAGCGGCTGGGGGTGGTGGTGGGGTGGGGGGCGGTGGAGGGGGTGGCCAGGTGGCGTTCCACCTGGACGGATTGTTCGCCCAGGCCGCCGAGGGTGAAGTCGTCCCAGGCCTGGAGGGTCTTGGTGGTGCGGTTGAGGTAGAGGATGCTGAGGTTGATCTTGGTGGGGTCCTCGTGTTCCAGGCCGCGGAGGCCTGCGGCGCCGGTGCTGCCCTGGACGAAGAGGCGGGTTCCGCCGGGGAGGACCTCGGTTTCACGCTGGTGGGTGTGGCCGGCCAGGACGAGGGGGGTGAGGCCGTCGAGGAGGCGGGCCTGGACGGGGTCGTGGACGACGGAGATGGCGGGAGGGGTAGGGAGGCCGCGGAGGGTTTCGGCGTTGAGGAGGCCCTGCGCTTCCAGGGCGGAGGAGGGCAGGGAGTCGTCTTCGTTGGTCTTGTCGGGGGTGAAGCGGGGGTCGCCCGCGCCGTAGATCAGCAGCCCGGCGACCTCCTGGGCTCTGTCGTCGAGGACGACGGCGTTCTTGATCTTCGAGACGGCGTTCTCGGTGCCCTTGGAGTCGTGATTGCCGCGGACATAGACGTAAGGGACTTTCAGCGTGTTGATGTTGGCGACGAACTTGTCTTCCGGGCGGGAGCCGTGGTCGGTGAGGTCGCCCGAGTCGATGATCACGTCGACCTGGAACTGCTCGCTGATGTTCCTGATGACGTCCCAGGCCAGCGGATTGAGGTGGATGTCGGACACGTGCAGGACGCGCACCGTGTCGGGGTCCGGCGTGTAGATGGGCAGGGCGCTCGTCGTCGCGTACAGCTCGGACACGTTCGCGACGAGTTTGGCGAGCATGCCCCGGTACTGGTCGAACCTGTCGATGACGGCCTGCGCGTCGCCGACGAGCTGGGGGGCGTTCGCCAGGAGGCCGGTGTACCGGGGTTCGGCCACGGACGAGGGCCGGAAGGTGCCCCAAGCGACACCGCCCAGGGTTGTCATCAGTAGCAGGGAGCCCAGGGAGGCGGCAAGGACGCGGCGCCAGTCCCGGTACAAGGCGAGCGCCAGAAGGGCCGTCAGGACGAGGGAGGCCAAGACAGCGCGTACAGCCATCCAGATGACACCGCGGCGTATCTCGTCCGCGACGGTCTTCTCCAGGGTGTCGATCGCGGCGGAGTCGTTGATGAACGCCTGGGTGGCGGCCGGCCTCAGGCGGGTGATCTGGGCCTTCAGAAGCAGGGGTCCCGCGTGCGAGTCGAGCCGGAGCGAGCCCAGCGGAGGCACCTCCAGCTCGGTGCCCCCGGACGCGGAGAACGCGAGGCTCAGGGACGCGTCGGCCGGTCCGACGGGGGTCTCGACCCGGCCGCCGAGGAGCAGTCCGACGAGGGTTCCCGTTACGGCGACCGCTACGAGGGAACTCCAGCGCGCGGTACGTCGGTTGAAGACGCTGGAGACGACCGCGGAGAGGAGCCGGCGGATGGTGGAGGCGACGGAGGCTGAGTTCGACGAGTTGGTTTCGGAGGCCTTGGACACTATTCCTCCGGGTTTGACGGCGATGATGAAGAACGTCTTTGTTGTCGTGGTGGACGAGGCGCCGGAGCCGGGCCTGCTCGGCCTGTACACCGGCATCCCCCTCACCGAGCGGGGCGACTGGTACGCAGGAGTCCTGCCCGACCGGATCGAGATCTACCGTCAGGAACACCTGGCGATCTGTGACGATCACGACCAGCTCCGGGAGGAGATCGCCGTCACCGTGGTGCACGAGATCGCGCACCACTTCGGCATCGACGACGAGAGACTCCACGCGCTCGGCTGGTGAACCCCGCGAAAGCCCTGGGAATTTCAGCACATTCGGTCACATGACGACGACGCTACGTGATTTGATGTCGGGAAATCGACATGTGGCGGGCAGAGCATGGGCAGGCACAGGCGGCCGGCGGAGCGGCGGATCACCTACCGCGAGGTCTTTTCCGAGCCGGAGTTCCGGCGACTTTGGGCGGCGCAGACACTCAGTTCACTGGGCGACCAGCTGGCTCAGGTGGCGCTTGCGGTCCTTGTCTACGACCGCACCCAGAGTCCCCTCCTTACAGCGCTCACCTATGCGCTGACGTACCTGCCGCCCATCATGGGAGGGCCCGTCTTGTCGGGCCTGGCGGACCACTTCCCTCGGCGAAGAGTCATGGTCGTCAGCGATCTCGTCCGTATGGCGCTCATGGGCCTGATGGCGGTGGACGGGATGCCCTTCGCGGGCCTGTGCGCGCTCATCTTCCTGACGATCCTCATGGCCTCGCCCTTCTCCGCCGCCCGGGCGGCCCTCCTCCCGGACATCCTCGAAGGCGACAAGTACGTCCTCGGAGCGGCGATCACCAACATCACCCACCAGGCGTGCCAGATGCTCGGGTTCGTCGCGGGGGCCGCCCTCGTGGCGTTCGTCGGGACGCGGGAGGCGCTGGTCGTCAACGCGTTGACGTTCCTGGTGTCGGCGGCCGTTCTGATCGGCCTGCGGCACCGCCCGGCGCCCGCGCGCACACGGGCGCGGCTGCGCCTGTGGGGCGGTACCCGGGAGGGCGCCAGGATGGTGTTCGGCGACCGCACCCTGCGCAGCCTCGTCAGCTTCGCGTGGCTGTGCTCGTTCTACACGGTCCCCGAGGGCCTTGCCGCGCCTTACGGGGCGACGTTCGGGCAGGACCCGCTCTACGTCGGCGTCCTGATGGCCGCGATGCCCACGGGGATGGTCGCGGGGAGCTTCTTCTTCTCGCGGTTCGTGCGGCCCACGGGGCGGATCAAGGCGATGGGGTGGATGTCGATACTGGCCTGCGCCCCGCTCGTCGTCTGCGCGCTGGATCCGGCCTTCCCTGTGACGGTCTCCCTCTGGGCCCTGTCCGGGGTCGGCAGCGCCTACCAGGTGGCGGCGAACACCGCGTTCGTCTCGGCGGTGCCCCCGGAAGGCCGGGGGCGGGCGTTCGGGCTCGCCCAGTCGGGGATCCTGGCCGGCCAGGGGCTCGGCATCCTCGTCGGCGGGGCGCTGGCGCAGGTGATCGGACCGCAGACCGTGGTCGCGCTCGCCGGAATGGCGGGGCTGTCCACGGCCGCGATCCTGGCCCTCGTGTGGACGAGGGTGCGCGGGGACGTCCTGGGCGTCGTGCTCGGCCCGGCCGCCCCCGCGGCGAAGGTCACTGCTCCTTCTTCTTGCTGAGCGGGTCGTTCTTGCCGAGGGCGTCGGACGCCTTGTTCATCGCGTCCTGCACCTGGGGCTTGTTGAACCAGCGCTGGGCGATCGAGGCGTCCTCGCCCTGCGCCGGGACGAGGATCCAGGCGAGGACGTAGAGGACGGGGACGGCGAAGCCGAAGCCGACGGTCGCGCCGACGACGGAGACGCCGGCGACGGCCAGGCGGGTGACGTTCAGGTCGAGGTTGGTCCGGTCGGCGATCGTGGCGCAGATCCCGGCGAGCATCTTGTTGTCCGTCTTGCGGTATATCGCGGTCATATCCCAAGAGTGCCCGCTGAGCGCCCCCGGCCACATCCGGGGCGGTCCCTGACCGCACCCTGAGACGGTGCCCTGAGTAAGCTCGCGGTCGCCACACTCCGGGAGGTAACGCCATGGACGTACTGCGGGTAGACGACCAGCTCTCCGAGGACGAACGACTCGTTCGCGACACCGTACGGGCCTTCCGGAACGAAGCCATCGACCCCTACATCGCCGAGTGGTTCGAAAGCGGGACCCTCCCCGTACGCGACCTCGCCAAGGCCATGGGGCGCCTCGGGCTCTTCGGGATGCACCTTCAGGGGTACGGCTGCGCCGGGTCCAACGCCGTCTCGTACGGGATCGCGTGCAGGGAGTTGGAGGCCGCCGACAGTGGGCTGCGCTCGTTCGTCTCCGTCCAAGGCTCCTTGGCGATGGCGGCGATCCACAAGTACGGCTCGGAGGAGCAGAAGCAGAGGTGGCTGCCCGGCATGGCCGCGGGCGAGCTGATCGGCTGCTTCGGCCTGACCGAGCCCGACCACGGCTCCGACCCCGGATCGATGCGCACCCGCGCGCGCCGCGACGGCTCCGACTGGATCCTGAACGGCGCCAAGATGTGGATCACCAACGGCTCCGTCGCCGACGTCGCCGTCGTCTGGGCGCGCACCGAGGAGGGCGTCAACGGGTTCCTCGTTCCTGCGGACACCCCTGGCCTCACCAGGTCGGACATCAAGCGGAAGCTGTCGCTGCGCGCCTCCGTCACCTCGGAGCTGGCCTTCGACGACGTCCGGCTGCCCGCCGACGCGCTCCTGCCCGGGGCCAAGGGTCTGAAGGCGCCGCTCGGCTGCCTTTCCGAGGCCCGTTTCGGCATCGTGTTCGGCTCGGTCGGCGCCGGACGGGCCTGTTACGAGGCCGCGGTCGACTACGCCGGTTCCCGCGAGCAGTTCGGACGGCCCATCGCGGGCTTCCAGCTGACCCAGGAGAAGCTCGCGTGGATGGAGGTGGCCCTGGGTCAGGCCGGGCTCACCGCGCTCCACATCGGCCGCCTCAAGGACGCGGGGAAGGTCACCCCGCAGCAGATCTCGTTCGGGAAGCTCGCCAACGTCCGGGCCGCCCTGGACGTCGCCCGGCAGGCCCGGACGATCCTGGGCGCGAACGGCGTCACGCTGGAGTACCCCGTCCTGCGGCACGCCAACAATTTGGAATCCGTCCTCACCTATGAGGGCACCCAGGAGATCCACACGCTCGTGCTGGGTGAGGCGATCACCGGGCTGTCCGCCTACCGGGGCTAAGACGTACCGGGGCCTTGCCCGTCGCCGGAGTTCACTACTCTGTGCCCGTGAGCTCTGTAACTTCCTCCGGCGCCGAAGCCGTCGGTCTTGCCACCATCGCCGAAGACGGGACCGTGCTCGACACCTGGTTCCCGGCCCCCGCTCTCGCCGAGCCCTCCGGGTCGGCAGGGACCGTCGTCCTGGACGACGCCGAGGCGGGCGACCTCGCCGCGGCCGTCCGGACGGACGCGCGGCGCGGGGTGAAGGTCGTCGCGGTGCGCACCGTCATCGCGTCGCTGGCCGACGCCCCCGTCGACGCTTACGACGTGTTCCTGCGCCTGCACCTGCTGAGCGCCCGCCTCGTCCGGCCGCACGGCCTCAACCTGGACGGCATCTTCGGGCTCCTGGCGAACGTCGCCTGGACGTCCGCCGGGCCGGTCCTTCCCGGCCGGCTCGAAGCCGCCCGGCTGGCTGTGCGCGCCGAGGGCGGGCACCTGTCCGTCTACGGCATCGACAAGTTCCCCCGGATGACGGATTACGTCGCCCCGTCCGGGGTGCGCATCGCCGACGCGGACAGGGTCCGCCTGGGCGCCCACCTGGCTTCCGGCACGACCGTCATGCACGAGGGCTTCGTCAACTTCAACGCGGGGACGCTCGGCGCGTCCATGGTCGAGGGCCGGATCAGCGCCGGGGTCGTCGTCGGCGACGGCAGCGACGTGGGCGGCGGCGCGTCGATCATGGGCACCCTGTCGGGCGGCGGCAAGCAGGTCATCTCGCTCGGCGAGCGCTGCCTGCTGGGCGCCAACTCCGGCGTCGGCATCTCGCTCGGCGACGAGACCGTCGTCGAGGCGGGCCTGTACGTCACTGCCGGAACCCGGGTGACCCTGCCGGACGGCAAGGTCGTCAAGGCGCTGGAGCTGTCGGGCGCGAACGGCCTCCTGTTCCGCCGCAACTCGCAGTCCGGCGCGGTCGAGGTCGTCCCCCGGACGGGCACGTGGGGCGGCCTGAACGAGGCGCTGCACGCGAACTGAGTCCGAGTCCGTCCGCCGAAGGCGCTCTTTCAGGTGTAGTCGAGCAGGAAGAGCGCCTCGGCGACGGCCAGCCTCTCGATCTCCGACGGGTCGACGCTCTCGTCGGGCGCGTGGATGCGGGCCGCAGGCTCCTCCACGCCTATGAGCATGATCTCCGCCTTCGGGAACGTCTGGTGCAAGGCCGGGCACAGAGGGATGGACGCTCCGTCCCCCATCGTGACGACCTTCTTGCCATACGCCTCGCAAAGCGCCGCCGTCATCGTCGTGTAGGCGCGGCCCCCGGTACGCGCGAGGAAGGCGCTGCCGATCCCTTCGGACTCGATCTCCACCCGGGCGTGCCACGGCGCCGCCGCGTGGAGGTGCGCGACCAGCGCGTCGCAGGCCGCGGCGGGGTCGATGCCGGGCGGGACCCGCAGGTTGAGGCGGGCGCGGGCGGTGGCCTGGACCGACGCGGTGGAGCCGACGACGGGTGGGCAGTCGATGCCGAGCACGGTGAGCGCGGGCCTGGCCCACAGCATGTCCGAGACGGTCCCGGTGCCGGCGACCCCGACGCCGTCGAGGATGCCCGCGTCCTTGCGGAAGCGCTCCATCGGGTAGGGCGCGCCCTGCCAGCGCTGGTCGGCCTTCAGCCCGCGGATCGTGGTGTTGCCCGCGGCGTCGCGGAGCGTCCCCAGCATGTGGATGAGCGCGGCGAGCGCGTCGGGCGCGGCCCCGCCGACGGTCCCGGAATGCAGGGCGCTCTCCATCGTCGTCACCGTGACGACGAGGCCCGCGCGGCCGCGAAGGCTGGTCGTGAAGGTGGGGACTCCCACGGCGGCGTTGCCTGTGTCGGCGATGACGATGGCGTCCGCCTCGAACAACTCGGGGTCATAGGCGAGCAGCTGCTCTAGGCCGCCCGTGCCCTGCTCTTCGCTTCCCTCGATGACCACCTTGACGCCCACGGCGGGTTCCACGGCGCGCAAGGCGGTCAGGTGCATGACCAGGTTGCCTTTGCAGTCGGCGGCGCCCCGCCCGTACCAGCGGCCTTCCCGCTCCGTCAGCCGCCACGGATCCGACGTCCACCCTTCGCCGGGCGGCTGGACGTCGTAGTGGGCGTACAGAAGGACGGTCGGCGCCCCCTCCGGCCCCGGGCGATGCCCTACGACGGCGTGGCTTCCGTCGGGCGTCTCGCGGAGCTTGCACGGCACCCCCGCCTCGGTGAAGGCGTCGGCCGTCCAGCGGGCGGCCTCCAGGCACTCCTCTTCGGGGAACTGCCGGGCGTCGGCCACGGACCGGAACGCGACAAGTTCCTCCAGATCGCGTCTGGCCCTGCCCATGAGCTCCGCGACCCGTGCTCGCACCATTGCCGTGCTCCCCCCGCGAGTCCGTCAGTGCCGCTCTACCCCGGGCATCTTCCGTGCAATCCCGGCATGATCACCCCCAGGGCCTGCCCTGACGGTTCCCATACGAATCGCACCGTCAACCTTGGGTTGACGACTCTCCTTCGTCAACCTATGGTTGACGATATGAGCGAGAACGAACCCGTGCAGATCGAGTACCCCGTCCGCCTCGACGACCTGATCTCCGCGATCAAGAAGGTCGACGTCGGCGAGCTCGAACAGCTCCGCAGCGCCGTCATCGCGGGCGAGCACCTCGGCGACATCGCCGATCACCTCATCGGCCACTTCGTCGACCAGGCCCGCCGCTCCGGGGCGTCCTGGACGGAGATCGGCCGCAGCATGGGCGTCAGCAAGCAGGCGGCGCAGAAGCGGTTCGTGACCAAGCCCGACGACGAGCCACTCGACCTCAGCCAGGGCTTCGAGCGGTTCACCCCCCGCGCCAAGAGCTCCCTGATGGCCGCCATGAACGAGGCGCACCGCGCAGGCAACGCCGAGATGCTCCCCGCGCACCTGGCCCTCGGACTCCTGGCCGAGCCGCAGACCCTCGCGGCCAAGGCGTTCACCGACCAGGGCGTCACACCCGACGCCTTGCGCACCGCCCTCGTGGCCGCCCTTCCCCCGACCGTCCCGGACGTCCCCGAACTCATCCCCTACGACGCCCAGTCCAAGAAGGTCCTGGAGCTCACGTTCCGCGAGGCCCTCAGGCTCGGCCACAACTACATCGGCACCGAGCACATCCTCCTCGCCCTCCTCGAAGTCGAGGACGGCTCCGGCCCTCTCCACTCGGCGGGCATCACCAAAGAGGCCACCGAAGCCAGCGTCGCCGCCTCCCTGGCAGCCCTCAAAGCCTGACCCCACCCCCGCGGCGCGGGGGCCGCCCCCACCCCCGCGCCGCCTCCACAACAATCCACTGCCACCGACCGAGGCGACATCGGTATGATGCTCGACGGGTCGTTAGCTCAATGGCAGAGCTCCGGACTTTTAATCCGTAGGTTGTGGGTTCGAGTCCCACACGACCCACCAGCCAAAACGCCCCTCGGACGCAGCCGTCCGAGGGGCGTTTGCTAACGGTCCTGCTAACAGGCGTCTCCGACCTCCCCCGCGAACACGTCCGCGGCCTTGCTCTCGGCGGACCGGATCACGTGCGCGTAGACCCGAAGCGTGATCGCCGGGTCCGCGTGCCCGAGCCGCGCGGCCACGATGTGCACCGGCACCCCGGCGAGCAGAAGCGTCGTGGCGTGGATGTGCCGGAGATCGTGAAGCTGAGCCGACGGAAGCTCCCCATCCGGCCGCCCCGCCTCTATCTGGCCCTGATTGTGCCGCCCGATGAGCTGCCTCATGAGCCCGGTCACAGTGTCGGGGTAGATCGGCTCACCCCACGCGGTCGCGAAAACGTGCCCGTCCTTCGGGCCCTTCCAGTCCTCCCCGACCGTGGCCGCCTCAGCTTCCTGCCGTTCCTTGTGCGCCCTGAGAACGGCGACCGTACCGGCGTCGAGGCTGACGACGCGGCGCCGTCCGCTCTTGGTCGTGCCGACGACGCGCTGACCCGCGATCACGCCCACCGACCCCGAGACCGTGAGGACGGCCCCGTCGAGGTCGAGATCCGACCAGCGCAGATTCAGCAGCTCACCCCGCCGGGCCCCGGTGAAGGCCGCCAGGTGGAAGAACGCGAACAGGCGGTGATCACGCGCGGTCCCGAGGAAGATCCGGAGCTGCGCGGGAGTCCACACGGTGCCGGGTTCGGCGTACCGGTGCCGCGGCTTCTTGGCCCGCATGACTGGGTTGAAGGTGATGAGCTGGTCGACCTCCACGGCGTCCTTGAACGCGCGGCACAGTACGGCGTGGACGTACTGGACGGTCCGCTTGGACAGGGCCCCGCCGTTCCTCCCGCCGGAGACCAGGAGGTCCCGGTAGAACTTGGTCACCGTCATGGGCCGGACGGCTTGCAGCCGCATCCCGCCGAGCCGCGGCTTGATGTAGAGGCGGACGAGGCGCTGATAGTCGTCGAGGGTCCGCGGCTTGACCTGCATCGCGTGCGCCAGAAGCCATTCGTCCAGGTAGTCCCCGACCGTGATCGCGCCCCGCTCCACGTACTCCCCGCGTCGAGCGCTGACCCTGGCCTCATCCCGGGCTTCCTTCGCGTCTTCCTCGGTAAGGTGGCCGCCCACCCACTTCGGCTTGGACACTCCGGTCTCAGGGTCCTTGACGCGGATCACGTAGTACCAGGTGGACCCGCGCTTCATGACGCCGTCGCGGAGCTTGGAGGCGCCCTGTCCCTTCCTCCCCGCGACTTTCTTTCGGCCCGTCTCGAGCTTGTCCTCGTTGAGGTCGGGAGCGGCGAGAGCGGTCTTTCGCGGCATCAGGCGGCCTCTTCCATGAGGTGGTCGACGTAGGCGTTCAGGGCGGCGAGGGGGATGCGTCGGGAGCCGTCGATGCGGATGGAGCGGACGGTTCCGGTGGTGAGGAGTTGGTAGAGCTTGCTGCGGGAGATGCCGAGGGCCGAGGCCGCTTCGGGGACGGTGAGCAGCAGCTTGGTCAAGTGGTGTTCCTTCCGATCGGATGCAGGGCAGACGGGAGCGTCTGGCCGCAGAGCGCGGCGGACAGGAGGAGTTCGCCGGGGGTGTGGCCGCGGCCGACCATGCGCCAGTCGCGGATCACGAGAACCGTGTCTTCTGCGAAGAGAGGCAGTCGTCCGGTCGTGACTTCGTCGGTTTGCTGGCGTTGGTGTTCGGCGCGTGCTTCGCGCAGGGCCCCGAGGGTGGTCGAGTACCGGCGGCTCTTGGTGGAGAAGTGGCCGCGGAACCCGAGCATGTGAGCCCACTCCCCCAGCCGCAGATCCTCCAGCCCCGGCAACGCGCCAAGGCGGAGGCATTCGGCGATCAGCCGCCGGGGGTGGGCCCGCAGGTCGAGCGCGTCGAGGTCGGTTCCCGGGGAGATCCGCCGGTCGACGGTCCCGACACATTCGGCGGCTTTGGTGGCGTACTTGGCGATGTAGCCGGCCACAGCCTGATCCGTCAGCTCACCGGAGGCGTTGATAGGCCGGATGTCGAGTTGTAGCCCCCAAGCGAACGCCCGCGGACCCAAGCCGTCAGCAGCCGGACACGATGCCCGGACCGCTCCAGCCGCGTGCTGGACGGCGTCGGCCAGGACGTCGAAGGTGGCCCAGGCGGGTGGGGCGGAGGTGGGGCCGTCTGGTCCGTCGAGGCGGATGACGGCGTGGAAGTGGACGAGGCCGCGCCGCTGGTACTCGGCGACCTTGGCGAACGACACCACCGCCGACGTCTTCGACTCGGTCAGCGTCAGGCCCGCGGTCTTGGCCAGGCGTCGACGGAGCGCGAGGGTGAAGCGTCGCCACAGTTCGGGCGCGAGCGCGTTGAACAGGACGTGGCCGGTGTAGTCGTAGCAGTCGGGGCAGAGCGGTTCGCCCAAGCGCGGATCGTCAAGGTGGTGGTGTTCCCCGCAGCCCAAGGCGTTGCCGTGCGGACAGGTCCCACTGTTACGCCGAGGATGGCAGGGCGAGGTCTTTCCAGTCCTGGTCTTCCGGGTCGTGTGAACGGGGCCGAAGGACGGCGCCGTCAGCGTCACGAACGCCGCCGGATGCCCCGTCACGGTGTCTGGCACGCCCTTGCCGCCGACGAGTCCGGCACGGACGAGTTGGTAGGTGTCGGCCCGGTAGACCTCAGCACAGGCAGGGCAGCGAGAGGCCCGCCGCGTCTTGCAGGCGACCCGCAAGACGCCGTCCGGTTCGGTCGAGGTCGAGTAGTGGCGGAGGACTTCACCGGTGGCCGCGTCGAGGTGGGTCACCCGTCCGCGCAGGTGCACGGGTTGTGCGCATCCTCCGGTGTGCTTGACCTGCGTGGCCCAGCGTCCGTAGTCGGCGCGGGTGGCCCGGTCGGCGAGGGTGCGGGAAACGGTGGGGGTGATGTCGGCGGGGTTCACGCGGTGAAGTCCTCCAGGGCGAGCAGCAGGGGTGGAGCAGCGCGAGCGGGCTAGAGGGCGCGGGTGAAGACGGCGACGGCGTCGGCGAGGCCGGCCAGGGCGCGGCCGATGGCCAGGGCGGTTTCTGCGGCGCCGGTGGGGTGTCGGAGGACGAAGAGGAGGAGGACGAGGACGGCGAGGAGGTATCCGGTGCGGCGGAGCATGGGTTCTCCCGGGGGTCAGGTGTTGCCGTGTCCGTGGCAGAGGGGGCAGGTGTCTCCCTCGCTGGTGAGGCCGGCCCCGCCGCAGTCGCAGCAGCGGTCACGGCCGCCGAAGGGCCGCGGCGAGGGCTCAGCGGGTGCCGGAGTGCTCATGAGGCCGGGTCGGGGGTGGCGAGGCTGGGGACGTGGCAAATCTGGTAGCGGAGGCCGGAGAAGTGGGTGGTGATGAGGAGGTGGCCGCCGTAGGTGCGCTCTTCCACGGGCAGACCGAGGGCGGTGGACAGGTGCCGCATTTGGGCGGGTCCGGTGGCGTGGTCGGTGTCGTGGATGAAGACCAGGAGGTCGAAGCAGTGGCCGTCGATGGGGGCGGCGGGGTTGTCCTCCAGCCAGTCGGCGAACTGGCGCAGGCCGCGGATGGTGTTGAGACGGCGCATCAGGTCGGCGGACAGCAGTTGCTTGCCGGTCATGAGTGATCTCCTCAGGCGGTGGTAGTGCGCAGATGGCGGAGCAGGTCAGAGGCGAGCCGGTTGGACACGCCGAGCCGGGCGCGAAGCGCATCGCGGGTGATGGGCTTGCCATGCGTCGAGGCGTGTTCGTCGGCGACGCGTCGAGCGAAGGCGAGAAGTTGCGGAGCTGGACCGATCACCGGGTCGCCGTCGTCGGATTCAGCGCTCGGGTTCTCAGCAGGGACGATCGCCGGGACGGCCAGAGCCTGCACGACGGACGGCAAGGACGGATCGTCCTCGTCGGGACGGACCCAGGACTGGGGAGGACCGGCCAGTTCGGATTCGTCCCGAGAAGGACGGGCACCGGCGCGCCGTTCGAGCATGGAGACGGCGACGAGGAAGGCCCCTGCGGGTGTGCCTGCGGTGATCCATCCCCAGGCGGTGGGTTCGGCTGGGGCGAGGTTGGCGCCGAGGGAGAGCAGGATGCCGCCGAACAGGACGAGGTTCGGCCAGGAGAACGGGCCGACGTCGCGTCCGGTCCGGGCGTCCCTCTGACGTTCCCCGGCCGCCATGACGCAGGTGAGGTCGATGCATACGGCGATGGCCCAGGCCATCCACCCGTGCTGTCCGTGCTCTTCTGCGGTGTCGCGGATGTGGGTGAAGGAGCCGGCCGCGGCGATGACGGCCAGGACGAGGACGGGGCCGGAGTCGGCGACGAACGCCAGGACGCGCGATCCCATCACGCGGCCCGCCGGTCGAGGACGGCCAGGAGCGCGACCATCTCGGCGTCGCAGGTGTGGTCGTCAGCCCAGGTGATCACCCAGGTCTCGGCGTCGGCGGTCGCGGACTCGGCGCAGCGGGAGCAGCGGGCGAGAGGGCGGCCGGTGACGAGGTCGGTGGTGATGATGACCGGATCGAGCGACCGGGCGGGGTTCGGGCGGCTGACGGACTTGGGCATCGTGGTCTCCGGTTCGTGGCATGGGTCGGGTAGGGACCTGGCGCGAAGAGGTCGCGCCGACCGTTGGGAGGAGGCGCTACGCGGCGCGGGACTCCGGCACCGTGCGCGGCGCGGTGAAGGAGCGGGTCAGGTCAGACCAGGACGGGGCGAGGTGGGCAAAGTCCTTGGCCGCCTGCTCTGCTTCGTCTTCAGTGACCAGAACCGAGCGGGCGCGGCTCCAGGTGCCGTCCTGTCCGGCGACGATGGCGACCCCGGGAGTCTCGGCGGGAATGGCGCGTGCGGCGTCGAGTGCGGCCGGGTCGAGGTCGCCGAGGGTCATGTTCGCCGTCTCCGGATCGTTCACCCGGTGACAGACCCGCCCGGACAACTGTGAGCGGAGCGCGGTCACGCCCGGTCCGAGGTCGGAGCCGATGCGCTGCCCGGACACGATCAGGTAGACAGCGAACGCCCGACCGAGCTGCGCCACCCGCAGGAGCCCGGTTGCGGTCCTGGCGACTTCGTCCTTCTCGGACTTGTCCGCCATGAGGAACAGCTCAGCGACCTCATCGACCAGGATCACGACCGGGATCGGTCGCAGGTTCTCGGGTAGCTGCCAGACATTGCGGGCACCGGCGGTCCGGCAGAGGGTCATGCGGTCTTCCAGGATCGAGACCAGACCGTCGAGGAGTGCGACCGAGTTAGCCCGCGTCGTCGCCAGCGCGGACAGCCGAGGCGCGTAGGGGGTGAGTTCCACGCCGCCCTTGAGGTCGAAGCCGACGAGCGCGACCGGTTGCGGCGCGAGGCCCCGGATGATGGCGTTGACGAGAGTGGACTTCCCCGACTGAGTTGCGCCGGCGTTGAGCCAGTGCGGCATGACCTTCAAGTCCATGACCCAGGGCGTCCCGGTCTCCAGCATCCCCGGCCGCACCGTCAGCAACTCCCCGGTCTCAGGCGAGGCCGACACGTCGGCGAGAGGATCGACCCGGTTGACGACCAGGACGACGCGGCCCGGCTTGTCCGCGAGAACGCGGACGGAGTGGACGCGCCAGGCATGCGCGAGGCGTTCGGCGGCGGCTTGGTAGTCGGCGGGATGCTGACCGTCGTTCAAGCGGATACGGACCCGCCATCCGAGCGCGGACGGTCGCGGCAGGCCCAGGCCCGGAGCCTTGTTCACCGGCACCGTCCGGAGCTTGCGCCGCTGCCGGTAGGAGGTCGCCCCGGACGGAGCCGACACGAGCGGGATGGCTTCCAGCGACCAGCGCAGCCGGTTCCGCTTGTAGGTCAGTTTGCAGCCCGCCGCCTTGGTCGGCGGCTACGCAGGTTCCGGCAAGACCGAGTTCGCCCGCTTCCTGTCCGACCTGACAGGCTGGACCATCCTCGACAAAGACGCCCTCACCCGCCGCATGACCGAACGCCTCCTCACCTCACTCGGAGGCGACCCCCACGACCGCCGCACCGCCCTCTACGCCACCGAGGTCCGCCCCGTCGAGTACCAATGCCTCCTGAGCGCAGCCCGCACCAACGTCGAGGCCGGCATCCCGCTCATCCTCGCAGCCCCGTTCCTCGAAGAACTCCAGGACCCATCCTGGCTGGCCCGCTTGACCAACCAGTCCGCCGCCTACGGCTGCGACGTCACCGCCATCTGGGTCCAGTCCGACCCCGACACCATGCACGACCACCTAGAGCACCGAGACGCCCCCCGCGACGGCTGGAAACTCGCCAACTGGGACGAGTACACCAGCGCCCTCAACACCGACGACAGCCCTCCAAGCACCCACATCACCGTCGACAACCGCCACGGCGCCGCCGTCAGCCTCGCCGAACAAACCCGCCGAGCCTTGCAGCGCCTCACAGCCTGACCAGCACCTCAGAGCCACGCCAGACCACGGGCAACAGCCTGAGTGAGAACTTTCTCTACGGTTTCAAGCCGCCCGCTCCGCGACCGGAGCCGACCGTTTGGGCCGGGCGTGCGGCCGCTCCGGGCCGATCCCGGCCCAAACGGTCGGCTGCGCCCCAGACGCCCTTGCGCCAAAGTAGCACCTATCGGACACTGATGACCTGGGCTACCGAAATGGCGAAATTGATCACCATTCACCCATGTCACTAGTTTGCTGGAATCGGGGTGTGGATGTCAGAAAACATCACACAGGAAGCGTCACCGACCTACCATCGGCCCATGGTGGCAACGCGCGGACCCAGCTGGCTCGCCAGGTGGCGGGGATCCAGTAGATTCGTGTCACGTCTCGCACGGCAAGGACTTTTCGCCAGTGGTGCAATCTTGGCCATTTTGGCACTGACTCCAAAGGAGTGGCAACTAAAGCTAGGCGCCTGGGCCGAGCTTCTAGGAGAAATTAGGACCCCCCTCCTAATTATTGCATCACTCCTTATTGGTATCAGAATAGGGATGACAAGAGAGCCTTTTGTATCAAGGCTTGAATATATCGTCCCATCCGAATATCACGGCGTCCCAAATATGGCTCCAGAGGGGATTGAGACTCGGGTTACTTCAATTCTAGAAGAGGCAAAACAACAGACTCCGGCCGAACCAAATATTGCGCGAATAATCGTTCTAACCGGCCAGTCGACTATGCACTACCTTGATCAGCTAACGCGAATGTATATCCCCCGCGGGAACTGGGATATCCGGGTTCTCCTGATAGACCCCGAGTCACCGAACGTGCGGCTACTAGGGGATGGGGCACAGGAGCAGATCGCGGCAAGCCGGGCACTACTGTCTTCAATAAGAAGACGAGTTACCTCTAGCGCCCGCCCTATTTCTATTTCGTGGAAGGGGTATTCAGACCTCCCAATGATTCGCGCCTTCCTCATAAACGAGGGGCATTTGTTTTTCGGATATTTTTCCTGGCATGTAAATCAAAACTCGTGGACCCTGCACGAGCAAAACAAAAGATTCATCTACGCTAAGCATGGCGACCCCCTTTCTGAAGACTCGATAGAATTTTTTAGAAGCTGGTTCGATTTTCAGTGGAGCAATAGCCGCAACCTTGACCACTCCGGCTAATTTAAGACCCTTTTTGTTACAGAGGTTTCCAAGATTCGCGAATGCTGGATAATCGACTGGCGTACCACTTCCAATGCTCGGCATAATGGTCACTACAGTCCGGTTCAGTTGCCACAACAAGGGATTCCACTGAAGTGGGAATGACTGGTAGTGCAGGTCAATACAGATCGATTTTTGTGAATATCGTTCGTAATAAAAGACCGGCCGGACATCAGTAGGCTTAGCAAGCTCGAAGCGGGGGTCTCGCGACCCCCAGCCCCCGCCAGGCCGGAGAACTCGACCGCGTGCTTCCCTCTGTCACACAGTCTCGCCGACCGCGCGGTCAAGCCCTCCGGAACGATGCTGTGGCCGTGTCGGGTACCTGAGGATGGGCAATCGACAGAGGAACAAGGTCGAGTATCGGTAGGTCACAGCGGGGAATCCTGGGGCAACTAAGCAGGGTGACCAAGGGGCGATAGAGGTCACTTGCGAGATGTCGGTCATACTGGTCAGGACGTAGAGGTCGGCAGATCCAGGAGATTCCCAAGCTGGCCGTCCAGCGACAGACGGAGGATTGTCATAGGCGTCTCCTAGCCTCACCTAAGGCAGCTCGGTAGCTGGTCAGAACACGGGTGTGGAGGGCCGTGGACGGCATTCGATTAGCTTTTAATCCGTAGGTCCGGGCTGGAGATCACTTAGTTGTCCTTTCCCAAGGTGATCTTGGGCAGACGTTGAGCGGTGGGTTTTCCAGTGCTCGCTTAGCCATTTGATGTGGTCCGGGGTGAGGGGTGCGTGAATTGTCGTTCCGTGGAGGCGTGTGTATTCGGAGAAGTCTGCGAGGGTGTGTGCTACGTCGATCGTCTGGGTGTTCGGGTGGATCGCCAGTTGACCCAGGTCGAAGAGGCGGTGGATGTCGCGGCGCATGAGAAGGCCGCCGTGGGTGTGGTGCGCTGCGTGGTCCGCGTAGCTGTAAAGGTGTGCGGCTTCCAGCACGGATGTCGGAGCCGGTCCTGTGAAGGCGCAGGTGTCTCCGTGTAGTTGGAGGAGACGCCGGCGGAACTCGGCTTGGCCGATGCGGA
>NZ_BAAGPQ010000002.1:1362755-1394291 GCF_054783995.1 Actinocorallia aurea
AGCAGGGGTAGTGCGAGCTGTCCGGTGCGTTGGTCTATCGCCTCGGTAAAGGCTGGCCAGTTGAGCTTGCGGAAGCTGTGCTGGGTTCCGGGGATGAGGCACAGTTGCCGTAGTTCGCTGCCGGACAGGATGCCCGGAAGGTCTATCCATGCCGCTTCGTGCTGGGAGGCGTAGGAGGTGACCTCTTTGTCCTGGCGGATCGCGATGTCGAACTCGTGCTTGCATCCATAGCAGCGGTAGGTGGGCTGTTGCACACCGCGGGTCTTGATGCTGGAGTTCCCGCAGCCGGGGCACTTGTAGATCGGTTTCTGCACCTGCTTGGTCAGAATCTCTTCGATCACCGAGACACCCAGCAGGGTGTGCTTGTCCCAGAGCGCGATCACATCGCCAGGCGCTACCACGGCCGAGTGAGGGACGGTGCTGTCCCAGCGGTACGACTTGTTGGGTACGTCCGGGTATCCGTCGTTTCCTCCGTGCTCTCGCTTGCCGGAGACCGTCAGTGCCAGCCATGCCGTCGGTTCGCTCATGATGCCCCTGGAAGTTCGAAGCCAGAACCTCAACGCTAACCAGCGCCGCCGACAGAACAACCGAGATTCTCGATGTTCGGCCGGGGTACCAGGGAGGAGATCCCCTTTGGCCCGTGATTCTCCGATCGACGCGACACCCGCACCCGCCCGCTCAGCCGCCGATCGGTTCCCCGGAGTGACGAACTGGGTGACAACGTAGGGGGACAGACACGGATCCCAACGTACGGCTGAGGAATCCCCGCCCTGGTCAGAGCCGCGATGGGTGCGGTAGCGATCCTGCATCGCTTCGTTCGGGAGAAGAGGCCGAGGGATGATTCGGTTGATCGAGCTCGAAGCGGGGGCATGCCGCCCCCAGCCCCCCGCCGACCGGAGGACTCGCCCGCGCGAATCCCTCTGTCGCACCGTCTCGCCGTTCGCGCGGTCAAGCCCTCCGGAACGATGCTGCGGCCGTGTCGGGTAGTCGAGGGAATGGGCAACGGGTAGAGGAGCAAGGTCGAGTACCGACAGGGCACAGCGGAGAAGCTCGGGCGATTAGGCGAGGTGATTAAGGGGCGGTAGGGATCACGGGTGGTATGTCGATCATGCTGGTCAGGGCGTGGAGGGCGGTAGGTCCAGGAGATTCCCAAGCTGACCACGCGGGTTCAATTCCCGTCATCCGCGCTGTCCACGAAGTCCTGGCTCAGGGCACCCGGAACCGGACCTCTGATCACCTCCGAGGCTTGTCGCGTTCTGAGATCATTCCGGCATGAGCTACGACCTTGCGATCTGGGAAGGCGAGACACCTCCAAATGATCATTCGGCAGGCGTCATCTACGACGCACACATGGAGGTCATGGAGCTCAACGACGAGGACCCTCCCACTCCACTGATTCAGTTGTTCATGGAGCGGCTTTTGGAGCACTTGCCCGACGAGAGCGGAGCATGGTCATCGGCTCCTGCGATCGAGTCAGCGAGTGGCTCCGTCGCCTATCTGACCTTCACCTGGGGCCAGGGGATAGAAGCCGCGACCTTTGCGGCTCGGCTTGCTTCCGAGCTGGGTCTGATCTGCTACGACCCGCAGCGCGAGAGACTGCGCACCGACTGAACCAGGTCCTGCTAACAGCGCGCTAACAACGGACTCGGACGACGATGGGCGAGCGTGGATCACCGAGAGACCTCCGCGCAGGCCAGGGTGCTGATCCGCACGGCCGTGGACGGGCTTGATCTTGCTACGGATCAGATGGCGGCGATGAACCACACCGCGTCATCGGGAAGGTCTTGCTCCTCCAGTTCGAGATGGAATGCCGACCCTGGTCTGAGCGGGGTCCACCCTCTTGCCAGGGCTGTGCGGATGGACGAGGCGACAAGAGCCGGCCGCACCGTCATCGACCGGCCACCTATCCAACTCCGCGGGTGAGCGCAGGGCACGGAGACCGCCAGAACGCTGCCCACCCGTTCCGAGTGCTCCACGGCAAAAGTGAGCGGGCCCCACTCGCTGCCCTGGCAGTAGGTCATCTTCCGGCGTACCGTCCAGCGATAGTCGAGGCCATCAACCGTGATACCCCGAGAGCCCTTCCTGACAAGCGCCATCTCTTCTCCTCACCAGGTCCACCAGCATGGACACCTGGCACCGAACAATCAACGGATTTCAGGCGGACAGCGCAGGCTAGTGGGTGTCCAAATGAGTGGCAACCTCTGGGGAAGAGCGCGGACCCTCCAGGACTCTCACGGACTTCCGGCGCTGGTCGGGGTGTGTCCGGCCCCAGCAACGATCTTGGGTTACTTCGTTCGGGACGAAGAGGCCGACGGGATGAGTCGGTTGATCGAGCTTGAAGCGGGGGGCTGCCGCCCCCAGCCCCCCGCAAGCCGGCGCACTCACCCGCGCGAAACCGCCTGTCACACCGTCTCGCCGTTCGCGCGGGCGAGCACTCCGGGACGGGCGTGATGGGCTCGCGGTCGGATGGTGGTTGCTAACGGGGGCGCTAACAACAGAGCTGGGCGAGGGTGGATCGGGGTGGACGGCGTGAGGGCTGGGGAGCAGGTCAGCGAATGAATGTGGATGACTGTGGATGGGGTTGGGCGGACTTTTAATCCGTAGGTTGTGGGTTCGAGTCCCACACGACCCACTCAGTGGGCTCCTGGCCAGGGGTCGGGGGTATGAGGGGGCTTCGGCCCCCATAAAACCCCCGTGGGCTGGGGGATCCGGCTGGCTTGGTGCGGTGGGGGGTGGCTTTCTGGGGGCTGTTGGGGGCTTGGCCGGGGGGTGGGGGGTTGTTCACAGGGGTGTCGGCGGGATGTTCGGGGGGCGGGTAGCGTTCCGGGCATGAGCGCGACGATCGTGGTGAAGGGGCTGGCGGCGGGGCACGGGGGCCGGGCGCTGTTCGCGGGGCTGGACCTTGTGGTGGCGCCGGGCGAGGTCGTCGGTCTGGTCGGGGTGAACGGGGCCGGCAAGAGCACGCTGCTGCGCACGCTCGCGGGCGAGGTGTCCGCCGAAGAAGGCGAGGTGCGGGTCAACCCGGGGCACGCCACGGTCGGGTACCTGCCACAGGAGCCGGAGCGCAGGCCGGGCGAGAGCATCCGGGACTTCCTCGCGCGGCGCACCGGTGTCGCCGCGGCCCAGGCCGCGTTCGACGCCGCCACCGAGCGGTTCGGCGCGGGCGAGCCGGGCGCCGACGAGGAGTACGCCGTCGCCTTGGAGCGCTGGCTCGCGCTCGGCGGCGCCGACCTCGACGAACGCGCCGAGGAGGTCGCCGCCGACCTGGGCCTGTCGGTCGGCCTCGACCAGGAGATGACCTCGCTGTCCGGCGGGCAGGCCGCCCGTGCGGGCCTCGCGAGCCTCCTCCTCAGCCGCTACGACGTCTTCCTGCTCGACGAGCCCACCAACGACCTCGACCTCGACGGCCTGGAGCGCCTGGAGAAGTTCGTCAAGGGCCTGCGCGCGGCCACCGTGCTGGTCAGCCACGACCGCGAGTTCCTCGCCCGGACCGTCGACCGCGTGGTCGAGCTCGACCTGCACCAGGGGCAGATCAACGTCTACGGCGGCGGCTACGAGGCCTACCTCGCCGAGCGGGAGATAGCCCGGCGGCATGCCCGCGCGGAGTACGAGGAGTACGCGGACAAGCTCGGCACGCTCAAGGACCGCGCGGTCCAGCAGCGCAACTGGATGGACAAGGGCGTCCGCAACGCCCGCCGCAAGGCCCCCGACAACGACAAGATCGGCAAGCGGCACCGCGCGGAGACCAGCGAGAAGCAGGCCGCCAAGGCCCGGCAGACCGAGCGCGCGATCGAACGGCTGGATGAGGTCGCCGAACCGCGCAAGGAGTGGGAGCTGCGCATGGAGATCGCGGCCGCCCCGCGCTCCGGCGCGGTCACCGCGACGGCCCGCGAGGCGGTCGTGCGCCGCGGCGGCTTCACCCTCGGGCCGATCACCCTGGAGATCGGCTGGGCCGAGAAGGTCGCCATCACCGGCCCGAACGGCGCGGGGAAGTCCACCCTGCTGGCGGTCCTGCTGGGCCGCCTCGCCCCTGACCAGGGCACCGCCTCCCTCGGCCCCGGCGTCGTCGTCGGCGAGGTCGACCAGGCCCGCCGCCTCTTCGAGACCGGCGCTCCCCTGCTCGACGCCTTCCGCGTCCACGTGCCCGACCTCTCCCCCGCCGACGCCCGCACCCTCCTCGCCAAGTTCGCCCTGAGGGCCGACCACGTCACCCGCCCCTCCTCGACCCTCTCCCCAGGCGAGCGCACCCGAGCCGCCCTCGCGCTCCTCCAGGCCCGCGGCGTCAACCTCCTCGTCCTGGACGAGCCCACCAACCACCTCGACCTGGCGGCCATCGAGCAACTCGAATCAGCCCTCGCCGCCTACCCGGGCACCCTCCTCCTGGTCACCCACGACCGCCGCATGCTGGAAGCCGTCCAGACCACCCGAACCCTCCGCATCGACAACGGCCACCTCACCGAACTCTGACCCCCTCACCCGGACCGCCTCCGGCGGCCGCGACGCGATGCGTGCGGGCGGTTCGTCCTCGCCCAGGCGAGCGACAGAGCCCCCGTCGTCGGATCATCACGGCGTCCGGCCCGGCGGCTCGGCCACCACGTCCGGCCCTCGTCCCCATCGCGAAGGGTTCCTCGACCTTTTCCAGGCCGTCGGCCCGCGCCTCCAGAGGCCTGGGACGTCGCCTCCGGCTCGGTTCAGGGGTGGAGGAGGGAGCGGAGGTGGGTGAGGACTCTGGGGGACTCTCGGAGGCCGTCGTGGGCGTGGTCGGGGGTGAGCCAGGGGGTGAGGCCGGCGATGGACGCGGCGGTGGTGAGGGACATTTCGCGGTCCACGTACATGTCGTCGGCGTAGATGGCGGCGGCGACGGGCACGGTGTTGCGGGCGAGGGCGGCGGGGTCGTAGAGCGGGGGCCAGTCGGTGAAGGAGGCCAGGGAGTGGGCGGCGGCGCGGAGGGGGGCCAGGGCCGAGTCCTCTTCGAAGAGCCAGGGGTAGATCATCTCGCCGGTGAAGCGGAAGGGGGCCGAGCCGTCGAACTCGGGGAAGTCGGCGCGGACGCGGTCGGCGGCCCAGTCCGTCGCGCCGCCCTGCGCGTAGATGGACTCGTGGAGGACGGCGTACAGGGGGTACTCGGCGAAGGAGATCCTGGCTTCGAGGCGGCGGAGGAACACCTCCGACAGCAGGGACGGGCCCGCGAAGGCCTCCTCCAGGAGGTAGTGCAGGTCGTCGAACTCGGACTTCGTGCCGAAGCCGAGGCCGGCCGTCTGGAAGCGGCGTACGGTGAGGCGCTCTCCCGACGGGAGGCGGACGTCGTCCTTGCGGAGGATTTCGGCGACGCGCAGGGCGGTCTCCTCGTCCCCCGGGTAGCGGGCGAAGAAGCGTTCGTTGTGCGCCAGGACCCTGGGGTAGGCGGCCCGGTAGACGTCCTCCGCCGTCGCGGTGAGCGAGGGCAGGCCGCCCGTGATGAAGACCTCACTGAGCCCTTCGGGGGCGAACGAGAGGTAGGTCACGGCGCAGAATCCGCCGAAGCTCTGCCCGAGGACGCCCCAGGGCCGTCCGCCGGTGAGGTGCGCGCGCAGCAGTTCGGCGTCCTTGACGATGGAGTCGGCGCGGAAGAGGCGGAGGCGGGCGGCGGCGTCCGGGTGGTCGGCGAGCGTCTGGCGGGTGAGGGGGGTGCTGCGGCCGGTGCCCCGCTGGTCGAGGAGGACGACGCGGTAGTCCTGCGCGGCGGTCTCCACCCAGGCGGGGAGGCCGCGGGGGGCCCGGTGGCCGGGTCCGCCCTGGAGGTAGAGGAGCCAGGGCAGTCCGTCGTTCTCGCGGGCTTCGGCGACGATCTCGCGGGCGAAGAGCGCGACGCGCTCACCGTCGGGTGCGGCGTGGTCGAGAGGCACCTCAAGGAGATGATCTGTCAGTACATATCCCGAGTGACGGTAGATCACCTTGTCGTCGCGCTCTGTCATCGCCTCTAGGTACCTGTCCTTTATGTGTATATTTTTCAGGTTAATGGAGAAGGGCAGGTCATGCAGCTGGAGCTCAGGCATCTGCGCACCCTGTGCGCGATCGCCGACGCCGGCAGCCTCAGCCGGGCCGCCGCCTCCGTCGGAGTCTCGCAGCCCGCGCTGACGGCGCAACTGCACCGGATCGAGGAGTCCCTCGGCGGCCAGCTGTTCCAACGCGGCAGGTTCGGCGTACTTCCGACGCCTTTCGGGCAGTTCGTTCTGACCCGTGCCCGATCGGTGCTGCTCACCGTCGAGGAGCTGATCACCGGCGCCGCCTCGCCGGAGAACCGCGCCACCCTGCGCATCGGCGGCTACGCGACGCCGCTGCTCACCGGGCTCGTCCGCCGCCTGTTCGCCGAGCCCGACGCCTCGATCACCGTGCACACCGAGTACTCGCCGCGGCTGCTGCTCGACCTCCTCGCCGCCAAGCGCCTCGACGCCGCCGCGCTCGTCGACTACCCGGGGTACGAGCCGCCCGTGCCGTCGTCGGTGGAGATCAGGTCGATCGCGGTCGAGCCGATCCACGCCCTGGTCCCGGCCGAGCACCGGCTGGCCGCGGCCGTCGAGATCTCCCTCGCCGACCTCGCCGACGAGGACTGGGTCCTCACCCCCTCCGACGGAGTCGGCTGGCACGAGTACATCTACGCGACGTGCGAGGAGAGCGGATTCACCCCGCGCGTCCGGCACATGATGACCGAGCAGCCCATGACGCGGTCCCTCGTCGCCGACCACGGCGCGGTGACGCTCTGCCAGGCGACGGCCGTCGCGTCGCCCGGGGTGGCGATCCGGCCGCTGAAGGGCGCTCCGCTGCGGCTGCGGCACGTGGTGGCCTGGCGGACGGACGGTCCGATCGCGCACCGCAGCGCGGAGTTCGTGGCGATGGCCGTGGCCGCCCATGACGAGGCATCCCGACCACCCATGACATAGATCCCGAGACAGACGGGACCGGAACCCCTGGGCTCCAGGTCGTCTCCCGGGCGAAGCTCTCTTCCAGACAAGGAAGTGAGTCGATCATGAACATCGGACGAGGCCTCGCGATCCTGCTCAGCGCCGGAGTCCTCAGCGGGTGCACGGTGAGCGTCGGGGACACCGGGGTCGAGACGAGCCGCCCGTCGCGCACCGAGCGGTCGGATTCCCAGCAGTCGGGGACCGCGGGCTCGCCTTCGCAGCCCGCGGAGCGCCGCGTCGTGGCGCCCGCCTCTGCGGGCGGGCTGGACCAGGTGCAGGGCCTGTCGGACGTCCCGATCGACCCGGGCGAGATGGCCGCGGGCATGAACCTCGTCGCCGCCCAGTTCGCCGCCCCGGGCGGCTCCGCCGACGACGCCGTGCTGGTCGTGGCCGTCGACCACGTGCCCGAGGACACCTCGGAGCGCCGCGAGCACCTCTGGCGGGGCCTCCTCGACCGGATCGGCTGGACCGAGGGCGCGTCGGCGCAGCCCTACCCGGCGGGCCCGCTCGGCGGCTCCCTGGAGTGCTTCCTGGCCTCCCTGGCCGAGACCGGCCAGGTCGTCTGCGGCTGGGCCGACGTCGGCACCGCGGGCGTGGCCCTCTTCCCCGACAGCGATCTCCCGACCGCCGCGCGCACCTTCGCCGACATGCGCGCCGACATCGAACAGTAGAGACTCCCGCCGCCCGCACGGCGGGACCCGCGGCGGGCCAGACCGGCGACCCTTCCCCCAGCCCCTGGCCCGCCCGACCCTCGTCAGGAGACGGCGTTGCGCGCGTTGGTCACGCCGGCGCCGAAGAACCCGTTGTCGGCCTTGGTGCCCTCGCAGGTCTGGGTGGAGGTGGCGTTGGTCTTGCCGCCCAGGTTCCACGTGTAGGTGTAGGTGGCCGGGTCAGGGCAGGGTTGGGCGACGGCGCTCGACAGGAGCCGCTTCTTCACCTCGTCCGGGTCGAGGGTGAGGCCGCCGTGGGCCGCGTCCGCCTTCCCGAAGCGGCTGACGATGAGCGCGGCCACCCCCGCGACGTGCGGCGCGGCCATCGAGGTGCCCTGGAAGGACGCGTAGTAGGCGTTGTCCTGCTTCACCACGTAGGGGACGGCCGGGGTCCCGTCCTTGCGGATCGTGCCGGCGGCCTTCCCCACGTTCTCGGGGTAGGCGGCCCAGACGCCGATCTCGTCGTCCACCTTGCCGTCGGGGGTGTCGACCTTGTCGCCGCCGGGCGCGGCGAGCTTGATGTAGCCGAGCCCGAAGCTGGAGTAATAGGCCTTGCGCCCGGTGATCCCGGTGGCGGAGACGGGGATGACGTGCTGGCCCTCGGAAGGCTGGGAGACGCAGGAGGGCGGCACCTCGCGCGTCCTGGGCTCCTCGCCGGGGACCGAGGCGAAGTTCGGGCTCCCCGAGTCGGTGATCACCTTGGTGTAGTCGGACTTGTCGTTGCCGGCCGCCGCGATCAGCGTGACGCCCCTCTCGTGGGCGTAGCGCAGCGCGCGGTTGACGGCCCGGATGACGGTCCGCTGCTGGGCCTTCTGCTCCAGGGTGGCGCCCGGGTCGTTCGGGCAGTTCCAGGCCCACGGGTCGAGGTAGTACGACATGTTGACGACGTCGATGCCGTTGTCCGCGGCGTAGACGAGGGCGTCGAGGGTGGGCTTGAGGAAGAACTGGCCGGAGTCCTGGCCGGTGCGGAGGTTGACGATGGTGACGTTCGGGGCGACTCCGGTGATCCCGACGCCGTCGTCGGGAGCCGCGATCGTCGAGGCGATGTGGGTGCCGTGCTCGTTCTCGTCGATGTCGGCGGGGTCTGCGCAGGACTGGTCGGGTTCGGTAGAGCAGGGCCCGTCGATCTCGACGCCGTTGGCGTCCGAGGGCACGTCGGTGGTGAAGTTGCGGCTGAGCGCGCGGTCGAAGTTGGGCGCGATGTCGGGATGGGAGGCGTCGATGCCGGTGTCCATCACGCCGACGAGGACGCGTTTGTCGCCCTTCGTCACCGCATGGGCCTCCGCCGTCTGGATCTGCCGCATGTCCCACTGCCGTTCGGCGACGGGCTTTCCCGGGCCTTGGGCGCCGGTCGCGCTCGGCTCTGGGGAGGCCGCGGATCCGGCGGCGAGATCGCTCGGGTCGCCGCCCTGGGGCACCGCGGCGACGGGCCGGTTCGGCGCGACTCCGGCGAGGGCCTCGGCGCGCAGGACGGACGGCACGAAGTCGGTGTCGGCGGTCCGGACCGTGGCGTAGCCGAGTTCGGTGTTCTCCTCGAGCACGGTGCCTCCGGCCGCGCGTACCGCGGCGCGGGCCGTGCCGACGGGGGTGTCCTCGGCGTAGAGCACGAGGAACTCCCGTTCGCCCGGTATGGCAGGTCCCGCGTGCGCGGGCCGGACGATCAGGCAGGCGGTGACGGCGGCCACCGCGGTCGTGGCGGTGAGCACGCGCCGCATCGCACCTCCCGGGAAAACGAGCTTCTTCCCGGAACGCTACAGATCATCTCACCAAAGCGGATTCCGCCGAAGGTATCGGGCGGGTCATCCGGTGCGGAGCTCCATCATCATCGCCTCGACGGCGAGCAAGGGATTGACGTTCGCGGCGAGCCGTTCCCGGCATTCCATGATCGAATCCAGTCGGCGCAGGGTGCCTTCCGGGGCGATCCGCCGGGCCGCGTCGGTGAGTTCGCGGGAGCGGTCGCCGTTGACCAGGGGGACGGACGCGCCGAACTGGAGGGAGAGCACGTCGCGGTAGAAGGAGGCGAGGTCGAGCAGGGCACGGTCGAGGGCGTCGCGCTTCAGCCGGGTCGCCCGCGACTTCTGCCGGTCCTCCAGCTCCTTCAGCGCGCCCGCGGTGCCGCGCGGCATCCGGCCCTTGGCGGACTCGCCGAGCGCCTGGCGCATCGCGGAGGTCTCGGCCTCGTTGAGCTCCTCGGTGCGCGCCTTGGCCTCCTCCTCCGCGGTCTTCACCAGCGCCTCGGCGGCCATGACGGCCGGGCCGACGGCGGTGAGCCGGGCGGGCACGGAGAGGACGTCGCCGCGGCGGCCGCGCACTGAGGGGTCGCCGGCGAGCTGCCGGGCGCGGGCGATGTCGCCCTGCGCGGCCTGGGCACAGACCCGGGCGAGCTCGGGGTCGATCCCGTCGCGCTGGACCAGCAGGCCGGT
Organism: Actinocorallia aurea; assembly: GCF_054783995.1. Taxonomy (NCBI): domain Bacteria; kingdom Bacillati; phylum Actinomycetota; class Actinomycetes; order Streptosporangiales; family Thermomonosporaceae; genus Actinocorallia; species Actinocorallia aurea. Next base: position 1,372,830 of record NZ_BAAGPQ010000002.1, read on the forward strand.
GACGGCTTCGGCCGACGGGGTGCGCAAGGTCACCAGGCGGCAGCGCGACCGGATCGTCATGACGAGGTCGTCCGGGGAGGGGGCGCACAGCAGCCACACCGTCTTGGGCGGAGGCTCCTCGATCGCCTTGAGCAGTGCGTTCGCGGCGGCTTCGGTGGCCCGGTCGGCGTCCTCGAACAGCACGATCTGCCAGCGCCCGCCCGTCGGCCGGGCGGCGGCGCGCAGCACGAGCTCGCGGGTCTCGCGGACGGAGTAGGACAGCCCCTGCGGCCGGACGACCTCAAGGTCCGCGTGGGTGCCGGCGAGCACCTGGTGGCAGGCGGCGCAGTAGCCGCAGCCGGCGGGCTCCGCCGTGCACTGGAGGCCCGCGGCGAAGGCGGTGGCGGCGGCCTCGCGGCCCGAGCCGGGCGGCCCGGTGAACAGCCAGGCGTGGGTCATGCCGCCCGCGCCCGCGCGCGCCGCCGCGACCGCCGCCTGGAGCTGCGCGACGACCGGACCCTGCCCCACCAGATCGTCGAACACCGTCATTCCGCCAGGCTATTGCACCTCGCGGCCCTTCCGGGGCGGGTCGGCGCGGGTCAGACGTCCCGGATCGCCGGGAAGGTCGAGGTGATGTCCTCGGTGGAGGCAGGGACGGGGTCGGGCAGCATCGCGCGGACGCGGGCTCGGATCTGCCGGGTGATCTCGTCCTGGTCCCCGGAGGCGTCCAGGACGAGGTAGCGGTCGGGTTCTGCGTCGGCGAGGGCGCGGAATCCGCGGCGGACCCTGTCGTGGAAGTCGTGCGGCTCGGACTCGATCCGGTCGGCGGGTGTGGCGAACCGGTTCAGTCCGACGGACGGGGGCACGTCGAGCAGCACGGTCAGGTCCGGGACGAGGTCGCCGGTCGCCCAGGCGTTGACGGCCCGGATCTCCTCGACGGCCTGCTCCCGCCCGTAGGCCTGGTAGGCCAGGGAGGAGTCGACGTACCGGTCGGTGATGACCACCGAGCCGTGCTGGAGCGCGGGCCGGATGACCGCGTCGACGTGCTGGGCCCGGTCGGCGGCGTACAGCAGGGACTCGGCGCGGTCGGACAGCGCGGTGGTGTCGCGGTCGAGCAGGATCGCGCGAAGGCGCATCCCGACCTTGGTCGCGCCGGGCTCGCGGGTGGTCACCACGTCGAAGCCGTTGTCGCGCAGCCAGATCGCGAGCAGCCGAGACTGGGTGGTCTTGCCCGCGCCCTCACCGCCTTCGAAGGCGATGAACAGGCCGCGCTCCTTCTTCTTGCCCGGGGCGGGCGGTACATAGGCCACGCCCTGAAGCGCACCATAGAGGTCGGCCTTCAGGGGGATGCCGCGCCGGTCGTCGGCGAGACGGAACGTGGTGAGCCCGGCGAGCAGCGTGACCAGCGCGCCGATGAGCAGCACCTCCGCGGTCCCCTGGACGCTGTAGGAGACGTCGCCGAGGGCGAGGGTGTGCTGACCCAGCGCGCCGGCCGCCGCGGGCGCCACGACCGCGCTCACGGTGAGCACGACGCGGACGAGCGAGCGCAGGTACGAGGAGGTCCGCTCCCGCAGGTCCTCGCGGATCTCCTCGGTGGTGATGACCTGGGCCGTCGCGCCCGCGACGCCCGCGCCGAACCCGACGAGCCCGGCCAGCACGAACACCGCGACGAGCTCCTGGATCAGCGCGGCGGGGACGAGGGCCAGGGCGGTGGCCGGCACGGCCAGGCCGAAGAGGCGGCGGCGGCTCAGGTCCCGCAGGATGCGCGGGCCGAGGAGCATCCCGGACGACAGGCCGAGGAAGACCGCGGCGAAGAGCATCCCGAACCCGGCGTCCCCGGCGCCCAGCGCGGCGGCGGCGGGCCGCAGAACGCCGATGAGGAGGCCGCCCGCCAGGGAGACCCCGGCGAGCCCGACGATCAGGCCGCGGACGAGCGGGGTGCCTCCGGCGTACTTCCAGCCGTCGAGGATCCGCCCCGGCAGGGAGGGCACGGAGACGGGGTGGCGGGAGGCGCCCGTCTTGAGGGTGAACGAGACGACGGCCCCGACGAGGAAGACGCCCGCGCAGACGTACAGGGCCAGATCCGGCCCGGGGACGAAGAGGTCCGCCAGGAGCGCCGTGACGGCGAACAGTACGCCCGCCACGGGCGCGGCCCCGTAGACCGTCCACACGGCGACGCTCTTCGCCCGCGGGTAGGCCTTCGGGGGCACCACCGCGGGCACCGTCGCGTCCTCGGCGGGCCTGCGCAGCAGCGAAGCCATCTCGGTGAGGAACGCCGCGGCGAACACCCACTCCAGGCGGCCGACGAGCGGGACCGAAAGGACGAGCGCGAACCGCACGACGTCCGCGCAGAGCAGCACGGCGCGGCGGTCGAGCCGGTCGGCGAGCGCGCCCATGAGGGGGCCGAACAGCAGGACCGGCAGCAGCTTCGCCGCCAGCACACCGGAGACGGCGTACGCCTGCGCGGCATAGGAGCCGGTCAGCGCGTGCGCCATCGCCGTGAGCGCGAGGAGGCTCAGCCAGTCCCCCAGGCTGGACAGCGACACCGCGATCCACAGCCGACGGAACGGCATGATCGACAAGACGCCTGGATTGTTCATGCCAGGCAGGGTATCGGCGTGCGTGTCCCTATGCCTGCGACTTGGCCCTTGAGGTAGTGGTCTTCGCCTTGGCCGTCGTCTTCGTCCCGGTCTTGGCCGCGGAGGTCTTGGCAGCCGAGGTCTTGGCAGCGGAGGTCTTCGCCGGCGCCCGCTTCCGGGCGGGCTTCGGCCCCGCGGCCGCGACCTTCTCGCGCCGCTCGGCGAGCAGTTCGGCGGCCCGCTCGATCGTGATCTGCTCGACCTCGTCGCCCTTGCGGAGCGAGGCGTTGGTCTCGCCGTCGGTGACGTACGGGCCGAAGCGGCCCTCCTTGACCGTCACGGGCTGGCCGGAGACGGGGTCGTTGCCGAGCTCGCGCAGCGGCGGCGCGGCGGCCCTGCGGCCCCGCTGCTTCGGCTGCGCGTACAGCGCCTTGGCCTCGTCGATCGTGACGGTGAAGATCTGGTCCTCGCTGGCCAGGGACCGGGAGTCGGTCCCCTTCTTCAGGTAGGGACCGAACCTGCCGTTCTGCGCGGTGACCTCTTCGCCGTCCAGGTCGCCGACGACCCTGGGCAGCGACATCAGCTGGAGCGCCTGCTCCAGCGTGATCGTGTCCAGGGACATGTCCTTGAACAGCGAACCCGTGCGCGGCTTGGGCGCCCCGGCCTTCTTGCGGCCCGACGCCGTCGTCGTCAGCTCCTCGGGCAGGATCTCCGTCACATACGGGCCGAACCGCCCGGACTTGGCGACGACCTCGAAACCCGTCTCCGGATCGCGGCCGAGCACCCTGTCGCCGCTCGGCTGCGCGTACAGCTCGTCGGCCTTGGCCTTGTCCAGCTCGTCGGGCGCCAGGTCCTCGGGGATGTTGACGCGCACGCCGTCACGGTCGAGGTAGGGCCCGTACCTGCCTACGCGGATCATCGTGCCCGGATCGTCCTTCACCGGGAACGAGGAGATCTCCTTGGCGTCGATCTCGCCGAGGTCGGTGACCATCTCCTTCAGCCCGTGCTCACCGTGGTAGAAGCGGTTCAGCCACGGCACCCGCTCGGTCTCGCCGCGGGCGATCGCGTCGAGCGACTCCTCCATCTGCGCGGTGAAGTCGTAGTCGACGAGGTTGCCGAAGTGCTTCTCCATCAGCTGGACGACGGCGAACGCCACGTAGGCCGGGACGAGCGCCGTGCCCTTCTTGAAGACGTAGCCGCGGTCAAGGATCGTCCCGATGATCGAGGAGTAGGTGGACGGCCGGCCGATCTCCCGGTCTTCCAGCTCTTTGATCAGGGACGCCTCGGTGTAGCGGGCGGGCGCGCGGGTCGTGTGGCCCTCGGCGGTCAGCGCGCGCGGGTCCAGCACGTCGCCTTCGGCGAGGACGGGCAGGCGCGACTCCTGGTCGTCGGTGCCCGACTCGGGGTCGTCGGCGCCCTCGACGTAGGCCTTGAGGAAGCCGTGGAAGGTGATCGTGCGGCCGGACGCGCCGAACTCGGCGGCCTCGCCCGTCTGTGACTCGCCGAGAATCCGCACCGAGACCGACTGGCCCAGGGCGTCCTTCATCTGCGACGCGATCGTGCGCTTCCAGATCAGCTCGTACAGCCGGAACTGGTCGCCGGTGAGGCGCGTCTCGGCGGGCGTCTGGAACGTCTCGCCGGCCGGGCGGATCGCCTCGTGCGCCTCCTGCGCGTTCTTGACCTTCGCGGTGTAGACGCGCGGCTTGTCCGGAATGTACTGCGCGCCGTACAGGGCGCTCGCCTGGGAGCGCGCGGCGGAGATCGCGGTCTGGGACAGCGTGATGCTGTCCGTACGCATGTAGGTGATGAAGCCGTTCTCGTACAGCCGCTGCGCGATCTGCATCGCGTACTTCGGCGAGAAGCCCAGCTTGCGGCTCGCCTCCTGCTGCATGGTCGTGGTCCGGAACGGCGCGTACGGCTTGCGCGTGTACGGCTTCTGCTCGACGGACGTGACCTTGAACGGGCGGCCTTCGAGCCGCGAGGCGAGGCCGCGGGCGGACGCCTCGTCCAGCTGCCGCGCACTGCCCTTGACCTTGCCGAGGGAGGTGAAGTCCCTGCCCTGGGCGACGCGGTCGCCGTCGATGGAGACGAGCTTGGCCGTGAAGTGGTTCGGCTCCTCGTCCCTGCCGGTGCCGAGATCGGCGCTGATGTCCCAGTAGTCCGCCGGCACGAACGCGATCCGCTCGCGCTCCCGCTCGACCACGAGCCTGGTCGCGACGGACTGGACGCGGCCCGCCGAGAGCTTCGGCATGACCTTCTTCCACAGGACCGGGCTGACCTCGTAGCCGTAGAGGCGGTCGAGGATGCGGCGGGTCTCCTGGGCGTCGACGAGCTGCAGGTTGAGGTCGCGGGTGTTGGCCGCGGCGGCGCGGATCGCGTCGGGCGTGATCTCGTTGAAGACCATCCGGTGCACCGGGACCTTGGGCTTCAGGACCTCCTGGAGGTGCCAGGCGATCGCCTCGCCCTCCCGGTCCTCGTCCGTGGCCAGGAAGAGCTCGTCGGCCTCGCTGAGCAGCTTCTTCAGCTTGGCGACCTGCTGCCTCTTGTCGGCGTTGACGATGTAGACCGGCTCGAACTCGTGGTCGACGTTCACGCCGAGGCGCCCCCAGGGCTCGGCCTTGTACTTCGCCGGCACCTCGGCCGCGTTCTCTGGGAGATCCCGGATGTGACCGATGCTGGACTCGACCACATAGCCATTGCCGAGGTAGCCCGCGATCTTCTTCGCCTTCGCGGGCGACTCGACGATCACCAGACGGGTGACTCCCGACCTGCTGCCGTTACTGGCTGGCACAGCTCTCCGACCTATCCGTATCGCTTCAAACGCTTCGTTTCCGACTTGCCGTCGCGCAAGGCGCCTTCATCCCGACGGTACCCCCGATGAGGCCTGTCCCCTGCCGTGCGGGGTTCCCGCCCACCACGCGACGATAAACCCTCGACAGGATGACACGCCTCAACGTCAGGGGAGACCAGGCTCTTCCCGAAGGGTTCATCTCGCCGCTCCAGTCTGGCAAACTGGCTGGTGATGGTGGAGTACACCTATCTCATTCTGAATCTGCCGCGAGGGACCACGCGTGAGGCCGCCCGGCAGGTCATGACCGAGCACGCGGAATACGGCGGCTGGGAACTTCACACGGTGCGCGTCCATCGGGACGGAAGACGCCGGATCCAGCTCCGCAAGAAGATCATTCGGGCACGGAGCACCCTGCACCAACCCGCATGAACTACCCATAAAGCCTCAGCAAGCAACAATTTACCCGGGGGCCCGAGCCGCGCTCCCGGGACGGACGAAGCGCTCCTACCGGGGAGAGCCCGGGGTCCGCGGGATCGGCAGCGCCCCGCCGATCGGTGAGATGACCCACGCCGCACGATCCGGCGCGCCCGGCGCGGAGCCCGCCGACGAAGGACGGGCCGGGGTCCAGCCGCTGTGGTGGCCGTAGAGCCTTGGGCGCTCCGGCGCCACGAAGGCGGACGGCGGTGCGGGCCACGAGACGTGCTGGAGGACGCCGGCGGACTGTTTCCGCTCGGCGCGGGCGACCGGGGCCTTCCGGCAGGTCGCGGAGGCCGTGCCGAGGACGGCCACGGCGTTGCCGCAGACGACCAGGCCGCCTTGCCCTTCCGGCTCCGAGCCCGAACAGCCGGAGACGGCGGTGCCCAGGACCGCGACGGCGTTGCCGCACAGGCTGACCGGGGAGGCGTCGGACCCGCCGCTCGTGCAGGTGGAGGTGGCCGCGCCCAGGATGGCGATGGCATGACCGCAGACCTGGAACACGGGAGGAGCGGGCTCGGCGCACTGGCCCTGCGGCTTGGCGCATTCCTCGGGCGGGGCGGCCTGACCGTCATCGGGGCAGGTGCGGTGCCTGGCGGAGGGGACGAGGGACGGGCAGGGGTGGGCGGCGTCTTCGGGGTGCGCCACGGGGTGCGGCACCGTATCGGGTCGGTCGCAGGGGGTCGAGCGGCCGGAAGGCTGGACGCAGGGGATCTTCACCGGGGTGTGCGCGGGCACGGGAGCCGGGAGGCAGTGGGCGTCCGAGCAGTCCGGGCGCGGATCCGGGTGCGGTGGCGTCGCGGGGCCGGGATGGCGGACCGCACAGAAATCCCCGCACAAGGCCGCGAGGGAGACCGGCAGGAGCGAATCCTCGGCGCCGCCCTGGCTTGTGCCAGTGAAGGCCGGGGCGGCGGCCGAGGTTCCGGGGGACCCGTCCCGCCCGGGGGTCTGGGCGGAGACGGCCGAAGGGAGCTGGAAGGCGCCCGTGCCTAGCGTCAGGGCGCAGACGGCGAGAAGAACTCGGCCGACGCGCTGGGTCCGGTTCAGCATGGGGCTCCCGGGGAGATCACGGATCGGATCGCGGGCCGCGTGTCCGGGCCGCCCCCGCCGTCCGGACACACGGGTTCCGCCGCAGAGGAGGGACGATCTCTCCCCTACGGACGGTAACGCTAGCACCACGCGATACCCATTGAGAGCCTTTGAAAACATAAAGGTTATGCGTTGTCCAGGAAACGGTCGAGAACGCGGGCACCGAACTGGAGGCCGTCGACGGGAACGCGTTCGTCGACGCCATGGAACATGCCGGAAAAATCCAGATCAGCCGGGAGCTTGAGGGGGGCGAAGCCATAGCAGCGCATCCCGAGAGTGGCGAACGACTTCGCGTCCGTCCCTGCGCTGAGGCAGTACGGCACGGGGATCGCCCCCGGGTCCGCCCACGTCAGGGCCTCCTCCATCGCCCCGACGAGATCGCCCTCGTATTCCGTTTCGACGGCGATGTCGTAATGGACGAATTCGCGCTGGACCTTCTCCCCGAGAAGCGCGTCGACCGTCTCGAAGAACTCCTTCTCATAGCCGGGCAGGAACCGTCCGTCGATCTGCGCCTCGGCATGCTGCGGAATGACGTTCGTCTTGTATCCGGCGTCCAGGCGGGTCGGGTTGAGGGTGCTGCGCAGCGTGGCCCCGATCATCCGCGCGAGCGTCCCCAGATGCGGCAGGGACGCCTCGGGATCCTTCGGGTCGAACTCCACCCCGTACGCCTCGCACGCCGCCTCCAGGAACCTCCGGACCGTCGGCGTCAACTGCACGGGGAACCTGTGCTCGCCGATCCGCGCGACGGCCTTCGCCAGCTCCGTCACCGCGTTGTCGTCATGGATCATCGACCCGTGGCCGGCGGTCCCGACGGCCTTCAGCCGCATCCACGCCAGGCCCTTCTCGGCCGTCTCGATCAGGTAGAGCCGCCGGTCGCCCGGCACCGACAGGCTGAACCCGCCGACCTCCCCGACGGCCTCCGTGCAGCCCTCGAACAGGTGCGGGTGCTCGTCGACGAGGAAGTGCGCCCCGTACTTCCCGCCGGCCTCCTCGTCGGCGAGGAACGCCAGGACGAGGTCGCGCTTGGGCCGCCGCCCCGTCCGGGCCCGGTCCAGCACGGACGCGAGGATCATCGCGTCCATGTCCTTCATGTCGACGGCTCCACGCCCCCACACGCACCCGTCGGCGATCTCGCCCGAGAACGGGTGGTGCGTCCAGTCCGACGCCTGCGCCGGCACCACGTCGAGGTGCCCGTGCAGCAGCAGCGCGTCCCGGCTCGGATCGGTCCCCTCGATGCGCGCCACCACACTGGTCCGCCGCTTGGCCGACTCCAGCACCGTCGTCTTGATCCCCACCCCCTCGAGCTTCTCCGCGACGTACTCCGCCGCCGCCCGCTCCCCGGGCCCGTCCACGTCCCCCGTGTTGGACGTGTCGATCCGGATCAGCTCCCGGCAGAGCTCAACGACCTCGTTCTCCATGTCTCCCCACCTCCACGCCCCATCCTCCCAGCGCCCCCACCCCCCGAGTCCACCCCCCGAGTCCACCCCCGCCGCCCCCTCCCGACCCCCCCGAACGAGCCCCTCCACCCCAAGATCAGAACGCGTCGAAGATCCGAATCGCGCCCACCCCTCCCCAGTGGTATCGTTCTTCTCGCCGCCGCGCTCACCAGCGCGGAGACACCAAGTCCGGGTGGCGGAATGGCAGACGCGCTAGCTTGAGGTGCTAGTGCCCTTTACGGGGCGTGGGGGTTCAAGTCCCCCCTCGGACACATTTCGTACATGTCTAGAGATTTCGGGCATGGCAGACCCTCGCCAGGGTCAGCTCCAGATGGCCTCTGGTGTTCGTTTTCAAGCCGGACGTTCCTCCTCTCGGGTGGAGCTCCGAACGCCGCGGGCTTGGGTCTTCGATTGCAGCGTCGGCGCCTTTGTGAACGGCTTCGCCGAACTCTCCGGGATCTAGCTGTATTTGGCCCGCAGGGTTGTTGACGCGGGTGATGGGTGCCATGCCGCCGATGGCGGTGTGGCACCTGTGGTGGTTGTAGGTGTGGAGGAACTCGGTGAGGGCTGTGGTTCGTTCGGTGTTGGTGGTGTAGGGGCGGATGTAGGCCCATTCGTCCAGGAGGGTGCGGTTGAAGCGTTCGACTTTGCCGTTGGTCTGGGGCCGGTAGGGGCGGGTGCGTTTTGCGGTGGCGCCGAGGTCGGCCAGGGCTTGGTGCCAGGCGGTGGATTTGCGGTAGGCCCAGGCGTTGTCGGTCAGGACGCGTTCGATCCGGTCGATGCCGAGTTGCGCGAAGTGGGCGGCGGCGCGGTGGAGGAAGGCGGCGCAGGTGGCGGCTTTCTCGTCGGGGTGGATCTCGCTGTAGGCCAGGCGGGTGTGGTCGTCGACGGCCGAGTGGACGTAGTCGAATCCGGTGATGCGCTTGCGGTCGGGGCAGGCGGCGCGGCCGTGGGTGCGCCAGCCTCCGCCGTCGGGGATGCGGCCGAGTTTCTTGACGTCGACGTGCACCAGCTCGCCCGGCCGCTCGCGTTCGTAGCGGCGGATCACCGCTCCGGTGGGCCGGTCCAGCCATGCGAGCCTGTTCAGGCCGTGCCGGACCAGGATCCGGTGGACGGTGGATGCGGGCAGGCCCAGGACCGGGCCGATCCGGGCCGGACCGCGTTTGCGTTCGGTCCGCAGCCGGCACACCGCGGCCTCCACCTCGGGCGCGGTCCTGTGCGGGGTCCGGTGCGGACGGCTGGAGCGATCGTGCAGGCCCGCCGGCCCTTCCCGGCGGAACCGGCGCACCCACTTGTGCGCCGTCTGCCGCGACACACCCATCTCCGCCGCCACATGCGCCACCGGCCTGCCGGCCTCGACACGCTCAACGAGCAGACGACGCCCGAACACGGTCAGCCGGGCATTACGGTGAGACACGAAGACCTCCAGTGCGGTGACGGGCCTAGACACCTCCACCACACCGGAGGTCTTCGCTATTGATCAAGCACCCGCCCACCCGTGTCAACAACGTTCGTGGGCATTACATCTAGCGTGTGAGCGACGCCGCATTGGCCTTGACCGTCCCGTGCGCCCGGCCGACGGACTTCCCTACGCGCCCTTGCCCGACGAGCGCTCCGGGCGTCCTTGGACCTGACCGGTCGAGGCCGGGAGGCGGGCTTCACGCCCAGATTGCGCAGAGAAGACCGTCGCTGAACCACTCTGGTGGATCTGGGAGGCTGTGGCTTGCTCCTTCGGCGTGGCGGCGGGCCGTCCATGCGGCGACGGCGGCGTCCAGCACATCGTCGATCTTCGCGTACTGCCCCGGAGGGCCCAGATCTGCGGGAAGAACGATGTCCGCGGTCGCCAGTAGAGCGCGGCGGGTCTCTGCCCCGTTCCAGGTGCTCTTGTGGTCGCGGACAGGGGCTCCGGCGAGTCTGGTGAAGCTCAGCTCTGGATGGATCTCGATCACCTGATGCGTGGTCGTCCGGATCCAGGCATCGATATCTGCGATCTTCTCTTTGAGGGCATACGCCTGGGCCGAGACACCCTTGCCCGTCTTGCTTCGGTTGACGGCGATCGCCGTGGCGTGGTCCTGCGCGGTGAGGGCGGCCCGGACCGGGGTCTCGAACACCGAAGCCCGTCGCGGCCCGACAGCGGCACGGGCCAGGACGTCCGCTTGCCTTACCGTGGCGTCAGGTAGCCCGATCGGGATATCGATCGCGATCACACCGACATCGCCATCGGCCTCTACAGCGTCGACCAGACCAGCAATGTCCGGGGCGAAGTACGCCGAGGGCGGCGCTCCCTCGCTGAGCGTGATACCGAACCACCCCGCTTTGCACGCATCCACTCCCAGAACCCGCATTGAAGCCCTCCCTGATCCCGTCGGTAGGCCTACGGATGAGGGATCTTCGCACCTGGCAGGGCTCGAAGGAAGGCCGGTGGTAGCTTGGGATCAGTAGTGTCGATCATCGGTTTCCGAGGAATACCAGGCCATGGTGCGAGGACTGTCCCGGATCACGATCGAGGGATTCACCTCGATCCGTTCCGCGACGGTCGAACTCGGTGACCTGAACGTGCTCGTCGGCGCCAACGGCGCGGGCAAGAGCAACTTCGTGAAGGCTCTGGCACTGCTGGGCTACCTGTCGGACGGTGACCTCGGCCTGTTCGTCGGGCTGTCCGGCGGGGCCTCCGCGCTGCTGCACGACGATCCGGCGAGTACGGCCAGGATCAGCTTGGATCTGAAGGCCGACCGCAACTCCTACAAAGCGGTCCTGCGACCCGGCGCCCGTGACGACCTGATCTTCGATGGCGAGTACATCGGCTACGACGGATTCAACGACCCCGACTTCTCGGTCAACCTCGGCAGAGGGCACAGAGAAAGCCTTCTCGGTGAGGAGATCGAGCGGCGTGGAGAGCGGAGCATCGCCGGTCACGTCGCAGACATCTTGGCTGGCTGCCGCGTCTACCACTTCCATGACACCAGCAGCACCGCGCCGGTGAAACGCAACGCGTTCCTTTCCGACGCCGAGTCCCTGCATGCCGACGCCGCCAACCTGGCCCCGTTCCTCCTGCGGATGCGAGAGGTCCACCCGACGCACTACCGGCGGGTCGTCAGCTCGATCAAGCAGGTCGCGCCGTTCTTTCGCGACTTCGTGCTGGAGCCGGAGGCGGCCACCGACAGGATCAGCCTCCGATGGCGACAAGAGGGATCCGAGACAGTTCTGCCCGCGAACGCGTTCTCCGACGGCACTCTGCGCTTCGTCTGCCTGTCCGCGCTGCTTCTCCAGCCCGAGCTTCCGGCCCTGGTCGTCCTGGACGAACCGGAACTGGGCCTGCACCCGTTCGCGATCGTGCAACTCGCCGAGATGCTGCACACCGCGAGCAGATCCAGCCAGGTCCTCATCGCCACGCAGTCCGTCACCCTGATGAACCGCTTCTCACTGGAAGACCTCATCGTCGTCGAGCGCTCGCAGGGGGCGTCGACGTTCCACCGACCCGACCCGGAGCGGCTGGAGATCTGGCTGGACGAGTACGGCCTCGGCGAACTCTGGGAGAAGAACCTGCTCGGCGGGCGCCCCGGCCCGGAGCCGCACTGAGCATGAAACGCGTCCACATCCTGGTCGAAGGGCAGACCGAGGAGGTCATCGCCACGCAGATCCTCGCCCCCTACTACGCCGAGCGGGACGTGCACCTGACGTGCTCGCTGCTGGTGACCAAGCGCTCCGCGCGCGGCCCCGACCGCAAAGGCGGCGTCACATCGTGGGAGAAGATGCGCGGTGACATCGTCCGCCTGCTCAATGACACCTCGCTGTCCGCGCTGACGACGCTCTTCGACTACTACGCCTTTCCCTCTGACGCCCCCGGGATGGCCGAGCGGCCGGCAAGCGGCGATCCCCTCGACCGCGTCAGGCACGTCGAGAAGGCCGTCGCCGAAGCCATCGGCAGCCCTCGGTTCATCCCCCACCTCGTCCTCCACGAGACCGAAGCCTGGGTCCTCGCCGACTGCGAGCGCCTCGCCGAGACCATGGGCGGCCCCTGCCCCGACCTCGCCCGCCAAGTTCGGTCCGCCGGCGGTCCGGAACTGGTGAACGACTCACCGACCACCGCACCGTCCAAGCGCATCGCCAGGGCCTACCAGGACTACCGCAAGACGGTGGACGGCCCCATGGTGATCGACGCCCTCGGGCTCCCGACGCTCCGAGCCCTCTGCCCTCACGCCGACGAACGCTTCACCGCCCTCGAAAAAGCCGTCCTCGGCTCCGGTTGAGCATCCGGTGAACACCACCACACCCCCGCAATGCGCCACACGATGATCTAGACGACCGCGCGCTCGATCGCCATGATGAGAATCTCGAATCCCTGCGGTCACGGGAGCGCACGTGGAATCTGGAACGGTCGTCATCTACACCGACGGGGGATGCTCTCCCAATCCTGGAGCAGGCGGGTGGGGAGCGGTGCTGCGCTATGGGCGGCATGTCCGCGAGATTTACGGGGGCGTGGCAGACACCACGAACAACCGGATGGAACTCACGGCCGCCATCCGCGCGCTCGAATGCCTGAAAAGGCCATCCAAGGTGCGAATTCACACCGACAGCCAGTACGTCCGCCTCGGCATCACCCAGTGGATGGCGAACTGGAAGCGCAACGGCTGGCGGATCTCCGAAACGAAGCCCGTGAAGAACGTCGACCTGTGGAAACGGCTGGACGCCGTCACCGCGGCGCACGAGGTCGCCTGGGAATGGGTCAAGGGCCACTCCGGAGTACCCGACAACGAACGAGCCGACGAGCTCGCCACCCAAGGCCGGGAGGAGACCCAGACCGACGCACTCGTCAATGCCTTCGGACCCCACGCCGCCCTCTATCGCGACGACCTTCTCGGCACCCAGCCCCAGGACCTTGCGCCCCGACCCGCCGACACCGCTGAAACCTCCCGAGAATCCATCCGCCCTCACACTGCGGACGAGCGGTGCATCCACGACCTGATTGTCGGACAGTGCGTCGAAACACAATGCACCCTCGTGCCGAAAGGCCTCGCCGCCCGGGTCTACATCACCGCGGGAGGCCGGAGCATGCACAAGACGGCGGACTGCCCCGGCCTCCTCGACGGACACCGCTTCGCCGACTGGCATGGCCACAACACACACGACCCCGAACTCACGCCGCTGCGCATCGCCCAATCCAAGGGCTACGCGCCCTGCGAACGCTGCCTGCCGAACGCCTGACCGAGAACCACGCACACCTAGGCGAGTCGTCCGGGCCCTCCGTAGCCGGTGCAGTCAGCCGTTCGACTCCTGGACACTGCATGTCGAAAAGTGCGTGACAGGGTTCTGACCGAACAGCACTACTTCACCTAGGCGGGGGTCTTGTGGCGGTCACCACTCGGACGATTCCTTCGGTGACCCAGAGCATGCGGGCCACAGCCGCCACGGAGAAGGTCACGCAGACGAGGAGCAGGGCCGTCAGCCACAGGTTGGGGCTCTTGTCCCGGTCGAGGATGAGAGCGAGCAGCGCGGCGAGGGCCGCGCAGGCTGCCCAGCGCATTGTCCGGGTGTAGATCGCGAAGAGGGCAGGCCAGTGCCGTGTGCGGCGAATGATCTCAAGGCGCGGGGACCCGGCGAAGCCGATCGTAATCGTCAGGATGGCGACGACGAAGCCTAGAAGCGTGGCTTCAAGGCTGAGGACGGTCGCGTAGAGATCGTCTCGTCGATCGTCAAGGAGGTCGAGAACCGCCTTGCGAACCGGCTCCCAGCGGAACAGGACACCCGTCGCTCCAACGGCCAGGACCGTCATCAGGAGTTCTCCTCGAAAGGACCTAATCAGAGCCATCGCGGCTCTCCCGAGCAGACGAATCTATGCTGATCGAGGATGCCGCCAGCAACTTCTCCCTGAGCTCCCCGTAGGCCTCCTCGATCTTCGCGTATGCATCGCCGTGCTCCAGAACCCTCGAACTGGACGACGCACGCAGAATCTTCTTCTGCGAGATCAGTTCGTCCTTCAGTAGGTCAACCTCATCTGCGTGGGTGCCGTCGGTGTTGGTGATGGTGGCTCGTGCGCGCCGTGCGTTGTCGCGCCAGTCGGGCAGCCCGACGAGCGTCCGCAGGACCGAGGTGATCGGCTTCGCGAGACTGGAACGCTGGTAGGGCGTGGGTTCGAGTATCAATCCAATGTAGTCGGCTTGGCTGAACCGAGCCGCTGCCCGGAATGCCTCTCCGAGGCTCTGATCGGCAGCCGCCAGGGTGTCGATGAACGACTCTCTCACGCTCAGGTTGAGCTTCCTGATCGCACGCCCCTCACGTAGGTCGTCGGCGACGTCCTGCTTGAGCAACGCTTCGAACCTGAAGTCCGGGCATTCCTTTCGCGCGAGCTCCTTCAAATAGTGCTGAAATCTGACGGGGCGAGGCGCATGAAAGTTGTACTCGATCCCCGCAATGTTGTCTTCCATGAAGACGCATATGTGCGAGATCTCTACAAGCCCGCTACCCTCCGGGAGGCCGAGGTCACGCAGGTCACCACCGGTCTCCGCCTGCGGAAGCGCTTCACGTCTGATGGAAGCGAAACGAACGCGCGCAACCGGCTCGATCTGGTCTATCCACGCGCAGAGTTCCAAACCATAGTGGTGGAGGTACCGGCCGCCGTCCCTCACCGACCTAAAGGGCAGGTCCTCCAGCTTCTTGAGCGCTGAGCTCAAGTCGGCCAGCAGGGGCAGTCCGTCGTCACCTGACCCCGCATCGAGGCGGAAGAAGTAGATGTTCCGCCTGGAGGATCGCCCTGCTCGCATAGTCGGTTCTGCGCTGCGCATAGATCAAGATTGCCAGAAATTTTTAGATTTGACTCGACAGCTTTTGATGAAGCCCTTGCTGCGAGCAGATGAAAGGCGGCACCTGCGATGGGCGGCACATTCGCGGGACCTTCGGGGGCGAGGCCAACAGAACCGGATGGAACCTCATGGCCGCCTGCACCTCGACTCGACCTTGCCTACACCACCCGCAGGACGTGACCCCAGCCGCGGGAGCCCAGAGCATGCACACGACCGTAAGTTGCCCCGGGCTCATGACCGGGCACCGTTGCGCCACGATCACAGCAGGCCGACTCGGAGCTCGCAGCCCTCTGCACAAGGAGCCACGCCTCCTTGCGAACGCTGACTGCCGAACACCTCACCTTGCCGCCGCGAGGATCTTCATCGGAATGGCCGAGCTCACGCGATCTGGTGAAGACCCTTGCGCTACTATCGGAATCTGCCGACACGAATCCGGCCTACGTCGCCGAATTGATCCGTGAAATTGCTGGTCAATGGTTGTGGTCGCCCCTTGGACACATTTCGTACATGTCTACAGATTTCGGGCGTGAGAGATCGTCACCTGAGGTCAGCTCGCCTGGCCCCAGGTGTTCCTATTTCAGGCGTGAAGCTCCTCTTTGGTTTGGTCCATGTAGTTCAGCGATCGGTTTGGCCGCTTGCCTCCGGCGACTGCGGCCTGACCTCGTAGTGATCGACCAACAGCATCATCAACGCGTCTGGTCGCCGCGCCCACGGTAGTTGCCAAGTTCCCCTCGTATCGACGAGCTCCACCGCTGCCCTGGATGGCGGTCCGGACTTGCCTCACTTGACGTGGGGGTGGCTGGGTCTGGCGCGACGGGCCAGGACTTCGGTGTGGTCGAGGCCGGCGGTAGTGAGGATGTCTTGGGCTTTCTGGGGTGGGATGAGGCCGAGTCTGATGGGTTTGGTCGTCTGGCCGGCGGCGGTGATGCCTTCGTTGGTGGAGAGGAGGGTGGAGGGGGTGGCTGGGCCGGTGGTCCGGTAGAGGCGCCATGCGTGGCCCTGGGGTGAGGAGGCCAGGACGAGGTCGGGTCGGCGCCAGGCGATGAATACCCAGTTCCTGCCAGAACGGGCCTCTACCAGGGTTGTGTCGTTGTGATGTTCCAGGAGGGTCGCGACTCGTGCGGCTATGGGGATGGGGTTGGTGAATTTGCCGGTGACAAGGTAGATGCCGTCTTGGTAGTCGAGGTCTATGCCGTCGTCGGCGAGGTCGCGACGGATGTGGGCGACGGGGTCGGGGTCGCGGGCGAGAGCGACGAGGGCGTCGAACTCCGTGGGGCTGAGGACCTGGGCGTGTGGAAACCGTGGGCGGATGAGCAGGTCTGTGGTGAAGGAGCGGTCTGCTCCGGCAACGGTTTGTCTGACGCGGGGCCAGGTGCGTGCGGCGAGAAGGTCGGCGTGGCTTCCTCCGGTCAGTGACACGCCGCTGCGGAGCAATCCCATGCACACTGCGGTTAGCGCGGTGACGTGCTGGAGCGCCTCCTCGGGTACCTCATCGTGATCCGGTTGAAGCACGGGAATCATGCGGGCGAGATCGTCTCGCCAGGTCGACTCCGATTCCCAGACGCCGTGTGCCAGGAGCTGGACGGTGATCCTGGCGATCAGTACGCGGATGACGAGGGGAGGCCGGGTCGCGGGGGCAGCGATCTTGACTGCGGCCTGGTTGACCCATTTGCGCCATCCAGCCCGCTCAGAGGCAGGCACCTGGGTCGGTTCTGAGTTCTCTGGCTCTCCGGCTTCGGCGGTCTCGTCGTCGGTGATGGCTTCGGTGGCGATGCCCCAGCCGAACCCGACCACGGTGTTGGACGGGGCTGCCAGGAAGCGGCCGAACGCCCTGCTGGTGAAGTTCCTGCCGACGAGGCGATCACATTCGTCGAGGTAGGCGCTCCATCTGTCGTGAACGGCGAGAATAGAGGTCGCCGTGCGGGGCCTAGGCGCCGTCACCGTCTTGTTCTCGGCGAGTTGGTCGGTGAGTTTCAGCAGGTCGGTGCGGAACCGGCGGGCGAGGTCGTCGTCGGTGAAGATGTCCTCTTCGGTGAAGGAACCGCGCAGCCGTGGCTTCTGGTCGGTTTCCTGGCGGCGCGCGCAGCGGACGGGATCAGCGGCGAAGACCGGCGCTGATCGACCTGCGCCGTCGACGAGCCGCACCACGGTGCCCGCCAGCTCTGGAACGGCGAAGACCATGGTCGTGCGTCCGGACGGTACGGTGCCGATGACAGTCCAGGACGCCGGGGAACCGTCTGGCGAAGTCTCGACGGTGACGTCGCTGTCGTACACGCGGCCGAGGGTGATCTCGAGGCCTTGACCGGTGCGGATCGCTCCCAGCAGCGTGAGGGCCGGACCGCTCTGGATGCTGATCTTGTTGTTCTGCAGCCCCGCAAGGGTGGCGCTCCCGCATATCCGGCCTTCGGGCTTGAGAGACCGCTTCACGGGGGAGAGAACTGCGAGCTCGCAGTTGGCTCCTTCGAGGGTGGCCCGAAGGAGCGCGCTCGCGGTCAGGTTCGCGCTTCCGGTCAGTGCGTGGACGTCCTCCCCGGTCTGCCATTGGAGAAGCTTGCCGTGTCGCGGGACGCTCTCTTTCAGCAGGCGGATCTCCGTGTCACGTTCACCGCAGGCGCGCAGCATTGCGTCGCCGTTGAAGCTGGTCCAGCGTTCCTGAATGCCGATGACGATCCGGCCGGGCTGGAAGTAGTCGACGATCGCGGTAAGCGCGTCCCCGGTCTGATCGACGAAGGGAGCGCAGAGGACGAGTTCCTCGACCGGCCCGCGGGGAAGCTGGGAAAGCAGTCCGGTCTCCAGGTTGTGCAGGACCCGTGCCTCCGGCGCCTCCCCCGCTGGCAGGCGCCCGAGAAGCTCGGCCTGCTCATGCAGGATCGCTTCAGCGTAGGCCGGCATACGGACCGTCCCTGGTAGGCGGTGGAGCCAGCTGGAGAGTTCCCCGAACGCCGCCGGCGCCTGGCCGGAGTCCCCGCGGAACACCGACCAGATCTCGTCGTTGTAACCCCATCCCGCCATCGTCGGGTTGCCGGAACCTACCGCCGCGACTGTTTCGTCCTCACCGATCAGCAGCGCGAGCTTCGGGTGGAACGCGCTGCCGCAGGATGCCAGCGCATGGAAGTAGGAGCGTCCGGCCATCCGAACGTCGACCGGGTCGTACATGCCGTGCGCGGCGTCCCCGATGATCGTGATCCGTGCACCCATCGCCCGGGCGACGGGGATCGCGACCTTCTCCAGAAAGGGAAGGTCGACGGTGAAGCCGAGCAGCAGCAGCTCGTGCAGGTCCGCCTGGTCGGCTCGGTCCTGCCACTCGGTCAGCAAAGTGAGCGGAGACGCGATCTGCCATCCCGTCATACGAACACGTCCAGCATGCTGCGCCCTTCGTCCGTCACGGCAGCGGTACCGCCCTCGACGTTGTCGACGAGGCCGAGCTGGACGGAGAAGTCAGCGAGCTGCGGGATCCGGGTGCCGAGCTCGGTGCTGCCCTCGTCGCTGGTCTTGTAGTACCGCCCGTTGCGTTCGTGGACGCGAGAGAACATCAGCATGCGGCCCTCCCGGTCCGGGCGCATCTTCGACATCGCGACCCGACGGGCTTGTGCGAGCATGTCGTCCACCAGGCGTTCAGCCAGTTCCGCCATGGGTCTGTCGAGATGGTCGCGGGTCTGCAGGGACACCCAGAGCGGGTTGAGGAAATCTCGTTGAGCGCCGAGGAAAGCGGTGCGGACCTCGCCTTCCAACTCCTCTGCTCGACGGCCGCCCAGCAGAAGAAGACCGACCGCGGTGAGCGGACTCATCGAAGGATCGGCAGCGAGGATCTCGCGTTCGGCGGGAGCGGTTTCACCACCGGCCATGGTCGCAGGCAACCCGCTAAGGAATGACCGGACGCTTTCCGCAGGCATCTGGTCGGCGAGCCAGGCGCGGAGTTCTTCCCCGCTCTTGTCGGAGTCGCCTCCATCTTGACCGATTGAGGCGATCATCGCCGCCCAGAGCCGCCGCCAGGCACTGACCGAGTGATTGCGGAGCAGCACTCCTCGCCAGCCGGGGACCTCGGGAATCCGGCTCAGAACCGGGTCTGTCCTCGCAAGATGGCCGTAGGCGATCGTCTGCTCCCACGCCGATATCGGAGTGGGGTCGCCGGGCGCTGCACCGAGATCCAGCGTTCGTGCGTGAATGCGCAGAGCAGACCGGCGGCGCCGATCATCGGTCTGCCAGTCGTTTGGTTCGTGCCGACCTCTGCTGACGGCTGTGAAGAGTTCACGCAGCCAAGGGACCTCAGCGCGGTTCTCTGCCTGCAAGGAGATCGGTGCCAGATCGCTCAGATCTGCCGCGCTCAACCGGTCATGGCTCGCCGCCGCGAACAGAGAGGCGAACAGGCGGCGCACCTCCAAGGGGCAGGCATGGCGGCCGGGTCGCAGTGCCCTTCCGTCCAAGGCGACAGTGCCGAGGACCTGGCTCGGGCCACCGTACTGCTCCCAGAAACCCCAGGCACGTGGAGAGTAGGACTTACGCATCGAATCCGGATCCGCCGCTCCCTTCACATCCAGCCCGCCCGCCGATGAGAGAAAGAGCTCCTTCACCCGGTCGATGCCGTGCGCGGAGCCAGCAACACCGTCGGCCTGCGAGGCGGCAGCGAGGATGACTTCGCTGCGGCGCAACAGACGGCGGCAGTCCTCGGAATCCAGCTCCTGTTCCTCGGCATGCGCTGCCATCGCGGCGTAGAGCGCGTAATGGCGAACGTATCGAGTCACGCTCGATACACCGGGGACCAGGATGTCGACCGCCCGAAGAACGGGGCCCTCCACAGCCAGCGGATAGCGCCCCGAACGCTGGTCCAGACCACGAGCCGACCAGGCCGGCCCCTCGACCAATGCCATCACACGACTCCTTGGAACCCCGAGGAATACGAGCTATCCCTGACAATAGCCAAAGTACCTGCCGACCCAGAGCGTCGTCCTTCGAAATCAGCCGAGCAGCTCACATGCGACGTTCACGTTCGAGGCGGTCAGCACCACGCACTCCCTCCTCGTCACGTGAGGACCCTCTCCGGGATTACCGGAGGTGAACGCCACTGATTCGGCTGTGCCATGAAGTCCCGCCGATGTCACTGCGAGGACAGGTAGGGAAAGGCACCAGATCGTCAGACATGCGAGGACACACTCCCGGACGGTCCTGACCGGCACGGTGGCCCTCCCGGAGTCAGGCATCAGGCCTTACCGAACCCTTCGCTGACTTCGCGAAAGACGGCCGCGTGCGACCAGGAGCTACTCAGCCGCTTCGGCCCGGAGTCGAGGAACCGGACATGCAGCTGGGAGAGCGGTACGCCACCGCCCTGTTCTGGAAGCCCTACCTCGGCCAGCGCTGCAAGGGATGTGCTCTACCCGGCTCGATCTCGCGCAGTGGGTTGGTTCCGAGCAGGCACAGGTAGCGCTAACCACCCGGTTCCTTGGACCAGACCGCGAATCGAGGCACCAAGGTGGTGCTCATCATTCAGGCAAGCCACTTCCACCGGGTTTTTGTCGGGACCGCACCCACTTCACTCAGGAAGGAATCAATTCCGTCTTCCGGGTAGGGGTTCATTAGCTTCGTCAGTTCCGGAGCACAGACATCCCAGGTCAGCTGACGGGTCCCGAAGGGGGCTATGCCCGCATCCTGAGTAAGCGTCTTGATCGGGCCGTTCTTATCATCGGGATATGTGCCATCCTCATGCTTGGGCGTGTACATCGTCTGAAATGACTGAGTGATTGAGACAACCGCAGTGTCAGACCTGTTCTCATACACCGCGACAACTCTCGCGCACTCGTCGCCTGCGACTGTCGTGTGCCGCTCCACCAGGACGACCGAGCCCTGCGGGAGGACCCGCGGTGGCTCGGGCTTAGGCGATCTGGGGCTCTTCGACGGTACCGGCGCCTCCACCGTCACGGTCGGCTGGGGTGAATGACTCAATGCCGCCGGAGGTGCGACCGGCCCTGGCGGCGAAGCCTGCTCCGAGGTCAGGATGAGCGCCGCAACCACGGCTGCGGCAGAGATAGGCAGGGAGAATGAGGCGCCAAAAACGGCGACCCTCAGGAGGTCACGCTGCATGACGGTCTTTCCGGTGCGGGAATGAAGGCAGGAGACGTTACCGTCCCGCGATATCGAGTCGATGACGTGCGAGACGCCGTTGGGCACCGGTCGCAGCCTACGTCCGCTCTCGCACTCGTACCGAAAGGCCTCGTCGCACGGGTCTACATCAGCGCGGTGCTGGTGGCCACTCAGAAGTGGCTCTGTCTCACTCCCTGGGGAGCGGTCACGGAACGTGCTTCTGAGCTTCCTTGGCTTCC
>NZ_BAAGPQ010000003.1:0-34221 GCF_054783995.1 Actinocorallia aurea
CTGCTCCGGCTGTCCATCGTGCGGTGCCGTCGGTCCAGCCGTCGTGTCGGTACCACTGCAGATCGCCTTGGGGCGTTATGCCATAGATGGCAATTCTGCCTCCGTCGGTCATGATTCCTCCCGTTGCTCGGTTGCGTTTCGGGTGAGTGCCGCGGTCGGGTCAGGTGAAGAGGAGGTTGTCCGGGTCTAGGGACAGGTCGATGACCAGGGCGGCGTTGGTGAAGAGGTGGAGGTCGGCGTCGTTTCTGGGCTTGAGGCCTGGGTTGCCCTGGTCGTTCATGTGGCATTGGGCGGCGGCGGTGGTCCAGTCGGCGGCGGCGACGGCGGCGCGGAAGGAGGGCCAGCGGCCGCCGGTGGCGAAGGCGGGGCCGAGGGCCCAGGCCATCGACATGAGGCCGAGCTGGGCGTCGGCGGGCCAGTCGTCGAAGCCCGCGAACTCCGGGGTGAGGGACTTCAGGGTCTGCTCGAACTGGGCGGCCTTCTCCTGGACGAGCACGTCGATGTCGGCGTCGCTCAGCTCCAGGTCCGTTCGGTCGACGCAGGCGCGCCAGCCCTGGACGGCGAGTGACTCCCGGTCGGCCTTGAGCGACTCCCACTCGGCGGTGATCTCGCCGGCCGACGCGGGGGAGCCGTCGCCCTTGTGCGCGAAGGGCAGCTCAAGGGCGAGGCCCACCGGGTCGATGAGGTTGCCGACGCCGGTCGTCACCAGCCCCTTGACGTCGACGTACATGATGGGGACGCGCCCCTCGAACTTCGTGGTGAACGGCAGGAAGGCCTCTTGGACGGACGGGCGCATGTCTCCTCCATGGCTGGTGCTCGGGTCCCGCGCCGTCCGTCAGACGTGGACGGGCCGGCGGACCGTGCCGGTCGGGACGGGCTCCACCTTGATGTTCGCCGGGTCCCGCAGGTAGGCGGTGAGTCCTCGGGGCCGGTAGCGCGGATCGGCCTCGTAGCGGTGCAGGGCGCTGGAGGCGAGGTGCTCATGGCCGTCGGGCACGCCGCGGGAGTCGGCGGCCGCGCCGATGGGCCGGTCCAGCGGTTCGGTGAGGAGGTACATGCCCTTGCGGGAGTCCTCGACGGGGCCCATCGGATCAGGCCGGACGGCGAAGTGGGCGCTGCGTTCGGGGGAGGTCCCGGCCGGGTCGCCCGCCTCGAAGGCGTCCGGGAGGAGCCGCAGGCCGTAGTCGGCCGCCCGTTCGGCCATCCACAGCAGGGTGAGGTCGGACAGCGAGCTGTCGGCGTAGCCGCCGCCGATGTCGCAGTGCACTCCGGTGAACCACACCTGCTTCAGCTCCTGGTCGCGCGCGTGCGGCTGCCGGTGCCAGAGCGTCGGCACGAACACCGAGCGCCGCTCGTCGATCGCCAGCGCGTGGAAGGCCCCGTCGACGTGCGAGCTGAGCGCGGTGTCGTGGAACTCCCAGCGGCGGTTCAGCCTGCGGACGACGGGCCGGAGCCAACGGGGGCCGAGGTCCGGGACGCCGCGGGTGCCGACGGTGTCGAACATGCCGAGGAACCTGAGGTGCGGCTCGTGGGAGTAGGAGTGCCGGAACAGGGTGGCGGTCATGCCGCTGGGCCGCTGGGCCGCGGACCGGTAGAGCGACCACGCCTCCTTGAGGCGGCCCGCGTTCTCCCGGCGCAGGATGCCGCTGTTGCGGATCAGCCCGGCGAGGCTGCGGGCGGTGAACGCGCCCCGGCTGAACCCGAAGAAGAACAGTTCGTCCCCGGGCTCGTAGTTGTCGATGAGGAACCGGTAGGCGTCGAAGACGTTGCGGGACAGCCCGAGGCCGAACGCGCCGCCGCGCACCCGTTCGCGCCGGGCGGTGCCGACCCCGCTGTGGTAGTAGACGCGCTGCTCCTTGCCGTCGTGTCCTTGCGGTGCGACGGCGAGGGCGAGCTTGGCGACGTTGCTCGGGCAGTTGCGACCGCCGACGACCTGGTCGGCGGTGTTCCAGGTCCCGTCGCAGCAGACGATGAGGCGTTTGCCGGCCACGTCAGATCCCGCCGACGAGGTTCATGTCCGCGCGGGCCCGGTCGATCTGGTCCGCCCAGATCCACAGCCGGTGGGATACGGGGACGTCGTGGTAGCCGTAGAGGCCCACCTCGCTAAGGGTCCGCAGGTCGACGCAGACGCGCTGGAAGGCCTGCGCGATGGCGGCGTCGGGTTCGGTCATGCGCGAGGAGCCGAGTTTGATGCAGGCCCGGTACTCGTAGCCGACGAGGAGGTCCTCGCCGAACTCCGCCCAGGCGCCGAGCTTGTTCGCCACGGCCTGTTCGGCCTCGGCGACCAGCAGGTCGAGGTCCTCGGCGGACGGGATGGACGGGTAGATGACGAAGGTGACGGCCCAGCCCAGGGCGACCATGTCGAGGTTGAAGGTGCGCCTGCGCGGGTCGTCGTGGGGCGGGAGCGGATCGGTCGCGGAACCGGAGTACCAGGGCGCGGTGTAGGCAAGGAGCCTTCCGTTGCCCTCCACGAGTTCGCCGGTCGCGATGACGGCGAGCTTGCGCCGGGTGCCGTCGGGGCGGGCGAGCCGGGTGTCGACCAGCTCGGTGTGGACGGCGGCGGCGCGTTTGCCCGCGGCGAGGTGCCGTTCCGCGGCGTCCGGCATGAGTCGGCCGACGAGGTGGTCGCGCAGGCCCTGGGGGAGCGCGCCGTAGGTGCCGTCGGTGAGCCGGGTCCGCGCGCGGTCCAGGGCGGCCTGGGCGCTTTCGGGGTTCCCGCCGAACTGGCTCTCCGGGGTGTCGATCGAGACCATCCGGATCGCCATCGCGATGTTCGGTGTGTCGCCATCGGTGACGCTGAGAAGACGGTAATCGTTGGCGGGCCGACTGGGCCCGACGAATCCGAGATCGGGCATGAGCCCTGTCCCTTCGTTCGTTCCGCGATCATTCGGAATGAATGCCATCCGTTTTCGAGCCTAGCCGGAATAGGAGAATTGTCCGGTTAAGGGTTCTTCAGGTTTATGGCGGATTCAGGTCGGCTCCGTGGTCGCGAGGTTCCCTGCCGAGCGCTTTGGCAGCGTGTCGGCGGACGCCGGGGTCGGGGTCCGCGCGCAGCCGTCCGGAGAGGTCGGCCGCAGCCTCGGCGGGCGCCCATGGCAGGGAGGCGGCCGCCGCCACCCGGAGCCTCGGGTCGGGGGCCTCGGCCGCTCCGGCCACGACGGCGCCGGCCGCGTCCGCGCCGATGCGTCCCGCCAGGTAGACGGCCTTGGCCGCCAACGGCACGTTCGAGCCCCCGGCGAGCAGGGCCAGGTGCGGCAGCGCCTCCGGTCCCAGCGCCTCGGCCGCCGCGTAGTCGACCTCCTCCGGGACGAGGGCGTCGAGGACGTCCTTCAGGCTGACGGGCACGGCGTCACCTCACCGGACGAAGATCTGGGGTCGGTGCTTGAGGGAGGCCGCCTCGGCGGGGCTGAGATCGGGCGGCGCGTGGGTGATCCTGCGGGTTCCGCCGCCGGTCATGAGCCGGTCGGCGTCGTCGACGTGGCGCAGGCCCAGGACGTGCCCGAGCTCGTGGCCGAGCGTCCAGGCGCTCGCGCCCTGCGTGATCACGGCTCCGGGCAGCCCCGGCGGGTGGGCGGCGCAGCCGTCCATCGGCGGCACGGTGCTGCGCACGAAGTAGACGACGAGATCGCCCGGCCCCGCCCCGTCGCGGTGCCGGAACAGCGCGGTCTGCTCGCCCGTGAGCTGGCCGGAGACGCAGCCGCCGATGTCCAGGTCGGCGAGCTCGGGGAGGTCGAGCGCCTGGGTGCCGACCCGGTGCAGGCTGAGCCCGGCCGTGCTGAACACCTGGTCGGCCGCCGCGAACATCTCCGCGAGGGGGATGGTCGGGGCGGCGAGGATCTTGACGTGGACGCGGACCGCCTCGGGTCCGATCCCGATCTTGTCGTCGGCGTCGAGCGGCCAGTCTCCGAGGCGTGAGCCCCTGGCCGCAGCGGCCGTCGCGCGGAACGAGCCGTCGGCGCACCGCAGCACCGCAAGACCGGCCGGACCCGCGACGACGACCCCGGCGTGTCCGTCGCCGGCCAGGTCGGCGGCGGCGACGCAACGGTCGGCTCCGGCGTCCAGCTTCCACGGGCCGAGCAGGGCCCCGTCGGCGGCCGCGGCGCGGGGCTCGAACACGCCGCCCGCCAGGCCGAGCACGGTGAGCCCGGCAGGGCCCGAGACGAGGATCTCGGCGCGGCCGTCGCCGTCGAAGTCCGCGGTCGGGCCTACTCGGGTCTCCGGCGCCTGGAGCAGCCGCGTGCCGGGTGCGGACGGGTCTGCCGGCAACGCGCTGAGCGTGCCGCCGGCGGCGCGGAGCACGGCGGGTCCGGCGGGGCCCAGGAGCAGGATCTCGGCGCGGCCGTCGCCGTCGAAGTCGGCGGTCGCGGCAGGGAAGTCGGCTTCGGCGTCGAACCGCCTGCCGCCGAGGTCCGCCCCCTGCGGGATCGAGAGGATCTCGGTCAGGATGCCCGCGTCGAGTCTCAGCACGGCCAGCCCGCGGGGGCCGGAGACGACGATCTCGGCGCGGCCGTCGCCGTCGAGGTCGCCGGGGGGCCAGAGCCGGTCCCGGGCGACGTCCAGGGGCCAGGAGCCGATCCGGGTCCCGTCGGGCACGACCACCAGGGAGCCCGGCGCGTCGGCTCCGCCCAGCGCGAGGACGGCGAGCCCGGCCTGGCCGCGCACGAGGACCTCGTCCCTGCCGTCGCCGTCGAAGTCGGCGGCCGGGCCGAAACGGTCGTTCGCCACGTCCAGGGGCCAGCCGCCCAGGGCCGCGCCGTTGCGGGCCGTCATCACCGTGCCGAGCGCCCCGGACGCGTCCCGGGCCAGGACGGAGACGCCCTTGGCCCCGCTGACGAGGATCTCGGCGCGGCCGTCGCCGTCCAGGTCCGCGACCAGGTGGAACCGGTTCTTCTCGGCGTCCAGGAGCCAGTCTCCGGCGAGCATCCCGTTCGGGGCGATCAGTTCCGCCTTCAGGGGCTCGTCGCCGCCGTCCGGTCGCACCGCGCGGCCCAGCAGTCCGAGGCCCGCGAGGCCGGTGACCGGTATCTCGGCCCTGCCGTCGCCGTCGAAGTCGCCTTGCACCGCCATGGTCGTCCTCGCTTCCCGGGAGACGCTTCTCGGGTGAGTCGTCGAGCGGGGCGGGGCGTCGGAGGAGCCGTTGACAGGCTACCCGGGGCCTGGTCGGGAATCGAGGCGACATCCGCCATTTTTCGCGATATGGCCGTACCGTGCACCGATGCCGCCGCAAGAGGCGTCCTTTTTACCGGCGGTCGGTTCCGACTTTTCAGCGGGACCGGGCACGCTCAAAAGGAGAAGGGCGCCGAACCGTGAAAAAAGGAATTTCTTTCATTTCGCGGACCGCGCGGCGCGCACTGCCTTTATCGGGGAGACTCCCGTGCCGAATTTCCTGATCATCAGGGCGGCGGACCACCTGCTGCTCGGCGTCGGCTGGTCCGGGCTCGAGGTCACCGGCACCGGTCCCGACGGCGCGCCCGAGCTGACCGCGGTCGACGCGGACGCGCGGCTGGAGCTTCTGTTCCCGCCCCAGCATCTGGCGGAGGAGAGCTCCCGCGAGGGCGCCGGGCTCCCCCCGGGAATGCCCGCCCCGCCGGGCGGCGACGTGCCGGTCTGGCACGCCGCGCTGTCGGGGCCGAGCCGGCTCGTCTTCACCATCGCCCGCGACACGGTGTTCACCCCGACCGTCGAAGGCGTCCTCCGCGTCCTGGCGGACGCGCGGCCCGTCACCGGCAGCCGGGAGGACACCGCGGTGGAACTGCCGTGGCGCGTCGTCTTCGCGCCGGACGCCCGCGACGCGGGCGACGAGTTGCGCGCGGTCCATCCCGCCGATCCGGTGCGGGTGGACGACGTGGCCGGGCTGTGGCGGACCCGCCTCGTCGCCGCGGCCTCCGGCCAGGCCGACGATCGCGACGCGCGCCTCGTGCTGCGCGCCCTCGACGCGGACGCCGCCGCCGCGCCCGACCCCGGCTTCACCCCGCCGCTCGGCAGGGCGGAGCGGATGCGGCTCGCCGCGGAGGCCGCGCTCCGGCCGGCGACCGCCACCCGGATGGAGCTCAGCTCCCTCGGCGGCACGCTGTCGGCGCGCGGCTCCTGGGACAACTTCCTGTGGGAGCACGACGCCGTGCTCGGCCGCGACATGCGCGTGCGCACCCTGACCTCGGGCGTCCTGTACCCGCTGGGACACCGCGCCGTCTTCATGGAGTTCACCGAGCGGGTCTTCGACCGCGCGGCCGGAGGCGCGGCGGTGCTGCGCACCCGGTTCGTCCTGACGGTCACCGAACCGGTGCGCCGCGCGCCGCAGGACGGACGGGCCGCCCGCGCCTTCCCCTTCGGCGACGTGGAGATCACCGCCCTGGCCTACCCGGACCTCGACGAGGCCCGCTGGCAGGAGCGGGACGTCCCCGGGATGGGCGAGGTCGGGACGCACTTCTGGCCCGAGTCGGGCGGCGCGAAGAAGGCGTTCCCGCTGCGCTGCGCCACGCCCGAGGGGGACGTCCGCTTCGAGCTGCCGCTGCTGTTCGTCGCCGACCTCCTGCCGAACTTCCCGTCGCTCACCGACCCCGGCCTGGCGGAGGTGTTCGCCGACTTCTACGGGACCCAGGACGCCGCGCTCCCCGGCGTGCGGCTCGACCTCGTGCGGGCGAGCCGGGAGGCCGACTCCCCGACCGGGCACCGGGACGGCGACGTCCACGAGGTGCACCGCCTCGTCGTGGCCGGCGCCGCCGCCGCGTCCGGCTGCCTGCCGCGGCTCGACGCGCTCGACGTGCGGCTGCCGGCCCTCCGGACGCTGCTGGGCGAGGACGAACTCCGCGTGGTCCGCTTCGCCGAGGACTACCTGAACGAGGGCCCCGCCAACGACGTGCTGCTGGAGCTTGACGAGCCCATCGACATCAGCTTCGTCGAGCACGCCGACCGCTCCGGCGGGCTCGTCGCCCCCCACATGGTCACCGACGCGATCTCCCGGACCGCGGGCCCCGTCGGCCTCGCCGCGCTGCCCGACCCCGGCACGGGGCTCATCGACCCAGAGAGCCTCTTCCCGGCCGACGCCGGCCTGCTGGGCTTCGCGCTCAAGGACCTGGTCACCGACCTTGAGGAAGCGCCCGAGATCGTCTCGGCGCTGCGTCCGGGCGGCGCTCCGGTGACCACGATGACGTGGCGGGACGTCAAGCTCAAGGAGGCGGGCCCCTTCCAGCCGGTCGGCGCGGGCACCCTCACCCTCACCGTCACGGTCTCTCCGGACGGCGCCGACATCGACTGCGCCGTGCGCAACTTCGCCCTCGTGCTGCCGCTGCCGTCCCGCCCGCTGCTGCGCGTGCAGTTCGCCGAGCTCGCCTTCCACCAGACGAGCGGCCGCCCGCCCGTGCTGGACGTCAGCGGCGTCGACGTGAAGTTCCTCGGCGAGCTCCAACTCCTGGAGCAGCTGGGCGAGGCCGTCGATCTCGGCGGGGTCGGCCCGAGCCTCGACGTGAGCCCGGCCGGGCTCGTCGCGGGCTACTCGCTGCCGCTGCCTTCGGTCGCCGCGGGCGCGTTCATCATGCGGGACATGTCGCTGAACGCGGGCATCGCCGTGCCGTTCGACGGGCGGCCCGTCTCGGTGTCGCTCGGCTTCGGCACCCGGGAGACCCCGTTCACGCTCGCGGTGCTGATGTTCGGCGGGGGCGGCTACGTGGAGCTGGAGGTCGACAGGTCAGGGCTGCGCAGGCTGGAGGCGGCGCTGGAGTTCGGCGCGATGATCGCCGTCGACTTCGTCGTCGCGCACGGGGAGGTGCACGCGTTCGGCGGAGTCCGCTTCGTGCTGACGGGCGACGGCGAGGTGTCCCTCACCGGCTACCTGCGCATCGGCGGCTGCCTGGAGGTGCTCGGCGTCATCACCGTGTCGATCGAGCTGCTCATCGAACTCGCCTACCAGTCGGCCACCAAGGCGCTGGTGGGGCGGGCGACCTTGGTCATCGAGGTCGATCTGACCCTGTGGTCCGACAGCGTCGAGCTCGACAGCGGCACCTGGGTGCTGGCGGGCGGCGGCTCCGGAGACAACGAAAGCCTCCTCGGCGAAGGCGGCGTCACACCCGAAGGGCTGGCGCGGTGGCGTGCCTACCAGGCGGCCTTCGCACCGGTCTGAGACAAGGAGCGTCACGTCATGAGCGAGTTCGGCAAGCGGCTCTCGGCCGCGGAACTCCCGTTCACGCCGCAGCAGGTGGCCTGGAGCCCGGACGGCCGACGGCTCGCGGCCTTCGGCTTCCACAAATCCACCGAGCCCTTCAAGACCCAGCGGCTCGTTCTGCTGAACGCGGTGCCGGGCCCGGAGCCCGCCTGGGCCACGGCCTGGGAGGAGGACGCGCTGGACCTGACCTTCCTGGCCTTCGGCCCGGACGGCGAGTCCCTGATCGTGGTGGGCCGACTGGGCTCGGTGGAGACCATCACGGAGTTCGTGGAGTTCCTGGACTGCTCCGATCTGCCGCCCTCCATGCGGGAGGACTGCAAGCGGTTCAACGAGGAGGAGGCGGGGCTCAAGGTCCGCGGACACAAGATTCCCGATCGCGGCGTCACCCTGCTCAAGGCCGCCGACGGGACCGAGGTGTGGACGAGCGAAGACAAGAGCGCCGTCCTGCAGGAGGCCGTGTTCAGCCCAGACGGCCTGCTGCTCGCCGCGTGGGGCGGCAAGACGCTCCGCCTCCTCGACGCCGCGGACGCGGAGGTCCTGGTCGAGCGCGACGCCTTCACCACGGGTCTGCGGGCCACCGTGTTCAGCCCTGACGCGCGGACCCTGGTGACCGCGGACGCCGAACGCGTCGTCGCCTTCGACGTCGCCGCCGAGTCCGAGAGATGGACGACCGCACTGCCCGAGCCCGTGCTGCGGTGCGCCTTCCTCGGCGCGGACGCGCTCCTGGCCGTGACCGACGTCCGGGCGAGCGTGCTCGACGCCGCCGGGGGGACCCTGAAGGCGTCGGTGGACCTCGCCGATCCGCTGCCCGGCGGGCCGGCGGAGCTGAGCCCCGACCATGCCCGGCTGGCCCGGGCGGCGGGGCAGGAGATGGCGCTGTGGGATCTGGTCGGCGGCGCCCGCAGGTTCGAGACGGGGACCGGGGAATCCCCGGTGATCCGGTTCAACCCCAGGCTGCCCGAGGTGGCGGTCGCGTCCTTCGACGGTGTGCAGGTCCTGAACACCGAGCTGGGCACGACGGTGTGGGACCCGGCCGCCGAGCGGCTGACCGCGCTCGCCTACACCGCCGACGGGCTGCGCCTTGCCCTGGGCGGCCCCGAAGCGGTGGGCGGGTTCGTCCGGGTCCACGACATGAACCCCGCCGACGTCTCGCACCTGGTCTGCGAGACGCCGGCGCTGCGGATCGCGCTCACCGCAGGGCCCGACCCGCTCGCCGTCGTGGTGAGCCAGGGCAACCGGGCCACGGTCTTCCACGCCGCGACCGGCGAGGTCGTCCTGGAAAAGAGCCTGCCCGGCGCGGTCACCGCGGTGGCGTTCGGCCCGGATGGGCGGCACTTCGCCATCGCCGGCCTCGACGGGGGTGTCCGCCTGTTCGACGCGCTCTCCGGCGACCGGGTCTGGCTGACCGCCCTCACCTCGGCCGTCAACGGGTTCGCGTTCTCACCGGAAGGCGACCTGGCCGTCGTGGCGGGAAAGGCCGCGACGCGCCTCGCCCGCGACACCGGAGCCGCGGCCTGGACCGCACCCCACCCGCAGGCGGTGACGCTGGTCGCCGTGAGCGGTGACGGGAAGTTCGTCGCCACCGCCTGCGAGGACCGCTTCACCCGCCTGCTGGACGCCGCCACGGGCGCCGAGCTCGCCAAGTTCCGGCACGATATCAAGATCAGGGCGCTGGCGTTCGACCCGCTCGGCGCCCGGCTCGCCGCCGGCGACGACAACGGCAATGTGAAGATCATCGACACCGCGGCCCTGCAGGAGACGGACCGGGCCCTGCACACCAAGCCGGTGATCGCCGTCGCGTTCGGGCCCGGAGGGAGGCTGGCCACCTCGGGCAAGGACAAAGCCGTCCACGTGCTCTCCGTCGGCAGCGGCCCGCCCGCTCCGGTCCGCGACCTCGATCTTCCCCATCCCGTCGTCCAGCTCGCCTTCCACCCGACCGGACCCGACCTGGCGCTGGTGTCGGACGAGCCGTCGCCCGCGGTGACCGTCATCGATCCCGTCAAGGGCACCGCGCTCAGCACGCTCGCTCACCCGGGCACCGTCAACGACCTCGCCTACAGCCCCGACGGGACACTGCTCGCGACGGCCTGCGCGGATCGGATCGCCCGCGTCTACCCCGGGAAGCGGTCATGAGCGACATGCTGTGGGTGGCCGTGCCCGCCGGGCTCGCCGCGCCGGGCGAGGTCCGGATCCGCGTCCTGGTCGTGCCGCGGCTCGGCGGGGGCGAACTCGCCGACTTCGGGTTCCAGGACTGGCCTTCCCTCCTCGCGGGCAACTCCTTCGAACTGCGGGTGAAGGACGATGACGGAGCCCGCACCGGCGACGCCGTGCCCGTCCACGAGCCAGCCGCCTCCAGCGAGGCCTGGCACGCCTTCTTCGGCGGCGACGCCGGGGTGATCGAGCCGTACACGCCCAAGATCCAGCCGGTGCCCGAGACCAGCCCGACGCACGAGCGGGCCCGGGCCGTCGCCACCTCCTACCGGTCGTGCGCCGTCGCGCTCGCCGACAAGGGGGTCGCCGGCGCCGCCGACGAGGTGCGCGCGAGCATCGAGCAGTTCCTGCAGCCGGAGCCCTCGCCCGGCTCCGTAGAGGAGCCGCTGGCTCCGCTGCCGCCGCCCGTCGACTTCCACCGGACGGTCTCGGCGCTGCGCGAGCACCCCGCCGTGCTGGAAGCGCTCGGGCTGATCTTCACCCTGACCGTCGACGCCGCCGACCTGCGCGCCGCGAGCGGCGCGCGCTTCCTGGCCGTGCGCTGCGCCGACGACCCGCTGCGCGACCTGGTCACCTCGCCGTGGACCAAGTACGACCTCGACGACGACGGGTTCTGGCCCGCGCCCGCCGCCACGGACGGCGAGCACTCCCGGGGCCTGCTCGACCTGTCCGGGACGGTGATGGTGGACTTCGAGGAGAGCGGTGAGCCCCGGTGGGCGTTCACGACGATCGACGTCGACGGCGCCGACCGCGCGTTGCGCGAACGGGCCGCGGAGCACGAGCAGGCCGCGGAAGGCGACAGACGGTCGGCGGCCCTGCCCGACCTGCGGACCAACGGCCTCACCCTGCTCCGCCCGGGGCGCGGCGCGGAGTTCGCCGCGCGCGGCGAACTCGCCGGAGAACGCGCGGGCGCGTCGCTGGCCGACGTCGAGCTCACCGCGGAGGACCTCGTCCTGGGCTACCGGGTGGACATCCGCTCCGCCGACCGGCCCTGGCGCTCCCTGTGCGAACGCGAGGCCACCTACACCGTCGAGGGCGCGGACGGCGTGGTGGTGCCGCTCGGCCCTCCCGGACGGCGCGAGGAGGGGCACGTCAAGCCCTTCGCCGCGGTGAAGACGCCCGACGGCCGGCTGCACGCCGACGAGGCGGTGCTGCGCTGGGACGGGTGGAGCCTCGCCGTGCCGTTCGCGAACCTCCTCGGCGACACCCCCGGCCCCTCGGCGACGCCGGGCGCGGCACCTCCCTACGTCTTCACCTGGGACTTCCGCCCTCCCGACGGGAGCCTGCCGCGGCTGCGCTTCGGGAAGTTCTACAAGATGCGGATCCGCGTCGCCGACCTCACCGGGGGAGGCCCCCGGCTGGAGGACGTGGACGACGAGGAGACGGCGAGCGAACCGGTCCGCTACATCCGCAACGACCCGGCCCGGCCGCCCCGGCTCGGCCACGACGGCGAGTTCACGACCGGGGCCGCGCTCGACCGGATGGTCATCCGCAGCGACCCCGGGATGACCGCCGAGCAGTTCCACGCCGCCAATCCGCAGTACCCGGCCGTCGAGGTCCGCGAGCTGCACCCGCCGACGGCGAGCTTCGCCACCATCGAGCAGCACGGCAAGTTCGACCCGGGCCCCGGCGGGACCGATCCGGGTTTCGCCGAGCGCACCTGGCGGCAGGCGGTGAGCGCGCTCCTCGCCGAGCAGGACGGCGACCCGCACAAGGCACTGCGGGACCCGGCGGCCGCCGGGGTCAACGCACGCCTGGTGGCCGCGCCGGGCGGGCTGCCCGAGGACGTCCAGGACAGCAGGTCCTGGGGCGTGTGGCCGGTGAGCGAGCCGAAGACCGTCGGGCTCACCGAGCTCCCCGGTTCCGGCGCCGCGGCCGAGGCCGAATGGGACGACGCCCTTGGCCGGTGGTCGGTCCGGCTGGCGCAGGCCGAGGAGGTCGTCCTCGAACTCTCCTCGACCATCGACGAGGAGCTGCTGGACGACTTCGCCGTCAAGCTCTGGCTGGAGAACCCGTCGGGGGAGGCCGCGCCGCTGACGCCCGCGCAGATCGAGCGGCGGCTCGCCGTCGCCCGCGCCGGACGCCATCCGCTGCTGTCGCCCGTGCGCCGGATCCTCCTCGTCCACGCGGTCCGCAAACCCCTCGCCGAGCCCGTCTGGGCGCTCGCCGCCGACCGGATCGTCCGCGCCGAGCACGACACCAACGTCGTCCTGCGGCCGGTCCTCACCGGACTGGACACCGACAGCACGGGGCGGCTGGAGATCGCCGCGGCGTGGCAGGAGGTCACCGACGCCGGGCGGAGCCCACGGACGGTCGCCTGCCTGCACGGTGAGACGATCGGGCGCGGACCCGTTCCCGAGCCGACCGTCCGGCACGAGTTCGGCGACACCAGACACCGCAGGATCACCTACACGCTGAAGGCGATCAGCCGGTACCGCGCCTACTTCGACGCCGACGACCCCGACGCCGCCTTCCAGCTCGTCCGCGACCAGGAGACCGTCAGCGTCCCCTCCAGCGCGCGCCCACCGGAACCGGACCTGCGGTCGGTGACGCCGTCGTTCCGGTGGGAGCGGACAGCGGGCCCCGACCGGATCGAGCGCGTGCGCTCCTCGCGCAGGCTCCGGGTGGAGCTCGCCCCGCCGTGGTTCGAGACGGGGGAGGGCGAGGCCGTGGCCGTCGTCGTCGCCGCGGACGGGCAGGACCCGCCGCACTCCGTGACACGCCTCGGCAGGGATCCGGTCTTCGCCTCCCCGAACCTGCCGGCCCGGCCCTCGGCGAGCTGGTTCCGCGGCTTCACCGAGCCGCCTTCGGCTGCGGCGGACCTCGGGTCCGGCACGGTGCTCGTCCCCTACGAGCCGCGCAAGGAGGGCGGTCGCTGGTACGCCGACATCGCCCTCGACGCGCCCGCGTCCGCCGGCTCGTCCTACGCGCCCTTCGTCCGGCTCGTGCTCGCCAGGTTCCAGCGGCACAGCCTCAAGGGCCTGTCCTTGTCGCCGCTGGTCCAGGCAGATCCCGTGCGGCTGCTGCCCGACCGGCGGCTCGTCGTGGAGCGCGGAGGCGCGGGCGTGCGCGTCTCCCTGCACGGCATCGGCCCCACCCCGCCCAACCTGCTGGAGGTCGTGCTGGAGGAGGCGCCCGACGGCGTCGACCCGGAGGCGCTCGCGCTGATCGACCTCGACGGCGGCTCCGGCGTTCCGGCGTGGCGCCCGCTGTCCGAACGCCTGGTCGGCGAGACCCCGCAGACGCCCGTGGAGATCGCCCTGCCGCCCGGCACGGCCCCGCTGCGGCTGCGCGTCCGCGAGGTCGAGCGCCTCGCCGCCCCCGTCGCCTTCCCCGCGCCCCAAGAGCTGCGGGACAGCACGGTCTTCCTGGAGACCGTCGTGCTTCCCGCCCCATGGCGTCCGGCCTGACACGGGCCGGACGGACCATCGACACGAGAGACGAGGAAGATCATGGGACCCTTCGAACTGGAACTGTCGAGTCCGTTCTTCTCCGGCGGCGGCGTCTTCCACGGCGGTCCGCACGAGGGCGGCCACCAGCCGCCGAACTGGTTCGTCGAGTTCGGCATGGATTTGGGCGCCCCGGGCGGCACCGAGGTCCGCGCCGCCTTCGACGGCAAGATCACCAAGGTCGACCTGTCGACGATCGACAGCACCACGCCGCCGTTCTTCGGCGCGCAGGTCTTCGTCCGCGCCGCGACCGACGAGCTGGACCCCGACGCGCCCGGCGGCGTCGGCGCCTTCTACACGCACTTCAAGGACCTGACCGAGCACGTCGTCCCGGGCGGCATGATCAGCCGCGGCGAGCTGATGGGCGTCGTCGTGGCCGCCCAGCCACCCCACCTGCACCTCGCGCTTGCCGAACGCCGCAACGGCGACAACTTCGGCGTCGACCTGTACGAGTTCTTCCGCACCAATATCAACGTCGCCGAACCCACGTCGGTGAAGTTCTTCCAAGACGGCAGCCCACCCCAGGCCTGACCGCCGCCCGCACACCCGATCGAGCAAGGAGAAACCGCCATGACCGCAACGGCGACCATCGAGAACCTCATGTGCGTGAACCCGGCGACCGGGACGGACCTGCACCCCGAAGGGGCGTTCGCCGGGCTCTTCGACTCGGCGCTCCTGGCGTCGCTCGCCGGACCGCTGTCCGACGTCGTCAAGTCCATTCCGGGGATCGTCGAGGCGATCGACCGCGCGAGCGCCTTCCCCGACGAGCTGTTCGTCACCATCGACAACTCCACGAAGCTCGCGCACGGCATCTGGCCGGGAGGGGAGCAGACCGTCGAGGTGGGCGCGGGGCAGTCCGTCGCCCCGAACCTCGCGATCGACGTCCCCGGGTCGGTCAGCGTCTCGCTCTGCGAGGACGACGTCATCTCGGCCGACCTCCTCGGCGCCGTCACGATCTTCGAGTCCGAGCGCGGCGAGGGCGAGATCGTGAAGATGGCGAAGTCCGACGTCGAGGCATCGATCTACTACGTCACCTACCGCGTCGACTGACCCCCCGCGCCGCGCCCACCGAGGACGGCCCGGCGCGGTGCGCCCTCAGGGGTCGAGGAGGGTGAGGGTGAGGGTGGCGGTGTCGCCCGCGTTCAGGTGCTCGGCCGTGCGGACTGCGCGCTTGAGGGGGAGGACGTAGGTTCCGCGTGCTTTGTCGGGAAAGATCGAGGTGGTCCAGGTGGTCGCGCCGATCGCTACCCGTACCCGCAGCGCGCCGAAGCCGCTCGACGGTGGCCGTGGGCGATCTCGGATCTCGGCGGACGCCTCGGCGGGCAGGCTGACGAACATCCAGGTGTCGGCCCTCCTGGCGTCCCAGATCCACACCTCGGCCTCGAACACGATCTCCATGGGCCGACCTTCTCAAAGACCACCGACATTCCGGCGAAGGGACGCGTGGCGTCGGGCCGTGGAAGGCCCGCTCGGGGTGCCGGCGGACGGTCCGGATGGAGCCGGGCCGCGCCGGTCGGCCCCGAGGCGGGTGCGGCATCCGAACTCGGTGCCGAGGACGGGCTCGTCGGCGTCCTTGAGGAGGGGACGCAGCCTTCCTTCGTAGGCGGCGGGGTCGTGTCCGTGTCGATGAGCCAAGGAAGCGGGACCCCGATAAGTTCGTTCCGGCCTCATTCGTTCGTGACCGCGCCCGAGCACCTCCAGGGGGAATCCGTGACCGCCTCGCCCAGCAGGACCCTCGCACCCGGCGTCGACATCCCGCTCCTGGGGTTCGGCACCTACCTCATCCCCGACGAGCAGGTAGCCGACGCCGTCGAGGAGGCGCTGCGCGCCGGCTACCGGCACGTCGACACCGCCGAGGTCTACGGCAATGAGCGCGGCGTGGGTGAAGGGCTGCGCCGAGGGATGGCCGCGCAAGGCCTCGGCCGCGACGACGTGTTCGTCACGACCAAGCTGTGGCCAGGAGCCGGAGGCGAGTCCTTCAAGTCGACGCGGCAGGCCGCCGACGCCCTCGACGAGAGCCTCCGGAGGCTCGGCCTCGACCACGTCGACCTCTACCTGATCCACGCGCCGTTCGACCCCGAGCAGCGGCTGGCGCAGTGGCGCGCCCTCGTCGCAGCGCACGCCGAGGGCAAGGCGCGGGCGATCGGCGTCTCCAACTTCAACGCCGCGCACATCGAGGAGCTGACCGCGGCAGGCCTGCCCCTGCCGCAGGCGGACCAGATCGAGCTGCACCCGTGGTCGCAGAAGCCCGAACTCGTCCGCTATCTCGACGACCACGGCATCGTCCCCATCGCCTACAGCAGCCTCGTCCCGCTCTCCACCTGGCGGACCGCGCCCGGTCACGCCAGCGGCAAGACCGAGCAGATGCGGGCCGACGGCGCCAGCGACGACTCCCCCTTCAAGGCCCTCGCCGCCGAGTACGGCGTCACCGAAGCACAGCTCCTGCTGCGCTGGGGCGTCCAGAACGGCTACCCTGTCCTGCCCAAGAGCACCAAGCCCGACCGGATCCGCGAGAACGCCGACCTCTTCTCCTTCGCCATCGACGACACCGACATGGCCGCGCTCGCCGCCATGGACCGAGGCGACGGCGTCGCCTGGGGAGCCGGCGACCCCACCCGCTCCGCCTGACCCCGGCCCGCGGGACGACCTCGGCCCCGGACGGTCAGGAGTCGGCCGCAGCCCGGTCGGGACACACTCGGGCTGGGGCCGATGTCGAAGGCCCAGCCGGCCAGGAGGCGGAGCAGTTCCGCGGAGTCGCCGGCGGGCTCGGCGCCGTAGGCGACGAGCGTGAGACCGTCGGCGGCCAGTTCGAGGGCCTCATAGATGAGGTGGAGGGCGAAGAACGAGACGAAAGCGGTTCGCCTCCCGGGAAAGGGCACTCATTGTGGGGCCGGGAAGACTTCGTGCTCCCGTATGTTGTGGAATCTGCCCACGTCAGTGCGCGACGCGCGCAGTCGTCTTCGTCAGAGCCGCTGTTCCTGACGAGCTGGTGGTGGGCCGGGCGCTCTGGTGGGGAACGCGGCGACTTACGGCTTCGTCAGCCGGACGGGCCGTCGCCATGTCGACTGGTCTCCGTAGAAGATCACTGCTCTGGCCATGGCTGGCCATGGCTGGCCGTGTCTGGCCGGGCCTGGTGTGTCGTGTGACTGGGTGGGTTGTGGGTGGGGGACTTATGGTGGAGAGGTGGGGCGGGCAGCGAGCCGAGTGGTGCTGGTCGAATACTTTGTTGTTGAGGATCATGTTCTGGTCTTCGGCATCGTGCCTGGTGCGAGCGCCCCGGATGTGATGCGGGTCGACGTCAGCCGCCGTGACCTGCTGGAGCGGCAGCTCGATGGTGCGTCGGTGCCGACTGTCGAGGGGCTTGATGGTCTGGTCGCCGGGTTGGAGCACTGGGCGAGGCCGGATGATGTCGTCTACTTGGTGCCGCACGATGCTCTGCATAGGTTGCCGCTGCATGCGCTGCCTATCGGTGGTGTTCCGTTGGGGGAGCGGAACTCCGTTGCCTATGTTCCGAGTACTTCTACGCTGCGGTTCTGCCGGGCGCGCCGTCGGGAGAGCCGCTGCCGGTCTGCGTTGATCCTCGCCGATCCTCCAGCGGGTCGGCCGCTTGTGCTGGCGAGGGAGCAGGCGCGGACGGTCGCCGATGCGTTCCCGCAAGCGGACCTCCTTGTCGGCGCTGGGGTTTCGCGGGTAGGTCTTCTTTCGCGGCTCGCGCAGGCGACGTATGACGTCATGCACTTCACCGGTCATGGTGTCTTTGATGCGGGAGACCCGATGCAGTCGGGGATCGAGCTGGCCGATGGTCGGCTGACGGCTGCTGATCTGCTCGGAATGCGGTTGGACGTCGGGCTGGTCACCCTGGGTGCGTGCGAGACCGGTGTCAGCGACCGCAGGCCTGGCGACGAGCTCGTCGGGCTGACGAGGGCCCTGTTGTACGCCGGTGCGGCGTCGGCGCTGGTGACGCTCTGGCAGGTGGATGAACTTTCGACGAGCGTCCTGCTCGCACGGTTCTACCGCGAGCTGACCGGCGGGGTTCCGAAGGCCCAAGCATTGCGGCTAGCCCAGCAAGCCGTGCGTGAGATGACTGTGCGAGATGCCGTGGACCATGTCCGCGGGGCCTTGAAGAGACCTGGGTTGGAGCCTCTTGAGGAGCAGACGTTGCGCCTGGAGTTGGCTCGTCTGCGGTTGCGCGGCGGTGAGCGAACCGCACATGACGAGATTGTGCGGGACTTGCTGGCTCGGCCGGATCTGCCGACGCCGGCCCGCGCTGAGGCCGAGAAGAGCCTCGGCCTGTCTCGTCTCGCCGCCTGGGAGGTCTCTCGCCGGGATCCGGATCGGAAGGCGTTCGACGATCCGTTCCATTGGGCTGCATTCGTGCTCATCGGCGATGGGAAGTGAGCCGCCCCGTGCAGCTGCTCGGCGACCTTCTTGAGAAGGGGATCTCTTGGGTCTCGATGCTGGAGTCGGGGCCGGAGGGGGCGGTCGTCATTCTGCCGCGCGATATTCCCGTCGCGACGATTCTTGGATCCCCTGCCGTGCTTGATGCGCTGGAGGGTGGTGCGCCCGGCATCGTCGTCATCGACGAGGACGGCCGTGTCGTGGGCGCCGTGCCTGTGGCGAGGCTTCGCGCGGCGGCGGCTGCCCTGCTGGATGAGCCGCGTCGGCTGGTGTCGGACGCCCACACCTACGGCGATGCCGGAAGGCTGCCTCCGGTGTTGCGGCTGCCTTGCGGGGCGTGCGGGGAGGTCAAGGAGTTCGAGCAGTTCAGCCGGCTCGAGTCCTACACTTGTGTGAACGGGCACGCGTTTGTGCTGTCGCGTGAGGGCCGCTGATGGGTGGTCTGATCGAGGCGGCCTCTGGAGCCTTGGACCGCAGGCTTTTCTCCACGACGTTCCTGCCCATGGCCGCGTTCGTTGGCGCGCTGCTCGCCGTGGTGGCGTGGGGCACGGGGTGGGCGGCCGCTGCCGCACGCTGGTCCGCGCTGACCGGAGAGGTCCGGCTTCTGGCCGGTCTTGTGGTTCTTGTTCTGGTTCTGCTGCTGACGCAGGCGCTGGACGTGCTGTATGTCTCGATCGTCAGGCTCTATGAGGGCTACTGGGCGGGTATTCCGTTTGCTGCTCGACTGCGTGCATTGCTGGTTACGCGGCGGGCCCGCCATGTCGAGGCGCTTGCATGGGGCAGCCCGGAGAGGCTGCTGTATCCGGCTGATCGTGGTGAGCTGACGCCGACGGCTCTCGGCAGTGTGCTGCGCGGTGCGGAGTTGCACAGCGCTGAGCGGTACTCGTTGGAAGCGGTGACGGCGTGGCCGCGCCTGTATCCGCTGCTTCCTGAGACGTTCCGCCAGGATTTCGCGGTAAGTGCAGCGCAGCTTCAACTCGCCGTC
This sequence comes from Actinocorallia aurea, assembly GCF_054783995.1. Classification (NCBI taxonomy): domain Bacteria; kingdom Bacillati; phylum Actinomycetota; class Actinomycetes; order Streptosporangiales; family Thermomonosporaceae; genus Actinocorallia; species Actinocorallia aurea. The sequence goes on from NZ_BAAGPQ010000003.1 coordinate 19,202, forward strand.
GTCAGTAGTGCGCTGGGCGGGTGCTTCGCGGTCGCCGGGGGGCTGCTGGCCGCGTGGACCTTGCCGCTGTATGCGGCGGCATCGTGCGTGTGCTGCGGAGCGGTGGTGGCGTGGTTGGCCTACCGCGCCGCAGTCCAGTGCGCGGCAGCATACGGGCAGTTGTTCCGCGGCGCGTTCGATGTGCACCGCTGGCTGCTGCTTGACGCGATGGGTTTGGACCGGCCGGCGGACCTGGAGGCCGAGCAGGCACGATGGACGGCGATCTCCCAATTGTGGGTGCGGGGCATGGCGGTCGACCCGTCCCAGTTGGGCTTCCCGGGTACCGAACCGGGGACTGCTCCCGGCCTGGAGCCGCCCCCTCGTGCCGCTGCGGCGTCGACGCGGCGACGACGGCTGGTGGGGCCGCTGCTGTTGGTGCTGTGTGCGGGATCGTGCGCGGCCGTCGTCGTTCAGAGCCAGGGTCCGGTTGCCGCTCGTGATCTGCGGCCGTATCAGGTGATCACTGCTGCTGATGTACGTGGGGGAGGCGCGGCGCTGGTCGGTCGGTACACGCTGCGGCGGATCGCGTCGGGTGATCGGATCTCGACGAACGGGCTTGGGCCGAGGCTTCCGTCGGGGCTGCTCGCCGGCCGGACGATCGTGGTGGTCAAGGCGCCGGCACCCGCAGTGTTCCAGGGCCAGATCATCAGGGTGAGCACGAGCGGTAAGGCGGGCAGCGCGGACGCCGTGGTCTTGGAGGCGGCTGGCACTGCGGCAGACAGGACTCTCACGCTCGCTGTCCGGCCGGAAACCCTGTCTGTCCTGGCGGGCCCGGTCTTGGTGACGACGGCACCTTAGGGAGGCGAGCGTGATGGTGGGGGTACTGCGCGTCCTCGGCTGGGCGGCGGTCGGCTGGCTGCTTGCCGAGCCGTACGTGGCTGCGGTCGATCAGGGTGTCGCCGTGGCTGTCTGCGTTGCCGTCATCGGATGCGCTGTGGGTGTGCTGGGCGCCGCCTCGGCACTGGCCGCAGCCGCCACGATGGCGCTGGCTGGAGTTGCGGTGCCAGAGCTGCTCTGGTGGGTTGTTCCTGTGCTGGCGGGTCTGGCCGCCGGGGCGCGCAGACCGCCGCTGGACGGGCTGCCGGTCCGCTCGCCCGAGCCGGTGGTCGTGTTCGCCGAGCGCGCCGCGATCTTCGTGGTGGCGGTACCGGCGGTCGCGTGGGCTACGCACGGCCATGGCCTGGTCGACCTCGTGCTCGTTTCTGGGGTTTGGGTAACCGCCTCCAGATTCCGGACCGAGTCCGCGGCGCTGACGCGCTACAACCGGACGCGGGTGCGGCTCGGCACCGTGGTGTGGGTGCTGGCCGCCACGGTGTTGGCCGCAGGTCCCGTCGGCCAGTTCCTGATGGATGTGTGCCCGCCCGGCGTCGCCGGCTTCGCCGCTGCTGCAGGGGCGACGGTCCTGGTGACCGTACTGACGCATCTGATCTATTGGCGGGCGGTTCGTCTCTGTCTTTCCCGCGTGGGTGAGACGTCTGTCTCTGTGACCTCGCGGGCTGGCCGAGGGCCGTACGCCGGTTTGTACGCGGCGACTTTGTTCCCTGCGAACCTTGGGCTGATGAGCGGGGTGCTGCGCGGCGAGACACTGCTGGCCGCCGGTTGTGCCTCCGCGATTGTGCTGTTCGTGCCGGCGGGCTCACGCTTGCAGCGGGCTCTGCGGTATGCGGTCGACCGGCTCGACACTGCCGAGTATCTGTTCTCCGCAGGGGCCCGTCGGGCCGAGCTGGTCGCGGCGTGGCGCGGTGATTTCGACAACTACCGGCCGTACCTGAACCTCATGGAGGGGGAGGATCGGCTGCTTGCGGTTCCGTCAGGTCCCGGTGATCCACTGGGGTATCGGCGCAAGATATGGCTGGATCGATTGCGCCCCCGATATTCCCTCGTCGAGTCTGCCATCGGTGAGGGTACCCAGGTGGCGTTCGGTGTGGTCGACGAGAGACTGTGGCTTCCCTATCTGCGGCGCCCCGGCCGTCCTGCGATCCTCGACATCTCGTTGCAGTGGACAGGGGCGGCGTTCGAGCTGCTCGAACTGCTGCGTGATCACATCCCGGACGAGCCCGTCGCTCAAGCCACCGGCGTGGACACGATGTATCACCTTCACCTCCTCTACTGCCATCAGGCACGAGCGGCGGCGTACCGCCTCCACGGCAGGATCGAAGAGGCGATCATCGACTACGCCGAAGCCGGGACCATCGCCCGGCGTCTCGGGCTGCCGCATGTGGCAGCGATCATGGCCGGCAACACCCTCAGCCTCGCCCCGCCACAGCTGGAGACGTCAAGTGAACATTTCTCGCTTCTGACCAGCGCAGACGAGGAGATTCAACGAGCCCTGCGGGATGAGAACCTGCACCCAGAGGTCAAGTTCCAGCTCGCGTTGACGACCGCAAGCATGTACTTCCAACAGGATCGTCGCGAGGAAGCCGAAAGAATGCGGGCCCTGGCCCTGCAGCTGAGGGCGGCGAACCGGGAGGAGTGGTCGGGCAACGGCTCCGAGCAGATCGAGGTCGGCAGGAAGAACGTGATGGTCTCCATCGGCTACCAGTCGTACGGCACCGTGCGCTGGCCGGCCGATCACGGCGTTCTGGACAACGGATTCGCGAGCGTCGAATCGCCTTCCGCCCGCGGCTACCACCACAACCTCGCGTTCATCACCGCGATCATCTCTGGAGTCACCGAGTTCCATCCCAGAGCGATGCCGCCCATCTCGGTCCGGTCCGACGGCACCATCGATGTCGCTTTCGCTCCGGCCGCACGCTGGGCTGCGGCGATCGCACAACGAGGCGGCCGGATGATCGCCGCTGAACTTGATGCCGTCTTGGGCGTCGAACTCCGCGCGACCGACCCGCTCGCGGCTGCCGACCATCTGCTCGCAGCCTTCGAATACAAGCAGTTCGAGCACTTCAGCGTGCTGGATGAGAACCTGCGCCTGGCCGTCCGCGGCAGCGCCGAACGCTTCTCCGAGCTGACCATTGCCCATCTGGCACGCCTAGCCATGGAGGTCCCGTCAGCGGCAGGATCTTCCGCCGCCGAGCGCGCCTGGGCTGCCGCGTCCTCCGTCAAATCCCGCAACCTTGCTGAACTGCTCGGAGAGAAGGTGCCACCACCGCCCAGCCCCAGCGAGCTCCTCGCACGAGAGGTCGACGCACGTGACCGGTTCCTCCAAGCTCGCACCACCACGGCCGCGGGCCGGCATCATCAAGCCAGAGCCGCCCGCGAGGATCTGGAGCATGCCTGGGCTGGTCTCATCGATGAGGGAGGAACCGGAGCCGAGTACGCAGCCCTGCGAGCTGGGCGGCCCCTCGACTACGGCGAACTTCAGCACCTCCTGACCGACCTTCACTAGCGATCATCGATCTCGTGACCGAGGAGTATCCGGGGCACGGACGGGCATGACGTGGCCTTCTGCCGGACCGTGTCGCAGAATGCCGGGCCCTGCACCGTCAGTTCGGGGAGGCGTGCCCGCCGGCGAGGGAAGGATCGAGGCCGTCGTGGACATCAGGCTCGTGGGCGGCCCGATCACCGACCACGAACTCGGCGCCCGGCGCGCCCTCGAACACGGCCTGCCCTTGGTGGTGGCCGGCTCGGTCGAGGTCGGCTCGACGCTGGCTTCGGGGTGGTGGGGAGGTCGTCCGGGCCGGCTTCGGGGTGGCACTCCCTGCGGGGCGTCTCGACGCGACGGGCCCGCGGGGACCCGGAGGGGCCCGGACGGCGGGTCAGGAGGGGACGGGGGTCCAAGTGCCGGAGGCCGCCGCGCTGGCTTCGACGGCGGCCAGGACGCGCTGGACGCGGAGGCCGTCGGCGAAGGACGGGGCGGGGGGCCGGCCGGTGGCGACGGCTTCGAGGAAGTCGCGGATCTCGTGGGTGAAGGTGTGCTCGTAGCCGAGGCCGTGCCCTGGTGGCCACCAGGCCGCCGCGTAGGGGTGGCCGGGCTCGGTGGCGAGGATGCGGCGGAACCCGGCTTCCTCGGGTGGGAGCGTGTTGTCGTGGAAGTGCAGTTCGTTGAGCCTTTCGAAGTCGAAGGAGAGGCTGCCGAGGGACCCGTTGACCTCAAGGCGCAGCGCGTTCTTGCGGCCCGTCGCGAACCGCGTCGCCTCGAACGTGGCCAGCGCCCCGCCGGACGTCCGGGCGAGGAACACCGCGGCGTCGTCGACGGTGACGGGGCCGGTGCCGGTGCCGTCGGGAAGCGGGCGCTCCTTGACGAAGGTCTCGGTGAGCGCCGAGACGCCGGTGATGTCCTCGCCGGTGACGAACTGGGCCAGGTCGATGATGTGCGCGCCGATGTCGCCGAGCGCGCCCGATCCGGCCCGCGCCCTGTCGAGCCGCCACACGAGCGGCGCCGAGGGGTCGACGATCCAGTCCTGGAGATACGTCGCCCGCACGTGCCGGATCGTGCCGATCCGGCCCGCCGCGACGAGTTCGCGGGCGTAGGCGACCGCGGGGACCCGCCGGTAGTTGAACCCGACCATGCTGAGCACCCCGTGGCCTTCGGCCTGCGCCGCCGCCGCGGCCATCTCCTCGGCCTCGGCGACCGTGTTGGCCAACGGCTTCTCGCACAGGACGTGCTTGCCCGCGGCCAGCGCGGCGAGCGCGATCTCGGCGTGCGCGTCGCCGGGCGCGCAGATGTCGACGATCGCGACGTCGTCGCGCTCGACCAGCTCGCGCCAGTCGGTGACGGCTTGCGCCCAGCCGAGGTCGGCCGCGGCGCGCGCCACGCGCCGCGACCGGCCCGCGAGGACCGTCATCGAAGCCCGCACCGGCAGGTCGAAGAACGCCCCGGCACTGCGCCACGCCTGAGAGTGGACGCGGCCCATGAAGGCGTACCCGACCATGCCGACCCCGAGCGTGGGCCTGTCGTCGGTCACGTGTGGTCCCTTCTTCTCCGGGCGGAGCTCAGGATTCGAAGCCGAGCGGGAGGTAGGTGTCCACGTTGTCCTTGGTGATGGTCTCCGAGGACAACGTGATCGACTGCGGCACCTGGTGTTCGACGAGGTCGCCCATGCCCTTGCCCTGCGCGATGAGCCGGGCGAGCTTCACCGCCGACGACGCCATCGTCGGGCTGTAGGTGACGGTGGCCTCCAGCACGCTGGAGCCCGACTGGATCTCCCGCATGGCGTTGGCCGATCCCGCGCCGCCGACGAGGAAGAACTCAGCGCGGTTCGCCTCCTTGATCGCCGCGAGGACGCCGACGCCCTGGTCGTCGTCGTGGTTCCAGATCGCGTCGATCTTCTTGTGCGCCTGCAGCAGGTTGCCGGTGACCTCGTTGCCGGACTGCACGGTGAACTGGGCGGCCTGCTGGGCGGTGACGGTGAAGCCGTAGGTCTTCAGCGCGTCGGCGAAGCCCTTGCTGCGGTCCTGGGTGAGCGGGAGCGTCGCGATGCCCTGGATCTCCAGGATGACGGGCTTGGCGACGCCCTTGTCCTTGAGCTTCGCGCCGACGTAGTGGCCGGCGGCGACGCCCATGCCGTAGTTGTCGCCGCCGATCCACGTCCGGTAGGAGAGCTTGTCGGGGAAGATCCGGTCGAGGTTGACGACGGGGATGCCCGCGTCGGCGGCCTTACGCGCGATCTGGTTGAGCTGCTGGCCGTCGTTCGGCAGCAGCACGAGCGCGTTCACCTTCGCGGCGATGAGCGACTCGACGGCGGCGATCTGGGTGTTGATGTCGTTGGTCGGCTCGACCGCCTTGAACTCCACGTCGGAGTACTGGCCCGCGGTCGCCTCGGCGTTCTTGGCGATGGCCGCGATCCAGCCGTGGTCGGCGGCGGGCGCGGAGAAGCCGATGACGACCTTCTGGCCCGGCTCGTCGTTGGCCCCGGTGGCGGCGGGGGCGGGGGCGGCCGAGCCGGAGGGCTCGGGGTCGTTGCCGGTGCAGGCGGTGGCGAGGGCGGCGGTGCCCACGACCGCGCCGCCGACCAGGAAGCCGCGGCGTCCGAGGTTGGACATGGTTCTCCTTCTCACAAAGGGGGGTGGGGGTGGGGAGGGGATCAGTGGGGAGGGAATCAGGTGGAACCGGGCAGGCTGCGGCGCTGGAGCAGCACCGCGACGACGATGATCAGGCCCTTGGCGATGAGCTGGTCGCTGGTGTTGAGCCCGTTGAGAATGAAGAGATTCGTGATGACGGTGAAGATCAGCAGCCCGAGGATCGAGCCGATGATGGTGCCGCGGCCCCCGGTGAGCAGGGTGCCGCCGATGATGACCGCGGCGATCGCGTCGAGTTCGTAGAGGTTGCCGTGGGTGGACGAGCCCGTCGTGGTGCGGGCCATGATGAGGATCGCGGCGACGCCGCAGCAGAAGCCGGACAGCGCGTAGAGCGCCAGCGTGTGCCGCCGCACGTCGATCCCGGCGAGCCGGGCCGCCTCGGGGTTGCCGCCGACGGCGAAGGTGCGGCGGCCGAACGTGGTGCGGTTGAGCAGCACCCAGCCCGCGGCGACGACGGCGGCGAACACGTACACGAGGATCGGCAGGCCGAGGATCCGTTCGGTGGACAGCGCCACGATCGCGTCGTTCTCGGGCTTGACGAGCTGGGTCCTGCGGTCCGACAGCCGCTGCGCGAGCCCGCTCGCGGCGACCATCATCGCGAGCGTGGCGATGAACGGGACCATTCGCCCGTAGGAGATGAGCAGCCCGCTGACGGCCCCCGCGCCGGTCCCGACGAGGACCGCGCAGAGGGCCATGACCCACGGCCCGTACGACTGGGTGGCCAGGGTCGTCGCCCACACCGACGCGAGCGCCATCACCGCGCCGACCGACAGGTCGATGCCGCCGCCGATGATGACGAACGTCATCCCGACGGTGATGACGCCGATCGTCGCGGCCAGCGCGAGGATGCTCACGAGGTTCGACGAGGTGGCGAAGGAGTCGGGCCGGGTGAGCAGCCCGACGAGGGCGAGCAGCGCGAGCGCCGCGAGCAGGCCGAGGTGGCGGCGGCCGGCCCGCAGGCCCGCGAGCGGGGCGGCGGGGGCCTTGGGGGCCGCGAGGGTGGGGGAGCCCTTCACAGCGCGCTTCCTTCCATGATCATGTCGAGGACGCGGTGTTCGTCGAGGTCGGCGGCGGGGGCGGTGCGCACGGCGCGGCCCTCGCGCAAGACGACGACGCGGTCGGCGAGGCCGAGGACCTCGGGGAGTTCGCTGGAGACGAGCAGGACGCCGATCCCGTCGTCGGCGAGGGCGCGGATGACGGCGTAGAGGTCGGCCCGCGCACCGACGTCGACGCCGCGGGTCGGCTCGTCCAGCAGCAGGAGGCTGCGGCGGTCCAGGAGCCAGCGGGCGAGGACCGCCTTCTGCTGGTTGCCGCCCGAGAGAGTGCGGATCGGGCGGTCCGGGTCGGCGGGGCGCAGGCCGAGCGCGTCGATCTGGGCGAGCGCCTCGACCCGCTCGCGCCGCCGGTCGAGCCAGCCGAAGTGGGAGTAGCGCGCGAGCCCGCTCAGCGTGATGTTGCGGGTGACGCTCTCGTCCAGGAGCAGGGCCTGGGCCTTGCGCTCCTCGGGGGCGAGGCCGATGCCGCGGGCGACCGCCGCGCCGATGCCGCGCACCGGCGTTCCGTCGAGCAGCACCTTCCCCGTGCTGGGCCGGGCGCCGTAGACGGCTTCCAGGATCTCCGACCTGCCCGAGCCGACGAGCCCGGCGAGGCCGACGATCTCCCCGGCCCGGACGGTGAACGACACGTCGGACACCACGCCGGGCACCGTCAGCCCCTCGACCCGCAGGACCTCGGGGCGGTCGTCGTGCGCGCCGACGGCGGGCCTCGCGGGGAAGACCTCGGCCATGTCGCGGCCCGTCATCAGAGCGACGATCTCGCGGGTCGGCGTCGTGGCGGCGGGCAGGCCGGACGCGACGGTCCTGCCGTCCTTGAGAACGGTGACGCGGTCGCCGATCTCGCGGATCTCGGCCAGTCGGTGCGAGATGTAGACGACGGCGACGCCCTGCGCGGTCAGCTCCCCGATGATGCGGAAGAGATTGGCGACCTCGTCGTGGGCGAGGGCCGCCGAAGGCTCGTCCATGACGATGACGCGGGCGTCGTGGGAGAGCGCGCGGGCCATCGAGACGACCTGCTTGCCCGCCGGGGACAGCGTCCCGACCTCGGCGGCGGGGGAGATCTCGCCGTGGCCGAGCCGCGCCAGGAGCGCGGCGGCCGCGCGGCGGGCGTCGCCGGAGCGCACGAACCCGAGCCTTGCCTTCTCGTGGCCGAGGAAGACGTTGTCGGCGACGCTCAGCCCGTCCACCAGGTCGAGTTCCTGATAGAGGGTCGCGATGCCGCGCCGGAGCGCGGCCACGGGCGTGGGGAGGCGCACTTGCGCGCCGGCGAGGCGGATCGTGCCATCGTCGGGCTGGTGGGCCCCGGCGAGGGTCTTGATGAGCGTGGACTTGCCCGCGCCGTTCTGGCCGAGCAGGCAGTGGACTTCGCCCGGGAGCACCGCGAGATCGACGCCGTCGAGGGCGCGGACACCCGGGAACTGCTTGACGATGCCCGTCATTACGAGGATCGGACTGCTTATGTCCTCCATGTTTCGGGACGATAGAGAGCACTTATGATTCTTGTCAACGAAAGTCCGAGGCTGGCCGCGATAAGATGGCCGCCATGCCACAGGATCCGCAGATCGCCGGAGCGGGGGCGCTGCTCGCGATCCTCCGCGACGGCAGGGCCCGCACCCGCGCCGAACTCGCCCAGCACACCGGGCTCGCCCGCTCGACGGTGACGCAGCGGCTCGACGCGCTGATGCACGACGGCTGGGTCGTGGAGACCGGGGACGCGATCTCCTCCGGAGGCAGGCCCGCCGCGGCGTTCGTCTTCAACGAGTCGGTCCGGGTCGTGCTCAGCGCCGACCTCGGCGCGACCCACGCGCGCCTCGCCGTGCTGGACCTCGGCATGTCGGTCCTGGCCGAGCGGGCCGTCGAACTGCACGTGGACCGGGGGCCTCGCGACACCCTCGGCCGGGTCGTCGCCGAGTTCGAGACGCTGCTCGCCGGGCTCGGCCGCGACCTCGCCCACGTCTGCGGCGTCGGCGTCGGCCTGCCCGGACCCGTCGACCACGCCACCGGAAGGCCCGCCAACCCGCCGATCATGCCCGGCTGGGACGGCTTCCCCGTCCCCGAATGGCTGGGAGAGCGGATCGGCGCGCCCGTCCTCGTCGACAACGACGTGAACATCATGGCGCTCGGCGAGCACCGGACCGTCGGCCAGGTCACCGACCACCTCATCTTCATCAAGATCGGCACCGGCATCGGCTGCGGCATCATCTCCGGACGGCGGCTGCACCGCGGCGCGCAGGGCGCGGCGGGCGACGTCGGGCACATCCAGGTCGTCGCGGCCAGCGACGCGGTCTGCCGGTGCGGGAACGTCGGCTGCCTGGAGGCCGTCGCGAGCGGCGCGTCGATGGCGGCGGAACTGCGCGCGCAGGGCGTGCCGGCCGAGGGCAGCCGCGACGTCGTCGCGCTGCTGCGCGCCGGCGACACCCGCGCGGCCCGGCTCATCCGGCAGGCCGGACGCGAGGTCGGCGGGGTCATGGCCGCGATCGTGAACTTCTTCAACCCGTCCGTCATCGTCATCGGCGGCGACATCGCCGACGCGGGCGAGCACGTGCTCGCCGGAGTGCGCGAGGCCATCTACAGCCGCTCGCTGCCCCTGGCCACCCAGCACCTGACGATCCGGGCGAGCCGCCTCGGCGACAGCGCCGGCGTCATCGGGGCCGCCGCGATGGTCGTCGAGCACGTCCTCGCGCCCGACATGATCGACCAGTCGATCCAGGCGAGCACCGTTGACCCGGCGGCGCCCGTCGGGTGACAATGCCGGTGTTCCGGACGCGGGCGGTGGCACGCCCATCGCGCCCGGAGCACCCACCGTGACGTGGTCGACGCACACGTCCCCGCATCTTCGCGAGGAGACCCGTCATGCCCCGACCCGTCACGCTGTTCACCGGCCAGTGGGCCGACCTGCCCTTCGAAGAGGTCTGCCGCCTCGCGTCCGGGTGGGGCTACGACGGGCTGGAGATCGCCTGCTGGGGCGACCACTTCGAAGTGGACCGCGCGCTCGCCGACCCCGGCTACGTCAAGGGCCGCCGGGCGATCCTCGACCGGTACGGGCTGAACGTGTGGACGATCTCCAACCACCTCGTCGGGCAGGCCGTCTGCGACCATCCCATCGACGAGCGGCACCAGGCCATCGTGCCCGCCCGGATCTGGGGCGACGGCGAGGCCGAGGGCGTCCGCCGGAGGGCCGCCGCCGAGATCGCCGACACCGCGCGGGCCGCCGCGCTGCTCGGCGTCGACACCGTCGTGGGGTTCACCGGCTCGTCGATCTGGCACACCGTCGCGATGTTCCCGCCCGTGCCCGACACCGTGATCGAGCGCGGCTACGCCGACTTCGCCGAACGCTGGAACCCGATCCTCGACGTGTTCGACGCCGAAGGCGTCCGCTTCGCCCACGAGGTGCACCCCAGCGAGATCGCCTACGACTACTGGACGACCGTCAAGGCCCTCGAAGCCGTCGAGCGCCGCCCCGCCTTCGGCCTCAACTGGGATCCGAGCCACTTCGTCTGGCAGGACCTCGATCCCGTCGGCTTCCTCCTCGACTTCGCCGACCGGATCTACCACGTCGACTGCAAGGACACGCGGCGCCGCACCGGCAACGGCCGCAACGGCCGCCTGGGCTCCCACCTCCCTTGGGGCGACCCGCGCCGAGGCTGGGACTTCGTCTCCACCGGCCACGGAGACGTCCCCTGGGAGGACGCCTTCCGCGCCCTCAACCACATCGGCTACACCGGCCCCATCTCCATCGAATGGGAGGACGCCGGCATGGATCGCCTCCAAGGCGCGCCCGACGCCCTCGCCTTCATCCGCTCCCTCACCCGCATCGAACCCCCCGCCGCGTCCTTCGACTCCGCCTTCTCCCAGCCCTGACCGGCCCCACCCGTCGGACCCCGCTCCGGCCCCGACCGCGCGTCGGCTCGCGCGGGCACCGGGACAGGACGATCCGCCTGGACCCGCGTGTCCGTGAGCCGGGCGGGCCAGGGCGGGGTCATGGGTGGAGGGCGGGGCGGTAGGTGAGTTCCTGGATGCGGCCGTCGAAGGTGCGGGACTCCAGCAGTTCCAGGTCGAAGTCGGCGGCGTCGCGGAAGACGGGGTCGGTGCCGGTTCGGCCGGTGATGACGGGGAAGATGGTCACCTGGACCCGGTCCACGAGGCCCGCGGCCATCAGGGCGCGGTTCATCGAGAGGCTGCCGTGCGAGCGCAGCGGGACCGGCGACTCCTCCTTGAGGCGGGCCACCACGTCGACGGCGTCGCCGCGCACGAGCGTCGCGTCCGGCCAGTCGAGCGGGCCGGTGAGCGTCGTCGAGACGACCGTGGTCGGCAGGCTCACCATCCGCGCGTTGATGGGGTCGAGGTCGGCCACGTCGATCGGCCCGAGCAGCTCCACGAACTCCCGGTAGGTGCCCGCGCCCAGGACCATCCGCTGCTCGCCGCTGACGGCGGCGAGGCGGTGGTCGAGGAACTCCGGCCCCTGCTTGCCCCAGTAGCCGCCCCAGTCACCGCCGTCGAAGGAGCCGAAGCCGTCGAGGCTGCAGAAGACATCGAAGGTGTACTCGGCGGTCACGGCGGTCTCCTCAGGTGGGACGGACGGACGCGGGGCGGACGGACGTGGGGCGAACGGACCGGAGCCGCCCGACGACCGCGAAAGCCGGCCGCCCCGAAGCGGCGACGCCAGCGTAGCCAGCCCCTCCGACGATTTACGGGCACCGCGTCGAGGCGCGCCGGACCAGGATGAGCCAGGTCACACCGACGGGCCAGCGCGATTCCATTCAATGGGTAGGCTCGCTGCGTTGAACCGGGGAGGGGAGTCGGGTGGCTCGGTCGGCGAGTGGAGAGTCCCTGCTCACGCGGGTGGTGCGGATCCTTGAGGCGTTCGGGCCCGAGGAGACGGTGCTGAGCGTGAGCGAGATCGGGCGGCGGGCGTCGCTGCCGCAGGCGACCGCGGCGCGGCTGGTGAAGGAGATGACGGAGCACGGGCTGCTCGCGCGGGGCGTGGACCGGCGGGTGCGGATCGGGAACCGGATGTGGGAGCTGGCCGAGCGGGCGTCGCCCATGTCGAAGCTGCGCGAGACGGCGCTGCAGTACATGGGCGATCTCCAGGCGGTGGTCGGGCACTCGACCCAGCTCGCGGTCCTCGACGGCAGGGAGGCGCTGTTCGTGGAGCGGCTCTCCGCGCCGGACGCCGTCGTCAACATCACCCAGGTGGGCGGGCGGTTGCCGCTGCACGCGTCCTCGTCGGGGCTGATCCTGCTGGCGCACGCGCCGGCGGCCCTCCAGGAGGCGGTCATCGCGGGGCCGCTGCCGGCGTTCACCGCCCAGACGATCTCCGACGGGCGCAGGCTGCGCGCCGAGCTCGCCGAGATCCGCCACCGCGGCTTCGCGTTCTGCCAGGGGCACATCCGGCCGGAGGCCACGGGCCTCGCCGTCGAGGTGCGGCGGGACGGGCAGGTCGTGGCGGCGCTCGGGCTGGTCGTGCCCAACGACGGCGCGGCCTGGGCGCTGCACCGGCCGCTCCAGCTCGCGGGCCTGGCGCTCGGCCGCGCGCTGACCAGGCCCGCCTAGGTGGGCGACGCGAAAATCATTCCATTGAATGGGTAATCGCTGGCTTGCGAAGCACGGCGGACCGATCCTCGTAATCCACCCCGGTACGAGGAGCATCCATGGCTATGGTGAGGGAACCTGTCGCGTCCGCGTCGGCGGCGCTCGATCTCCAGGTGACCGCCAAAAGGCGCGTCGCCGACGGCGTCGTGGCGCTGACCCTGCGGCGTCCCGATGGAGGCAGGCTCCCGGACTGGTCGCCGGGCGCCCATGTGGATCTCGTGCTGCCGGGCGGCACGACCCGGCAGTACTCGCTGTGCGGCGACCGCTGGGACGCGCACGCCTACCGGATCGGCGTGCTGCGCGAGCCCGCAGGGCGCGGCGGCTCCGCCTACGTCCACGACGAGCTCGCCGAGGGCGATCGGGTGGGCATCGGCGGGCCGCGCAACAACTTCCGGCTGGCCCCGGCCGGCCGGTACCTGTTCGTCGCGGGCGGCATCGGGATCACGCCGCTGCTGCCCATGATCGTGCAGGCCGAACTCCAGGACGTCCCGTGGACGCTGCACTACGGCGGCAGGACCCGCACGTCCATGGCCTTCCTCGACGAACTCGCGGTCCACGGGGACAAGGTCCACGCGGTCCCGCAGGACGAGAGCGGCCCGCTCGATCTCGACGCCGCGCTGAGCGGGCTGCCCGAGGACGCGAAGGTCTACTGCTGCGGCCCCGCCGGGCTGCTCGACGCCGTCGCCGCCCGTTGCGCCGCCCTGCCGCCGGGCAGGCTCCGCACGGAGCGGTTCGTCGCCTCCGAACGCGCCGCCGCCGCGGACGACGCGTTCCACGTCGAACTGCGCAGGACCGGCCGCGGCCTCACCGTCCAGCGCGGGCAGACGCTCCTCGACGCGCTCGGCGCGGCGGGGGTGAACGTGCTGTCGTCGTGCAGGCAGGGCCTGTGCGGCACCTGCGAGACGACGGTCCTCGACGGTGTGCCCGACCACCGCGACTCCCTCCTCGACGACGCCGACCGGGCCGCGGGCGACTGCATGCTCGTCTGCGTCTCGCGGGCCGCGAGCGCCCGCCTCGTCCTCGATCTCTGACCCCGAAGGACCATTCGATGTCGATCACCGAGCTCCCGCACGTCCCGGAAGTGGACGCCGACCCGTTCTCCGCCGCCGACCTCGAGGACCCACTGCCGCTCCAGCAGGAGCTCCGCGAGGCGGGCCCCGTCGTCCGCCTGACCCGCTACGACGTGTATGGAATGGCCCGCTACGAGCAGGTCCATGCTGCCCTGACCGACTGGCAGTCCTTCGAGTCCGGCGCCGGCGTCGGGCTGGCGAACTTCCGCGAGGAGGAGCCGTGGCGTCCGCCGAGCCTCCTTCTGGAGGCCGACCCGCCCGGCCACGACGCGCCCCGCGCCGTCCTGTCGAAGATCCTGAACCCGCGGGCGCTGCGTCGGCTGCGCGAGCACTGGTTCGCCGCCGCGGCCGCTCTCGTCGAGGAGGTGCTGGCCGAGCCCGCCTGCGACGCGGTGACGGCGCTGGCCCAGGCGTTCCCGCTCCGCGTCTTCCCCGACGCCGTGGGGCTGCGCGAGGAAGGCCGGGAGAACCTGCTGCCGTACGGCGACCACGCGTTCAACGCGTTCGGCCCGCACAACGCGCTCGTCGCCAAGGGGGAGGCGCGGGTCGCGGAGCTTTCGGCGTGGGTCGCCGCCCAGTGCGCCCGCGACATGCTCGCCCCCGACGGCTTCGGCGCCCGGATCTGGGAGGCAGCCGACCACGGCGACATCACCCACGCCCAGGCGCCCCTGATCGTCCGCTCCCTGCTCACCGCGGGCGTCGACACGACGGTGCACGGCCTCGGCGCGGTCCTGCACGCGTTCGCCACGCACCCCGAGCAGTGGGACGCCCTGCGCGCCGACCCCGGCCTGGCCCGGGTCGCGTTCGACGAGGCGGTCCGCTGGGAGTCGCCCGTGCAGACGTTCTTCCGCACCGCGACCCGCGACGTGCGGATCGGCGGCGCCGTCATCCCGGCGGGCCGCAAGATCCTCATGTTCCTCGGCGCGGCCAACCGCGACCCCCGCCGCTGGAGCGACCCCGACGCGTTCGACCTGTCCCGCGACCCGTCCGCGCACGTCGGCTTCGGGATGGGCCTGCACCAGTGCGTCGGCCAGCACGTCGCCCGCCTTGAGGCCGAGGCGCTGCTCACCGCGCTCGCCGCCCGCGTCACCCGCATCGAGCCGACCGCGCCCCCGCGCCGCCACCTCAACAACACCCTGCGGTCCTGGGCGTCGATCCCGATCCGCCTGCACCTGTCCTGACGTCCGTTCACCATCCTTCACATCGAGGAGAACCACCATGCAGAGAGTCCGCGGGGTCATCGCGCCCGGCAAGAACGAGCCGGTCCGGGTGGAGACGATCATCGTCC
>NZ_BAAGPQ010000004.1:0-263886 GCF_054783995.1 Actinocorallia aurea
CGTTCTCGGCGGTTTCTCGAGCTTACCAGTCCCTCGGAGTGCTTCGCGCATCTCCGGGTGAGCCATGAAGTTCGAGAGGTTTCGTCCCCGGGGCCGGCCGCTTCCGCGTCCTGCTCCCCTCGGGGCAGGTAGAACATTACGGCGAGCCCCCGACAACGTCAAATCGGCGTTACATCCGGGTGAAACGCCTGCTCATCGCCCTGTTCGTACGGATCTGGATGCCCGGGAGCGCTCCAGACCAAACCGGATGTGACCCGGATCTCCCATTCCTTGGCCGGAACATGGAAATGGCCCGTTCCTCACGGAGGAGAGGAACGGGCCATTAACGGCGCATCACCGGAAAGCGCAGGTCAGCCCACGACGACGCTGCCGAGCGTGCGCTTGCCGCGGCGCAGGACCAGGAACCTGCCGTGCAGCAGATCCGCGGCGGCCGGGACGGCCTCCTCCGCGTCGACCTTCACGTTGTTCACGTACGCGCCGCCCTGCTTGATCGTCCTGCGGGCCTCGGACTTGCTCGCGCAGAGCCCCGACGCGACCAGGAGATCGGCCACCGAAGGCAGCTCACCCGCCGGGACCTCCGCCTTGGGCGTCTCGGCAAGAGCCGCCGTGAGGGTCGTCTCGTCCAACTCGTCCAAGCCGCCCTGCCCGAACAGGGCCGCCGACGCGGCGATGACCTTCGCGGTCTCCTCCGCCCCGTGCACGAGCGTCGTCAGTTCCTCGGCCAGGGCGCGCTGCCCGATGCGGGCGGCCGGCCGTTCCGCGGACTGCTTCTCCAGCTCCTCGATCTCGTCTCGGGACCGGAAGGTGAAGGTCCGCAGCAGCTTGCCCACCTCGCCGTCCTCGACGTTCACCCAGTACTGGAAGAACGCGTACGGCGAGGTCAGCTCCGGGTCGAGCCAGATGGCCCCGCCCGCCGTCTTGCCGTACTTGGTGCCGTCCGGCTTCGTCAGGAGCGGCGTGGAGATCGCGTGCACATGGTTCCCGGTGACCCTGCGGATGAGATCGGCGCCCGCCGTGAGGTTCCCCCACTGGTCGCTGCCTCCGCTCTGCAGGACGCAGCCGTAGCGGCGGTGCAGCTCAAGGAAGTCCATGCTCTGGAGCATCTGGTAGGAGAACTCCGTGTAGGACAGGCCCGTCTCCAGCCGCGAGGCGACGACCTCCCTGCTGAGCATCTTGTTCACCGGGAAGTGCTTGCCGATGTCCCGCAGGAAGTCGATCACCGACATCCCGCCGGTCCAGTCGAGGTTGTTGACCATCCGCGCGGCGTTCTCGCCCTCGAAGGACAGGAACCGCGACACCTGGCCCTGGATCCGCTCGACCCAGCCCTCGACCACTTCCTGGGAGTTCAGCTGCCGTTCGGCGGAGCGTCCGCTGGGGTCGCCGATGAGGCCGGTGGCCCCGCCGACGAGCGCGAGCGGCTTGTGGCCCGCCTCCTGGATCCGGCGCATGGTGAGCAGCTGGACGAGGTTGCCGACGTGCAGGCTCGGCGCGGTGGGGTCGAAGCCGCAGTAATACGTGACGGGCCCGGCCGAGAGGGCTTCGCGCAGCTCCTCGAGGTCGGTGGTCTGGGCCAGGAGGCCTCGCCACTGCAGCTCGTCCACGATGTCGGTCAACGGTCTTCCATTCTCTTCTCGAACCGGTCCCTTGCGGGTCCAGGGTGCCCGATGCGGGAGCCCCGGTGGTAATCCTTATCAGCGCGCACGGGTCCGCGGTGTGTGGCGCCGGTAGATCGAGACGCTCGCCTCGTCCTCCAGCCAGAACCTCCAGGGCGTGTCGTGGGCGGAGGACACCCCTACGCGGGGCCCGGATCGCACGGCTCCCCGGCCTCCGCCGTCCCCCGCACTGATCACCAGCTCTCCGGGGGCGCAAACGTCCAGCCCGTTCTGTTCCCGGCCTACGGCGAGCGCCTGGCAGAGCCTGGCGGGCCCGCGGGCGAGGTCGCGGACCGACGACTTGGGACGCCGCCGCAAAGCCAACTCCTGCCCTTCGACGACTTCACCGGCCCGCAGCAACACCGCGGCGGCCATCCCCTCCGGGCCGCACACAAGGTTCATGCAGAAGTGCATCCCGTAGGTGAAGTACACGTAGCAGTGACCGGGCTCCCCCCACATGACGGCGTTCCTGGGCGTCCTGCCCCGGTAGGAGTGCGAAGCCGGATCCTCTCCTCCCGCGTAGGCCTCCACCTCGGTGAGCCTGACGGCCACGGCTCCTTCGTCCGTCGTCCGGGTGAGGACGCACCCGAGCAGGCTCCGCGCGACCTCCGTGACCTCCCGGTCGAAGAACCCCCGCTCCAGCGGCATCCGCCCCACAGCTCCCCTCCCGGCTCGTTCCCCGCACTCTATGCGGCCCCTCTGCGGGGCACCGGAAAACCCGTTGCCCGCCCGCGGCCGCTGATCTACCTTCGGGGTACGGCGCGAGCGAAGAGCCCGCCGACCAGCGAAGAGAGGAGCCGAGGTGTCCGTTCTCCCGACCCTGTGCAAGGCCCTCCCGCTGCTGCTTCCCGCAGCCTGAGCCCGCCTCCGGCGCCGCCTCGCACTCCCCCTTCCGGCGTCCCCCGCGATGCCGCGCGTCCGTACCCCAACAGGCAGAGGGACCACGTTGAGGACGTGGACGTTGCCGGTTCGACTCCGGCCGGACGCACTTCGCTGCTCTAGCCCAACGGCAGAGGCGCCGCGCTCAGAACGCGGAGGTTCCGGGTTCGAATCCCGGGAGCGGCACCGACCCCGCTACGGCCGCGCAGCCGCCGTCACCGCACCCGAGCGCCTCAGGCGGTACTTCACCCGTCCCCGCCCGGTTGGATCTCCCACCTTTGCGGCTTCTCCTTCTTCGCGGATGTGGAAGTGGTGGGACAAGTACGATGTGGATCGACCCGGGCGGCCCGTTCCTGTGGGGTGCCGGGAGTGTGCGGCGATGGGCTTTGGGACGGGGTGTGGGGGTTCATCCCGTAAGCTCGCTGGGGTCGTCTTCGAAGGACTGTTCGGCTGTGGACGGGTGAGGCGGCGCGGAAAGGTCTCGTCCCTAAGAGGAAGGACTGCCGATGGCCCCCGAGCACGGCTCGGTGTCCGTGGGCGCGCCGCGCGGTGAGGCGGTGCCTGAGCTGCTGGAGCCCCCGAGCACCGTCGAGGTGCTGCTGGTCGAGGACGACCGCGGCGACGCGGTCCTCGTGGAGGACCTCCTCGAGGAGTGCGGCATGGCCGCGCGGCTCACCTGGGTGCGGTCGCTCGCCGAGGCGCGCGAGTGGCTCCGCGGACCGGACGAGCCCGACTGCGTCCTGCTCGACCTGCATCTGGGCGACGCCCAGGGCGTGAGCGCGGTCACACGGCTGCTGGAGACGGCCCCCGGCGCCGCGGTGGTGGTGCTGACCGGCCTGTCGGAGGCCAACGCGGGCCTTGCCGCGGTCGCCGCGGGCGCCCAGGACTACATCGCCAAGGGCCAGGTCGACGCCGACGTGCTCGGCCGGATCATCCGGTACGCGGTCCAGCGGCGCCAGGTCCAGCAGGCCGCGGCCCAGTTGCAGGTCCAGCGGATCAGGGCCGAGGAGAACGCCCGGCTGGAGCGCGGTCTGCTACCACGCCCGCTGGTGACGGACCCGCGGGTCGAGGTCGTCAGCCGGTACCGGCCCGGCCGCGCCCATTCGCTGCTCGGCGGCGACTTCTTCGACGTGGTGGAGGCCGACGACGGCGTGCACGCGGTGATCGGCGACGTGTCGGGGCACGGAGCGGCCGAGGCTGCCTTGGGGGTGTGCCTCCGGGTCGCGTGGCGGTCACTGATCCTTTCGGGCGTGCGCGGCACGCGGCTGCTCGGCCTGCTGGAGGAGATCCTCGACGCGGAGCGCGAGGAACCCGAGACGTTCGTCACGGCGACCACGGTGACGCTGCCCGCCGGGGCGTCCTCGGCCCTGGTGTCACGGGCCGGCCACCACGGCCTCCTCCTGCACGAACCCGGCGAGGTCGCGTGGTACGAGCCTGAGGGCGGGCTGGCGCTCGGCATGGTCCCCGGCCTCGACACGTGGACCGAGCACACCGTCCCGGTCGACGACAAGACGGGGCTCGTGCTGTTCACCGACGGCCTGTTCGAGGGCCGCGTCTCCGAGGACGGCGGCAGGCTCGACATCTCCGGCCTCCTGGAGGTCGCCCGCGGCAGCGCCGGACTCGGCAGCGCCGCGTTCGTGGACGCACTGATCACCGGTTCGGAGGAGGCGTCGGCGCCCTACGGCGGCCTCGCCGACGACGTCGCGGTCCTCTACCTGAGACGGAGCCTTTCGTGAGCAGGCGCACCATCCGCCCGCGCGGACTGACCGCCCCCGCGCTCTTCGGCATCGCGCTGGGCCTGCTCGGCCTGCTGGTCGTGGTCGCCGCCCTCGTCGTCCAGTCGATGCTGGAGCGCACGACCGATGTGAGCAACCACCTGTCCGACCAGATCATGCCCGCGCGGATCGAGGCGGCCCGCCTGCAGTCGGCGCTGCTGAACCAGGAGACCGGCATCCGCGGCTACGCGCTGACGGGCGACGCGCGGTTCCTCGAACCCTACGACTCCGGCCAGGATCTGGAGCGGGAGGCCACGGCCGAGCTGCGGCGGCTGCTGCGCGAGGAGCCGGGGCCGCGCGCGGACCTGGAGGCCGTGGTGCGGGCCGCCGACGCCTGGCGGCAGGACTACGCCGAGCCGCTCCTCGGCCGCATCAACGACGGCACCGAGCCGTCACGCGGCCAGGACAGCGCCAAGGGCAAGGCGGCGTTCGACGCCGTCCGGCAGGCCTGGATCGTGCAGGGCGCGAATCTGGAGAAGGCCCGCGACACGGCGCGCGCCGACCTCGAGGACTCCCGCACGGCCCGCGACGCGACGCTGTTCGGCGTGGTCGTCGTCATCTTCGTCGTCGGGATCATGCTGGCGCTCCTGCTGCACGTGACCGTGGTCCGGCCGCTGTCGAAGCTGCGGATGGCGTCCCGGCACGCGGCCGACGAGGACTTCAGCACGCCGATCCCCGCGCACGGTCCGGCGGACCTGAGGGAGGTCGCGCAGACCGTCGAGGCGATGCGCGCCAGGATCGTCAAGGAGCTGCGGGCGGCGACCGAGCGGGAGGAGCTGCTCGTGCAGCAGGCGGCCGACCTCGACGCCCAGGCGGTCGAGCTGCGCCGCTCCAACGCCGAGCTCGAGCAGTTCGCCTACGTGGCCAGCCACGACCTGCAGGAACCGCTGCGCAAGGTCGCCTCGTTCTGCCAGATGCTGGAGCGGCGCTACCACGACCAGCTCGATGAGCGGGGCCGCCAGTACATCGAGTTCGCCACCGACGGCGCCAAGCGGATGCAGGTGCTGATCAGCGACCTGCTGACGTTCTCGCGCGTCGGCCGGATGGACAGCCACCGGCGGGAGTTCTCCCTCGACGCGGCGGTGGACCGGGCGCTGGCGAACCTGGGCGACGCGGTGGCGGAGTCCGGGGCGGTCATCGAGCGGCCGGCGGAGCTGCCGACGCTGACCGGCGACCCGACCCTGCTGTCGATGCTGTGGCAGAACCTCATCGGCAACGCGATCAAGTTCCGCAGCCCGGGCACCGATCCGCTCATCCGGCTGGAGTGCGAGGAGCTGGGGCCGGGGCAGTGGCGGTTCAGCGTCACCGACAACGGCATCGGCATCCCCGCCGAGTACGCCGAGAAGGTCTTCGTGATCTTCCAGCGGCTGCACACGCGCGACGCCTACGTGGGCACCGGAATCGGGCTCGCCCTGTGCAAGAAGATCGTCGAGTACCACGGCGGGACCATCTGGCTGGACACCGACCTCGCCGAGGGCAGCCGGGTGTGGTTCACCCTCTCCGACGATGCCGTCCACGTCCCCGCGCCCGCCGGCGAAGAGGACCCCACCGCCAAGGAGGCGACTCCGTGACCGTACCCGAGATCGAGCCCATCGAGGTCCTGCTCGTCGAGGACGACCCCGGCGACGAGCTGATGACCCGCGAGGCGTTCGAGACCAACAAGATCGGCAACCGGCTGCACGTCGTCCGCGACGGGGCCGAGGCGCTGGACTACCTGTTCCGCCAGGGCGAGTACGCCGACGCCGTCCGCCCCGACCTGATCCTGCTGGACCTGAACCTGCCCAAGCGCGACGGACGGGAGGTGCTGGAGCAGATCAAGACGAGTCCGGAGCTCGCCGCCATCCCCGTGGTCATCCTGACGACGTCGTCGGCCGAGGAGGACATCCTGCGCAGCTACCATCTGCACGCCAACGCCTACGTCACCAAGCCGGTCGACTTCGACCAGTTCATCGCCGCGATCCACAAGATCGACGAGTTCTTCGTGACCGTCGTGAAGCTGCCCCGCAACATGCGCGCCCAGGAGCTGTGACGGGCCCGATGCGCGCGGCGATCAGGACGCGTAGCGGGCATGGGTGAGCGGTACCGGGATGGACGCGAGCGCATCTACGCGTTCGCCGACGCCGTCCTGGTGGGCTGCCCCGGGTGCGGGGGGTGCGCCGTCGTGTCCATCGGCGGGCGGAGGCTGACGTGTCCCGGCTGCGCGGCGGTGAAGGAGGCGCCCGGCCGGACGCTCGTGTACGGGGCGCCGGTCGACCCGTGCTTCAGGCTGGGCCTGTGGTTGCGCGCCGACTTCCGCGGCGAGCTGCTCTGGGCGTACAACGCCCGGCACCTCGGCGTGCTGGAGGCCTATGTCGGGGCCCGCCTGCGCGAGCGAGGCACCCCGCGGAGCTCGCCGATGAGCATGGTCGAGCGCCTGCCCGCGTGGATCAAGTCGGCCCGGAACCGCGACGCGCTGGTCCGGGAACTCGCCGGGATGCGCGCGACGCTGCCCGCCTGGGCCCTTCGCGACGAGCCTCCGGGTGCCCCTCCCGGCGAATGAGATGCCCGTTATGCGGCTTTCCCCACCCAGGATCGCAGGGAGGTCAGGCGAAGCTGCGGGGGCACCGTGGCCGGGATCTCCGAAGCCGTCGACGCGATCGCCGGCTTACCCTTCTCCGTCCCGTGGGAGCCGCTGGAGTCCTCCCCCGCCAACCGCCACGAACCGATCGCGCACCTGGGACGCGGCCCCGCCAAAGGCGGCCGTCAGACACGCTTGTAGGTGAGGCGGTAGGTGCCGGTGACGAAGCCCTCCTCGGTCTGGAAGCTGTTGCTCCGGGTGAACTTCAGCGTCGTCCTGGTGCACGTGTAGGAGTACCAGAACGGGAGTGCGGACTCGTGGATCCCCTCGCGGACGATCTTCTGGAGCCGGTAGGAGCCGAGCTCCTCCCTCACCGGCTTGAGCCGCACGACCGCCGCCTTCGCGCTGCCGGTGGCGGTCTTGCGGTAGGGGGTGAGCTCGCCCTTCGCCGAACCGGTGATCTTCACCCTCGCCTTCAGGCCGCCGGTGTAGGTGCTGCGGTAGGTTTCCGCGATCTCCCCGGTGTAGACGGTCGTCTCCGGCTTCGCCTTGGCGAAGTCGAACGAGACCCGGTCGCCGGAGATCCGCATGATCTGGCCGGCGAGGCCGGTCGTCCTGCCCTCGTAGAACCCCTCTTCGCCGGCTTCCCCGAAGAAGTCGTTGTTCTCCGCGGTGAGCCGCCACTTCCCGACCGCGCACTTCGCCGCGGCGGAGGCGGGGACCGCCGCCCCGCAGACCGCGACCGACACCGCGGCGACCGCGCCCAGCACTTTCCGAGACATGCATCGAACCGTTCACTCGTCCATCAGGAGTGGGAAAGCTACCGGTTCGGACGATCTTCGCAGAAGGCGCGCGAGGGAGCATCTCGGTAACGGATTCGCCGGGCGCGGCGGCCTCGGATCACGACGTCCAGGGCAGCGGGACGTGCCGGTTCTCCGGGGTGACGACCGCGTAGGCGCCGGAGGGGGTTCCGGGGGTTTCGGCGGCCTGGGAGGCAGCGGTGAGGAGGATGTCGGCGTCGGGGCCGGCGAGGAAGAAGACGTGGGCGTCGGGGTGCTCCTCGGGATCGGCCTCGATGTCTATCTCGCCGGTCTCCTCAAGGTCGGACAGGAAGGCCTCGATGTCCTCCAGGTATTCGGAGGAGCCATCGGCATAGACCGGGATGTGGAGTTCCACAACGATGCGCGCCATGCCCGCATTCTCCTCCTGCGGAGGGCCGGAGGGCACGGGGCGCACCGAAGGGGAGGGCGCGGGCGGGCGGAAGGTCCGTCCGCGCCCCTTCCGGTACATGGGCGACCCGGCGAAGCCGGGATCTCAAAGCGCCCGGGTGCCGGAAGCATGAGCGGGCACCGGTTTTAGGAGGCCGACGCCCAGGCGGCGGCGTCGTCGCCGAACGCCTTCAGCGCGACGATCTGCTCGGCGACCCGGTCTGGCGCGGTGCCGCCGTGCGCCTTGCGGGACGCGATCGCGCCCGGCACGTTCAGCACCTCGCGGACGTCCGGGGTGAGGTGCGGGGACACCTTCGCCAGTTCCTCGTCGGTGAGGTCGCCGAAGTCCTTGTCGTTGACCTGGCACCACACGACGAGGTGGCCGACGACCTCGTGCGCGTCGCGGAACACGACGCCCCGGCGCACCAGCAGCTCGGCGAGGTCGGTGGCGAGGGCGAAGCCCTGCGGGGCCAGCTCCTCCAGCCGCTCGGTGTTGACGCGCATGGTGGCGATGAGGCCGGACATGGCGGGCAGCACCAGCAGGAGGGTCTCGACGGCGTCGAAGGCGCCCTCCTTGTCTTCCTGGAGGTCGCGGTTGTAGGTGAGCGGCAGGCCCTTGAGGGTGGTGAGCAGCCCGACCAGGTGGCCGATGAGGCGGCCGGCCTTGCCGCGCGCGAGCTCGGCGACGTCGGGGTTCTTCTTCTGCGGCATGATCGACGACCCGGTGGCGTAGGTGTCGTCCATCTCGATCCAGCGGAACTCCTGGGAGGCCCACAGGCAGACCTCTTCGCCGAGGCGCGACAGGTGCACCCCGGCGAGTGCCGCGGCGAACAGGAACTCAGCGACGAAGTCGCGGTCGCTGACGGCGTCCATGGAGTTGGCGGCGGCGGAGTCGAAGCCGAGGTCGGCGGCGACGGCCTGCGGGTCGAGCGGCAGCGACGATCCGGCGAGGGCGCCGGAGCCGAGTGGGGAGACCGCGGCGCGCTTGTCCCAGTCGCGCAGGCGGTCGATGTCGCGGCCGATCGCGTGGACGTGCGCGAGGAGCTGGTGGGAGAACAGCACGGGCTGGGCGTGCTGCAGGTGGGTCATGCCGGGGCAGGCGACGCCCATGTTGGCCTCGGCCTGGCCGATGAGGGCGGCCTGCAGCTCCACCAGGCGCGACACGACGCGGCGGGCGTGGTCGCGCAGGTACAGGCGCAGGTCGGTGGCGACCTGGTCGTTGCGGGAGCGGCCGGCGCGCAGCTTGCCGCCGAGGGAGCCGAGGCGCTCCAGCAGGCCGCGCTCCAGGGCGGTGTGCACGTCCTCGTCGGCGACGGTCGGGCGGAACTCGCCGGAGGCGCAGGCGCCCTCGAGGTCGTCGATGGCGCCGAGCATGCGCTCCAGCTCGTCGGCGTCGAGCAGGCCCGCGCGGTTCAGCACCCGGGCGTGGGCGCGCGACCCCATCAGGTCGTACGGCGCGAGCCGCCAGTCGAACTGGACGCTCACGGACAGGCGTGCCAGCGCGTCCGACGGCCCGCCTTCGAACCGTCCGCCCCAAAGCCGGGTCGGTGCCTTGCTCACTGTGATCTCTCCGAAGGTCGTGGGTACGCGGCCCGCCGCGGCGGCGGGCGCTCAGGACACAGTTGTACCGCTCCGGCGCAGTGCTCCGGAGCGGCCCTGTGGATAACCTCGGGAAAGTCCGGCCGGCGGCCGGTCTCCCCCGAGCGGGCTCAGGCGTCCTTGCGGTCGCGGACTGCGGCGATCCTGCTGGGCAGGCCCCACAGCTCGACGAAGCCCCTGGCGAGGCTCTGGTCGAACGTGTCGCCGGTGTCGTAGGTCGCCAGGTCGTAGTCGTACAGCGACGAGGAGCTGCGGCGCCCGGTGACGACGGCGCGGCCGCCGTGCAGCGTGAGCCGGACCTCGCCGTTCACGTGGGCCTGCGCCTCGGCGATGAAGGCCTCCAGCGCGCTCTTCAGCGGGGAGAACCACAGGCCGTCGTACACGAGTTCGCCCCAGCGCTGGTCGACCGACCGCTTGAAGCGCGCTAGGTCGCGCTCGACGGTGACGTTCTCCAGCTCCTGGTGGGCGGCCAGCAGCGCGATCGCGGCCGGGGCCTCGTAGACCTCGCGGGACTTGATGCCGACGAGCCGGTCCTCGACCATGTCGAGCCTGCCGACGCCCTGGGCGCCCGCGCGCCTGTTCAGCTCGTCGATGATCTGGAACGGGGTCAGCGCCCGTCCGTCGATGGCGACGGGCACGCCACCGGTGAAGGTGACGACGAGTTCGTCGGCCTCGCGCGGCACCGAGGGGTCGGCCGTGTAGGCGTACAGGTCCTCGACCGGGGCGTTCCAGATGTCCTCCAGGAAGCCCGTCTCGACGGCGCGGCCCCACAGGTTCTGGTCGATCGAGTACGGCTTCTTGCCCGACACCTCGATGGGCAGGCCGTTCTCCTCGGCGAAGGCGATGGCCTTGTCGCGGGTCCAGGCGTAGTCCCGGGCGGGCGCGACGCACTTCAGCTCGGGATTGAGGGCGGCGAGGCCCGCCTCGAAGCGGACCTGGTCGTTGCCCTTGCCGGTGCAGCCGTGGGCGACGTGGGTGCCGCCGAACTCCGCGGCCGCGGCCGCCAGGTGCTTGACGATCAGCGGCCGGGACAGCGCCGAGACCAGCGGGTAGCGGTCCATGTAGAGGGCGTTGGCGCGGATCGCGGGGAAGCAGAAGTCCTGGGCGAACTCCTCCTTGGCGTCCACCACGACGGATTCCACGGCGCCGCAGTCCAGCGCGCGGCGGCGGATGGCGTCCATGTCCTCGCCGCCTTGGCCGCAGTCGACCGCGACGGCGACGACCTCGGCGCCCATCTTGTCGGCGAGGAAGGGGATCGCGACGGATGTGTCGAGGCCCCCCGAGTACGCCAGGACGACGCGTTCGGTCATCGTTCTTCTCCTCCCTGGTTCATGAATGGTCCTCGCGGGGGCCGGGGTCCTCCGACCCCTGGCCTCGTCGCTCGGTCAGCGCGAGGAGTCGGGCGGCCAGGGCCTCGCCGCCGAGCGGGTCGCGGGAGATGACGAGGATCGAGTCGTCTCCCGCGACCGTGCCGAGGACCGACGGCCATTCGGCGTGGTCGATCGCCGACGCCAGGTACTGCGCCGCGCCCGGAGGCGTCCGCACGATGACGAGGTTGGCCGAGGCCTGCGCGGAGACCAGGAGTTCCTGGGCCAGCCGGGCGAGCCGGGACGCGAAGGTCTCGGCGTTGCCCGTGCGGGCGAGCCTGATGCGTTCGCCGCCCTCCCCGGGGACCGCGTAGATGAGGCTGCCGTCGTCGGCCCGCAGCCGGACCGCCCCGATCTCGACGAGGTCGCGCGAGACGGTGGCCTGGGTGACCTCCAGGCCGTCGTCGGCGAGGAGCTTGGCGAGCTCGCCCTGGCTGTGGACCTTGTGCCGGGTCAACAGTTCCAGGACGCGGGCCTGCCGCGCCGTCTTCGTCATCGGGGTGGTCATCGCTACCGCTCCAGGAGCCAGGTGAGCAGGGCCTTCTGGGCGTGCAGGCGGTTCTCCGCCTCGTCCCAGACCACGCTGTGCGGCCCGTCGAGGACGGTGGAGGCGATCTCCTTGTCCCGGTAGGCCGGGAGGCAGTGCAGGACGGCCACCTCGCGGGCAGCGAGGGAGACGAGTTCCTCGGTGAGGGCGTAGGGCTCGTACTTGGAGGTGTCCTTGCCTTCCTGGCCCATGGACACCCACGTGTCGGTGGCCAGGACGTCCGCGCCGGTGGCGGCGGCGCGGGCTTCGGTGAGGATCTCCACGGAGCCGCCGGTGGCCTTGGCGATCTCTTCGGCGCGCCGCCACACGTCCGGGTCGGGCAGGTGGCCTTCGGGCCCCGCCACGCGGACGTGCATGCCGGCGGTGGCTCCGCCGAGCAGGTAGGAGTGGGCCATGTTGTTGGCGCCGTCGCCGAGGTAGGTGAGGGTCAGCCCTGCGAGGCCGCCCTTGTGCTCCTTGACGGTGAGCAGGTCGGCGAGGATCTGGCAGGGGTGGAACTCGTCGGTGAGGGCGTTGACGACGGGGACGGCCGAGGCGTGGGCCATCTCCTCGATCCGCTCCTGGCCGAAGGTCCGCCAGACGATCGCGGCGCAGATCCGGTCGAGGACGCGGGCGGTGTCGGCGATGGTCTCGCCGCGGCCGAGCTGGCTGGTGCCCGCGTCGATCACCAGGGGGTTGCCGCCGAGTTCGGCGATGCCCGCGGCGAACGACAACCGGGTCCGGGTGGAGGCCTTGTCGAACAGGACGGCCACGGACTTCGGGCCGGCGAGCGGCTTGCGGCCGTACCGGTCGGCCTTCATCGCGATCGCGAGGTCGAGGACCTCGGCCTGCTCGGCGGGGGTGAGGTCGTCGTCGCGCAGGAAGTGCCGGGTCATGCCTTCGCTCCGTCCAGGATCGCCGGGAGCGCGTCGACGAACGACTGCGCCTCCTCGGCGGTGAGGATCAGCGGCGGGGCCAGCCGGATCGCGTCGGCCTGGACGTTGTTGACCAGGAATCCCGCCTTCTGCGCCGCGTCGCGCACCTGGGCGGCGACGGGTTCGGTGAGCAGGACGCCGAGCCAGAGGCCCGAGCCGCGGACGCCCTTCAGCAGCGGGTGGTCCAGGGCGGTGATCCCGGAGGCGAGCAGGTCGCCGATCTCGGCCGCGTGGGCGAGGAGCCCTTCGGCCTCAATGGTGTCCAGGACGGCCAGGGCCGCCGCGGCCGCGACGGGGTTGCCGCCGAAGGTGCCGCCGTGGTCCCCGGGCGCGAAGAGGTCGGCGGCCTTGCCGAGGCCGATGGTCAGGCCGATCGGGATGCCTCCGCCCAGGCCCTTGGCGAGGGTGAGGATGTCGGGGAGCACGCCCTCGTGCTGGTGGGCGAACCAGGTGCCGGTCCTGCCGATGCCGCTCTGGATCTCGTCGAGAACGAGGAGGGCGCCGGCGGCGTCGCAGATCTGCCGGGCGGCCGTCAGGTAGCCCTCGGGGGCCGGGATGACGCCCGCCTCGCCCTGGGTGGTCTCCAGGATGACCGCGGCGCACTGGTCGGTGACGGCGGCCTTGAGCGCGTCCACGTCACCGAAGGGGATGAACCGGACGTCCGCCCCGAACGGGCCGAACGGCTCGCGGATGGCCTTCTTGCCGGTCATGGCCAGGGCGCCCATGGTCCTGCCGTGGAAGCCGTTCTCCATGGCGACGATGTACTTGTCGGGCCCGCCGTGCTTGCGGATCAGCTTGAAGGCCGCGTCGTTGGCCTCGGTGCCCGAGTTGCAGAAGAACACCTTGCCGGGCGCGCCGATCAGGCCGAGCAGCCGCGTGGCGAGCCGGATCTCGGGCTCGGACGTCAGCAGCGGGCCGACGTGCGCGATCTTGGCGACCTGCGCGGAGACCGCCGCGACCAGCGCCGGGTGGGCGTGGCCGAGCGAGGAGACGGCGATGCCCGCGAACATGTCGAGGAGGGCGTTGCCGCCTGCGTCCCACACCGTGCTGCCCTTGCCGTGCGTCAGCAGCGCCGGGGGCACCGGGCGGTTGGGCATGAAGGCGGCCTTGAAGTCGTCCTGCCACGTCATGACGGCACCACCATTGTTCCGACTCCTTCATCGGTGAACACTTCCAGCAGGAGCGAGTGCGGGACGCGGCCGTCGAGGACGTGCGCCTGGGGCACTCCGTTGGACACCGCGTGCAGGCACGCGCCCATCTTGGGGACCATGCCGGACGACAGGTCCGGCATCAGCTCCTCCAGTTCGGCGGCGGTCAGCTGCCGGATCACCTCGTCGCTGTTCGGCCAGTCGGCGTACAGGCCCTCGACGTCGGTGAGGACGATCAGCTTCTCCGCGCCCAGCGCCGCGGCCAGCGCGGCGGCTGCGGTGTCGGCGTTGACGTTGAAGATCTCGCCGCCGACGCCGCGCGCGACCGAGGAGATCACGGGGATGCGGCCGTCGTTCAGCAGGCTCTGCACCGCGCCCGGGTCGACCTTGACGATCTCGCCGACCTGCCCGATGTCGACGGGCTCCCCGTCGACGATCGCGTGCAGCTTCTCGGCGGTCAACAGGTGCGCGTCCTCGCCGGACATGCCGACGGCGTAGGGGCCGTGCGCGTTGATCAGGCCGACGACCTCGCGGTTGACCTGGCCGGTGAGGACCATCCGCACGACGTCCATCGCCTCGGGCGTGGTGACCCGCAGGCCCGCGGTGAAGTGGGAGGCGATCCCGAACCTGTCGAGCGCCGCGTTGATCTGGGGTCCGCCGCCGTGCACGACGACGGGGCGCAGGCCGGCGAGGCGCAGGAAGACGATGTCGCTGGCGAACGACTCGCGCAGCGCCTCGTCGGTCATGGCGTTGCCGCCGTACTTGACGACGACGGTCCTGCCGTGGAACCGCTCCAGCCAGGGGAGGGCTTCGATCAGGACGCCGGCCTTGGTGAGGGCTTCTTTGCGGTTCATGAGCTGTACGCCGAGTTCTCGTGGACGTACTCCTCGGTGAGGTCGGTCGTCCAGACGGTCGCGGAGTGCCTGCCGGCTGACAGGTCCACGGTGATGGCCACGTCCCGGGGGCGCAGGTCCACCTTGTCGCGGTCCTCGCCCACCGCTCCGCTCCGGCACACCCAGACGCCGTTGATGGCGACGTTGAGGCGGTCGGGCTCGAAGACGGCGTCGGTGGTGCCGACGGCCGACAGGACCCGGCCCCAGTTGGGGTCCTCGCCCTTGATCGCGCACTTGAGCAGGTTGTTGCGGGCGATGGAGCGGCCCACGGTGACGGCGTCGGCGACGGATTCGGCCCCGACGACCTCGATCGCGATGGCCTTGGAGGCGCCTTCGGCGTCGACCAGGAGCTGGCGGGTGAGGTCGAGGCAGACCTCGGTGAGCTTCGCGGTGAACTCCGCCTCGCCCGGCACCACGCCGGTCGCGCCGCTGGCCATGAGCAGGACCGTGTCGTTGGTGGACATGCAGCCGTCGGCGTCGAGCCGCTCGAAGCTGTGCGACGTGGCGGCGCGCAGGCAGCGGTCCAGGGCGTCGGCGGGCAGGTCGGCGTCGGTGGTGAGGACGACGAGCATCGTGGCCAGCGAGGGGGCGAGCATGCCCGCGCCCTTGGCCATGCCGCCGATCATGTAGCCGCCTTCGCCGCGCCGGAAGGAGATCTTGGCGACGGTGTCGGTGGTGCGGATGGCGTCGGCGGCGTTGAGGCCGCCGTCGCGGGTGAGTTCGGCGGCGGCGGCGTCGACGCCGGAGAGCAGCGCGTCCATGGGCAAGCGGACGCCGATGAGCCCGGTGGAGCAGACGACGACCTCGCCCGCGGAGTCGGCGAGGACCTCGCCGACCTTCTCGGCGGTGGCGTGGGTGTCCTGGAAGCCGGGGGCGCCGGTGCAGGCGTTGGCTCCGCCCGAGTTGAGGACGACGGCCCGGACGCGGCCGCCGGAGACGACCTCCCGGCTCCACAGGATCGGGGCCGCCTTGACGCGGTTGGCGGTGAAGACCGCCGCGGCCGCGCGGGACGGCCCGTCGTTGACGACCAGGGCGAGGTCGCGGTCTCCGTTGTCCTTGATTCCCGCGGCTACCCCTGAGGCCCGGAAGCCCAATGGTGCGGTGACGCTCATGCGCCCTCTCTCTGCTGTCGAGGTGGGGAGGTTCAGGGTGCGATGGCGAAGGTGGTCAGCCCGGTCTCCTCGGGGATGCCGAGCGCGAGGTTGGCCGACTGCACGGCGCCTCCGGCGGTCCCCTTGGTGAGGTTGTCGATCGCGGCGACCACCACGATTCGTCGGGACCGCTCGTCCAGGGCGACCTGCATGAGCGCGGTGTTGGCGCCCAGGGTCATCGCCGTGGACGGCCACTGGCCCTCGGGCAGGAGATCAACGAAGGGCTCGGCGTCGTACGCGGCGTCGTACGCCTCTCGAAGAGCGGCGTAGGTGACGCCCGGCTTGGCCTTGGCGGTGCAGGTGGCGAGGATGCCGCGGCTCATCGGGGCGAGGGTCGGGGTGAACGACACCATGACGTCCTCGCCCGCGGCCTTGGAGAGGTTCTGGATGATCTCGGGGGTGTGCCGGTGGACGCCGCCGACGCCATAGGCCGACACCGCGCCCATGACCTCGCTGCCGAGCAGGTTGGTCTTGGGGGCCTTGCCCGCGCCGGACGTGCCCGAGGCCGCCACGACGACGACGTCCGGCTCGGCGAGGCCCGCGGTGAAGGCGGGCACCATCGCCAGGGACGAGACGGTCGGGTAGCAGCCGGGGACGGCGATCCGCTTGGTCCCGGTGAGGAGGGCGCGCTGGCCGGGCAGCTCCGGGAGCCCGTACGGCCAGGTGCCGGCGTGGGGCGAGCCGTAGAAGTGCTCCCACTCCCCCGCCTCGTCGAGGCGGAAGTCCGCGCCGCAGTCGACGACCAGCACGTCCTCGCCGAGCTGTGCGGCCAGGGGGCCGGAGGCGCCGTGCGGGAGGGCGAGGAAGACCACGTCGTGGCCCGCTAGGGTCGCAGGGGTGGTCTCCTCCAGGATCCGGCCCGCCAGGGACCTCAGATGCGGCTGAAGCGCACCGAGGGGCTGCCCCGCGTTGCCGCCCGCGGTGAGCGCGCCGATCTCGAACTCGGGGTGCGCGGCCAGGATGCGCAGCAGCTCACCGCCCGCGTAGCCGCTCGCGCCCGCCACCGCAGCCCGGTACCCCATGATCCCGCTCCTCACTCCTTGATAGGAAAAGTATGCACTGGTGCGGATGACTATTCAAGCCGGATCAAGGAACCTCTCACCATGTGGACATGGGAGGATTCGGGACGACCCGCACGGTTTCCGTGCAACCAATGGGGCTTTGCGGGTGTCTTGAGAGGGGAGGGGCATTCATGCGGAGCGGGGAGTCGGACCGCCAGTTCGAGGACTTCGTCGCGAACCGCTTCCCGGCGCTCTACCGCTACGCGTATGTCCTCACCGGCAACCAGCACGACGCCGAGGACCTCGTCCAGGAGGCCCTCACCCGTACCGGCGTCGCCTGGAGCCGGGTTCGGCGCAAAGACGATCCGGAGGGCTACGTGCGCACGACGATGGCGCGCATCATGGCCAACCGGTGGCGCAGGCCCAAGCTCGAGCACCTCGTCCCCGGCGTGCCCGAGACCGCCGCGGACGACCCCGGCCTCGACCGGGTCCACGAGGTCGACGGCCTCGACGCGGCGCTCCAGTCGCTGCCCCCGAGGATGCGGGCCGTTCTCGTCCTGCGGTACTTCGAGCAGCTCAGCGAGGAGGAGACCGCGCGGGCCCTCGGCTGCTCGCGCGGCACCGTGAAGAGCCAGGCCTCCCGGGCCCTGGCCAAACTGCGCGCCGGGATGCTGGACGATCCCGAGCGGGCACTCATGGAGGACCGACGTGGAAGATCTTGAGCGGCTCGTCGCGAGCCGGCTCCAGTCCCTGGACGGCGCCGAGCCCTCCGAGGAGGCACGGGCGCGCGTCCTCGGCCGGGTGAACCACCAGGTCGTGGTGCGGCGCCGCCGCCGCACGGCCGGGACCGTCGCCGGGGCCTCCCTGGTCGTCGCGGGCGGGCTCGCCCTCCCGTCGCTGCTGCCGGGCGCCGACGACGGCACGACCCCCGCCCCCATCGCGATCGGCAGCGCCGAGCCCGGCACCCGGAACGGCGGCTCGGGAGGAGGCGCCTCCCCCGACCTCTCCCTCGGCGAGACCGACCCCGACGACGTCACCGGCTGGACCTCCGCCGGCACCTCGGGCGGCTTCGACCGGAACCTGCCCACCGGCAAGACCCTCACCGTCTTCGGCATCGGCTCCGACGGCACGGTCCTCGGCATGGGCGTCGGCCCGAACGGGCGCAGCGACCGCACCCTGTGGCGCACCGACCTCAGCGGCCTGCTCACCGCGCCCGTCCCCGTCGCGAAGGCCGACGGCCTGTACTCGGCCGCCGGGTCCGCCGAGGTGACGGTCTGGCCCGAGCGCACCGACGACGGCTTCCAGCTCATGTGCCAGGACGCCGAAGGCGACCCCGTGCAGCTCGGCACGACCGGCGTCGCCCGGCGCGCCGGCGTCGGCTTCCACGTCGACGAGGGCGTCGTGGTGTGGACCGACCGCAGCCCCGGCGGCCGGGTGTGGAGCGCGCGCGGCTGCGCCGACGAGCCCGCCCCCCTCTCCGAGGGCTACGCCGCGGCCTTCTCCTACCCGTTCGTCTACGTCCTCCAGCAGGACGGCACCGCGCAGGGCGTCGACCGCGTCAACATGGAGACCGGCGACGCCGAGCCGCACGAGCTCCCCGGCGCCACGAAGGAGAGCCTCTACGCGGCCGCGGAAGGCACGTTCGCCGTCTCCGGCGAGGGCTCCCTGACCGTCTACGACACCGAGACCTGGGCCCCCCGGACCGTCCCGGACGCCCTCCCCGAGGGCGAGGCCGTCCTCACCGCCGGAGACGACGTCATCGCCTACTCCACCATGGACGAGTCCCTCGTCTACACCACCGCCAAGGGCACCGCCGCCTCCCGTGAAGGCGCGGCCTACGCCAACGGCCCCTACCTCCTCACCAGGGAAGGCGAGGCCTTCTCCTTGACGAAGACCTCCTGACGGCGCGCGCCGTCACGAGCGCTCCGCGCGTGCGCCGCCGGGCCCTCGCCATGCGCCCCGCACACCAAGGCCGGAACCACGCCGAAGGCCCGGTCCCTTCCTCGTCGAGGAGGGGGCCGGGCCTTCGGGTCGTGCGGGTCAGCCGCGCAGGACGGCGCCGGTCCGCTCGGCCGCCAGGGTGACGGCGGCGTCGCGGGCGGCGGAGGCCTCGTCGGCCGTCAGGGTGCGGTCCGGGGCGCGGAAGCGCAGCGCGTAGGCGAGGGACTTGCTGCCCTCGGCGAGCTGGTCCCCGGTGTAGACGTCGAACAGCCGGACGGACTCCAGGAGGTCGCCCGCGCCCTCGACGAGGGCCGCCTCGACGGCCGCCGCCGGGGTTCCGGCGGAGACCACGAGGGCGACGTCGCGCGTGGCCACCGGGTAGGTGGACACGTGCGGAGCCTTCGGAGCGGCTCCGCCCAGGAGGCGGTCGAGCTCCAGTTCGGCGGCCGCGGCGCGCGGCGGCAGGCCGTAGGCCTGGACGACGCGCGGGTGCAGCTCGCCCGCGTGGCCGACGAGCACGTCGCCGACGTGCAGGGCGGCGCAGCGGCCCGGGTGCCAGGGCGCGTGCCGGTCCGCGGTGACCGTGAGCTCGACGCCCGCCTCGCGGGCGATGAGCCGGGCCGCCTCGATCGCGTCCTGCCAGCCCGCGGGACGTCCGCCGCCCCACCAGCCGGCCGGCTCGGCCGCTCCGGTGAGCAGCACCGCGACCCGGTGCGGCTGGTCCGGCAGGGCCGCCTCGATCGCGGCGAGCTGCTCGGCCGTCGGCGCCTTGTCGACGCCGTAGCCCGGGACCTTGCCCGCGCCGTCCTTGGGCCGGTACACCAGGCCCGACTCGAACAGGGCGAGGTCGCTCTGGCCGCGGCCGATGTTGCGGGCGGCCGAGCGCATGAGGCCGGGCAGCAGCGTCGTGCGCAGCAGCGGCTCGTCCTCCGACAGCGGGTTGGCCAGGCGCAGCGCCTTGCGCCGCGCGTCGTCGGCGGGCAGCTGGAGGTCGTCCCAGTCCTTGGCGGAGGTGAACGGGTAGCTCAGCACCTCGGTGTGGCCGGTCGCCGCGAGGACCCGGCCGACCCTGCGGCGCAGCCGCTGCCCCGGGGTGAGCCCGCGGCCCGCGGACGGGCGGGGCGCCCGCTCGGGGATCGCGTCGTAGCCCTCCAGGCGGATGACCTCTTCGGCGAGGTCGTTGGGGTCGGTGAGGTCGGGCCGCCAGGAGGCGGGCGTGACCGTGATCGGGTCGGTGCCCTCCACGGTGCAGCCGACCTGCTCCAGCCGCCGCACGACCGTCTCGCGGGAGTAGTCCACGCCCGCGACGCGGGCCGGGTGCGCCACCGGGATCGTGATCGTCACCGGGGCGACGGGCGCCTCGGCGACCGTGGCGCCCGGCAGGACCTCGGCCCCGCCCAGCTCGGCGAGCAGCCGGACCGCGCGCAGTGACGCGGCGAGCGGCAGCTCCCGGTCGACGCCGCGCTCGAACCGGTAGGACGCCTCGCTGTGCAGCTTGTGGCGGCGGACGGTGCGGGCGACGGAGATCGCGTCGAAGTGGGCGGCCTCGATGACCAGGTCGGTGCTGGTCGCGTCGATCTCGGTGTGCAGGCCGCCCATGGCGCCCGCGATCGAGATGACGCCCGAATCGTCGGTGATCATGAGGTCGCCGGGGTCGAGGGTGCGCTTGACGTGGTCGAGGGTCTCCAGGGACTCCCCCGCCCGCGCGCGGCGCACGACGATCTCGCCGGTCAGCTTGGCCGCGTCGAACGCGTGCAGCGGCTGGCCGAGCTCCAGCATGACGTAGTTGGTGACGTCCACCGCGAGCGACACCGGGCGGATTCCGGCGCGGAACAGCCGGGTGCGCAGCCACAGCGGGGACTCGGCGGCGGGGTCGAACCCGCGCACCTGGCGCAGCACGAACCTGTCGCAGGCGTCCGTCGCCTCGATGGAGGCCGGGTAGGACGGGCCCTCGCCGGACGGGATCTCCAGCGCGGCCGGGTCCGTGTACGCCACGTCGTAGGCGGTGGCCGCCTCGCGCGCGACGCCGCGGATGGACAGGGCGTAGCCGCGGTCGGGGGTGACGGCGATGTCCAGGACCTCGTCGGCCAGGCCCAGCAGCTCGATCGCGTCATGGCCGACGCCGGTGTCCTCGGGGAGGATGAGGATGCCGTCGTGGTCGTCGCCGATGCCGAGTTCGCGCAGCGAGCAGATCATGCCCTCGGACAGCTTGCCGTAGGTCTTGCGCTTGCCCACGGCGAACCCGCCCGGCAGGACCGCGCCCGGCAGCACCACGACGACGGTGTCCCCGACGGCGAAGTTGCGAGCGCCGCAGATCAGGTTCTGCGGCTCGGGGTTGCCGACGTCGACCTGGCACCAGCGGATCGGCTTCTTGAACTCCGTCAGCTCCTCGATCGCCAGCACCTTGCCGGTGACGATCGGGCCGGTGATGTCGGCCGCCTCGACCGTCTCGACCTCCAGGCCCGCGGCGATCAGCTTCGCGGCCAGCTCGCGGCCGGTCACCTCGGCGGGCAGGGCCGCGTACTCGCGCAGCCAGGAAAGCGGGGCCCGCATCAGATCTCCATCCCGAACGGAAGGGTGAACCGGACGTCACCCTCGACCATGTCGTGCATGTCCTCCACGCCGTGGCGGAACATCAGGGTGCGCTCGACGCCGAGGCCGAACGCCCAGCCGCTGTAGCGCTCCGGGTCGATCCCGGCGGCGACCAGCACCCGCGGGTTGACCATGCCGCAGCCGCCGATCTCGATCCAGCCCTCCGAGGAGCAGGTGCGGCAGGGCGCGTCGGGGTCGCCCACGGACGCGCCGTGGCACACGAAGCACTGCATGTCGACCTCGGCCGACGGCTCGGTGAAGGGGAAGAACGACGGGCGCAGCCGGACCGGCAGCGGGTCGCCGAACAGGCCGTTCACGAACGCGGAGATCGCGCCCTTGAGGTCGGCCATGGTCAGGCCCTCGTCGATCGCCAGGCCCTCCAGCTGGTGGAAGACCGGGCTGTGCGTGGCGTCCAGCTCGTCGGTGCGGAAGGTGGTGCCGGGGGCGACCACGTACACCGGCAGCTCGCGCTCCAGCAGGGCGCGCACCTGAACGGGCGAGGTGTGCGTGCGCAGGACCATTCCGGAGTCCTCGGACTCGACGAAGAAGGTGTCCTGCATGGCCCGCGCCGGGTGGTCGGGCGGGAAGTTCAGGGCGTCGAAGTTGAACCACTCGGCCTCGATCTCCGGGCCTTCGGCGATCTCGAAGCCCATGGAGACGAACACGTCGGCCATGCGCTCGGCCATCGTGGTGAGCGGGTGCCGGGCACCGCGCGGGGCGCGGTCCCACGGGAGGGTGACGTCGACGGTCTCCTCGACCAGGACGCGGGCGTCCCGCTCGGCCTCCAGCTCCTCCTGGCGGGCCTTCAGGGCCTGCCCGACGGCGCCGCGGGCCGCGCCGATGCGCTTGCCGGCGTCGGCTTTGGCGTGCGGCGGCAGCGCGCCGATCTCGCGGTTGGCCAGGGCCAGCGGGGAGCGGTCGCCCTGGTGGGCGAGGCGCGCCTCCTTCAGCTCCTCCAGCGTCGTCGCCGCGGCGAAGGCGGCGATCGCGGCGTCGCGCGCGGCGTCGAGGGCCTCGGGCGCCAGCGCCGCGACCTCCACCGGGTCGAAAGACTTATTGGGTGCAGACATGTGGTCTCAACGTCTCCTAGACGGGAATCCCGTCGAGTTTAGTGGCCACGCGCTGTCCGGCGGGCTGCGCTCGGCGCGCGCGAAAGGACCCTGGGAAGCCCGCCCGAGCCGCCTCGCGCTAGTGCGCTGGGCTGCCGGCGGGCAGGGTAAATCGGAATTCGGCGCCGCCGCCCGGCGCGCGCTGGACGGCGATCGCGCCGCCGTGCGCCTCAACGAGGCCCTTCACGATGTAGAGGCCGAGACCGGTGCCGCGCCGGCGGTTGCCGCGCCAGAACTGGCGGAAGACGCGCTGGGCCGCCTCGGGGGGGATGCCTTCGCCTTCGTCGCGCACGGACACTGCGACCCGCTCCACGGCTGCCCCCTCCCTCCCGGTATCCGGCTCTACCACGATAGTGACAGTACCAGCACCGTGCCGCACGGCGTTTTCCACGAGGTTGCCGAGGATCTGGTGGACTTTGTCCGGGTCAAGCCACAGCTCGGGGAGGGTGCCCCGGACATCGAGGCGGAAGCGGTTCGCGGCGTCGCCGGCCGCGACCCTGCGGGTGATCACCTCGCGGGCGGTGGCCACGATGTCGACGACCTGGCGACGCATCTCCAGCCGGCCGGCCTCGATCCGGGAGACGTCGAGCAGCTCGGTGATCAGCCGGGTGACCCGGTCGGCGTCGGCGTTGACGGTCTCCAGCATGACGAGCTTCTGGTCGTCGTTGAACCTGTGCCACTTCGCGAGCAGGGTCGCGGTGAAGCCCTTGACGGACGTGAGCGGCGAGCGCAGCTCGTGCGCGACGGTCGAGACGAGGTCGGCCCTGTGCCGCTCGCTGCGGGCGCGGGCCGCGGCGTCGCGCAGCGACAGGATGAAGCGCTGCGGGCGGCGCAGCCTGTCGCGCAGGTACGACGCGGTGACGAGCACCTCGCGTCCGTCCAGGAGGTACAGGCCGCATTCGGGGTGCCTCGTGCGGATCGACAGGCCCCGGTAGGGGTCGACGGCCTTCCACCAGTCGCGGCCCTCGGCGTCGTGCAGCGGCAGCACGTCGGTCGCGGCCCGCCCGATGACGGCGTCGCGCCGCAGGCCGGTGATCTCCTCGGCCCTCCGGTTGAACACCACGACCAGCCCGCCCGCGTCGGCGATGAGCAGGCCGTCGGGCAGTTCATCCCCGAAGGAGGGCACGCCTCGCGGGCTCCGGCCCCCCACCGCCGTGATCCGCCCGTCCCCGTTCAATGAAAAGGCCCCCTCCGCAGGCGGCCCGCCCGGCCGTCAGCCGCAAGCTTAGCCGCGTGCGAGGGGGTCTTGGGAGCGCGAAACCCCTTACGAATAAGGGTTTTCCGGCCTTTCGCCGGGGTGGTGGCCGCCTCCCGAGGCGGCCAGGGTAAGGGCGTCCTCGACACCTTCGGCGATCGGCAGGCGCCGGTCCAGCCCCGTGATCTCGAACAGGCGGCGCTGCGCGGGGCGCACCCCGTAGAGCCAGACGCCGCCGCCGTGGCCGGCGGTGCGGTTGGCCAGGGCCACCAGCGCGTTCAGCCCGGAGGCGTCGCAGAAGGTGACGGCCCGGAAGTCGATGACGATCGAGGTGAAACCCGCCTGGAGCACGCCGGACATGTGGTCGCGCAGTGTGCGGGCTGATCTCAGGTCGATCTCACCCGCGACCCGCACCACGGCGGTCCCGTCGCGGCCGTCCACCAGTTCGGCGCGCAGCGCCCGGTCGTCCGCGGCTCCGTGGCAGCGCAGGGCGCCTGAGCGCATCGGCTCGGACCTCGGTCGGCGGAGCATGTACTCCCTCTCGTAGGCCAATGGGATCGGCCGCGCGCCCGCACCCGGGCCGGGCCTTCATGGTCATCCTCGCAGTACCGGCGATCCGGACATCGGAGCGCCATGGTCCGCAACCGGCCGGGTCCGCGCGCAACCCTCCGTCCCTGACTGAGTGGTCAGGAGAACTCAGTCAAGGCCGGCTCTGGCGCGCGGGACGCTGCGCCCGTGCCGAAGCGTAGAGACAGACGGCGGCTGCGGTGGCCAGATTGAGGCTTTCGGCCTTGCCGTGGATCGGGACGCGGACGACGTCGTCCGCCAGCGCCCTGATCTCCTCGGGCAGGCCCCACGCCTCGTTGCCGAACACCCACGCCGTCGGACGCGCCAGAGAGCCGTCGTCCGCCAGGTCGTCCAGGGTGTGCTCGCCGGCCCCGTCGGCGGCCAGGACCGTCAGTCCCGCCTCCTTCAGCGCCGGGATGAGGGTGGTGTAGCGGGGTCCGGTCACGACCGGGAGATGGAAGAGACTGCCCGCGGACGCCCGGACGCACTTGCCGTTGTAGGGGTCCACGGACGCGTCCGTGAAGATCACCGAGGCCGCGCCGGCGGCGTCGGAGGCGCGCAGGACCGTGCCGGCGTTGCCGGGGTCGCGCACGTGGGACAGGACGGTCACCAGTTTCGGAGCGTCGGAGAGGGCGCGCTCCAGGGGTACGTCCAGGAAGGCGCAGACCGCCAGCAGCCCCTGCGGGGTGACGGTCTGGGCGAGTTCGGCCATGACCTCGCCGCTCACGCGCAGCACCGGGACGTTCGCCTTGAGGGCGAGGTCCACCAGGTCGGCGTGGCGGGAGGCGGCCTCGGCCGTGGCGTACAGCTCCACGAGGCCGGTGCCGGAGGCCGTCTCCAGGGCGAGCGCTTCGCGCACCGCCTGCGGGCCTTCGGCCAGGAACCTGCGGTCCTGCTGCCGGAAGGCCCGCTTGGCGAGCCTGCGAGCGGACTTCACCCGAGGGGATCGGACACTGGTCAGCTCGACGAGGCCCGCCATCTCAGCGTCCTCAGGCTTCGGCCGGGAGGGCGTTCTTGGCGACCTTCACCAGCGCCGCGAAGGCGTCGGCGTCGTTCACCGCGAGCTCGGCGAGCATGCGGCGGTCGACCTCGATCTCCGCGATCTTCAAGCCCTGGATGAACCGGTTGTAGGTCATCCCGTTCAGGCGGACCGCGGCGTTGATGCGCTGGATCCACAGGCGGCGGAACTGGCCCTTGCGGTCCTTGCGGTCCCGGAAGGCATAGGTCATGGAGTGGAGCTGCTGCTCCTTGGCCTTGCGGTACAGGCGCGACCGCTGGCCGCGGTAGCCGCTCGAACGCTCCAGGACGACCCGACGCTTCTTGGCGGCGTTGACCGCCCGCTTCACGCGTGCCACGTGACTGACTCCTTCGTGGGGGCAGGGCCCGACATGGCCCTACCGGTGTCGTGGGTGTTTGGAGGCGTCCGCTACTTGCGGAGCAGCTTCTTGATCATGGGGGTGTCCGCGGCGGAGACCACGGCGTTGCCGCTCAGGCGACGGGTGCGCTTGGTGGGCTTGTGCTCCAGCAGGTGGTTCTTGTTGGCGCGGCGGCGCACCACCTTGCCGGAGCCGGTCAGCTTGAAGCGCTTCTTGGCACCGCTGTGGGTCTTGGTCTTCGGCATGGCGGCCGTCTCCCTCTTTCTTCTAGGCGTGACTGACCGGACGTGCAGGGGAAAGATGCACGCCTGGTCAGCTTTCTCGCGTACATCCCGACCGGGGGTCTGCCTTCCAGCGGACCCCCGGTCGGGCGGGTCTCACTCGGAGCCGGGCTCCTGAGGCGCGGATTCCTCCGCGGGTGCCTCCGGCTCGACTTCCGCGGTCTCCGCGGCTTCCGCGGTCTCCGCGAGTTCTGCGGTCTCGGCAGCTTCCGCGGTCTCCGCGGGGGCTGCGTACTCCGCCTCGTCGGCGTCGTCGCGCGACGCGTTGCGCTGGGCGCGGGCTTCGGCCTGCTCGGCCTTGGCCTCCGCCTTCTTCTTGTGCGGCCCGATCACCATGATCATGTTCCGGCCGTCCTGCTTGGGGTTCGACTCGACGAACCCCAGGTCATCGACGTCCTGGGCGAGCCGCTGCAGCAGCCGGTAGCCGAGCTCCGGCCTGGACTGCTCGCGACCGCGGAACATGATCGTCACCTTGACCTTGTCCCCGCCCTTGAGGAACCGAACGACGTGACCCTTCTTGGTCTCGTAGTCGTGCGGGTCGATCTTCGGGCGGAGCTTGATCTCCTTGATGATCGTGTGCGCCTGGTTGCGCCGCGCCTCACGCGCCTTCATCGCGGACTCGTACTTGAACTTGCCGTAGTCCATGAGCTTGGCCACGGGAGGCCGCGCGGTCGGCGCGACCTCGACGAGGTCGAGGTCGGACTCGCGGGCAAGGTCGAGCGCCTTGGCGATGGGGACGATGCCCACCTGCTCGCCATTGGGCCCGACGAGCCGGACTTCCGGCACGCGAATGCGATCGTTGATGCGCGGTTCGGTGAAACGCGTTTCGGCGCTGATGGGACCTCCCGGGGCCTTCACTACGTGGATGGAACCTGTCGCAGGAG
The DNA here is from genome assembly GCF_054783995.1 of Actinocorallia aurea. NCBI lineage: Bacteria > Bacillati > Actinomycetota > Actinomycetes > Streptosporangiales > Thermomonosporaceae > Actinocorallia > Actinocorallia aurea. Next base: position 26,637 of record NZ_BAAGPQ010000004.1, read on the forward strand.
CCCCCGAAAATGAGATAAGCCCCGCACGACGCGCATGCGAGGCCACCATCGGTAGACCTCCGTGCACACATCCCAGAGTATGCGATGCAACACGGAAGCAACGCAGCGCATTCCTGCGCCGAACCGATAACCCATCAGCCCCAGGGGCCGACCAGGTGGGAGCAGTCTCCACTTGCGCGCTCAGGCCCCATCGGAACCCAAGCCGGTCAGTGTCCAAGGATAGCACCAATGCATACGTACCGGATCCAGCTCAGATCCGGCCGCGTTCGACGGCGTCGAGGACGAGGTGCCACGGCGGCTCCGCCCAGGGGCCGCGCGGCGGATCCGGCTCGAACTCCCCCGGCCCGTAGACCACCCGGACGCCCATCGCCCGCAGATACGCCAGCGACGACCCGAAGACGGGGTTGGCCGCGAGCCTGGTGTTCACGAACGGCAGGACCGCCGTGGGGACCTCCGGCGCCCATTCGGCGAGCAGCCCCAGCGCGTAGTTGTCGGCGATCCCCTGCGCCCACTTGTTGACGGTGTCGTAGGTGGCCGGGGCCGCGATGACCGCGTCCGGGTCCGGCATCCTGCGGGGCTCGTCGGGCCTGCGGTACCGACTGTACACCGGCCGCCCGATGATCTCCTCGACGCCGGCCACGTCGAGGAACTCCACCGCGGCGGGGGTGGCCACGACGCAGACGTCCCAGCCCCTCCCCCTGGCCTGCCGCAGCAGATCAGGCGCCTTGGCGGCCGACCCCGCCGCGCAGACGATCACGTACAGCACTCCCCGGCGATCACTCATCGGCCCAGTCCACCGCGCCGGGGCGGGTCGCCGCAACCCGGTGGACGGCGAAGGCCGCCCCGGGGGGCGGCCTTCGGCGGAGCGGGGTCAGCGCTTGCGGCTGAAGCGGCGGTCGCGGTCCTTCTTCTTTTCGCGGATCTTCATGGTGACGGTCACCGGGGAGCCTTCGAAGCCGAACTCCTCGCGGATGCGGCGTTCGATGAAGCGGCGGTACCCGGGCTCGAGGAAGCCGCTGGTGAACAGGACGAAGCGGGGCGGGCGGGTGCCGGCCTGGGTGGCGAACAGGACCTTGGGCTGCTTGCCGCCGCGGATCGGGTGCGGGTGGCTGGAGACCAGGTCGGTGAAGAACTGGTTGAGCTTGCCCGTGGGGACGCGGTAGCCCCAGGAGTCGAGGGCGGTCTCGATGGCGGGGACGAGCTTCTCGACGTGGCGGCCGGTCTTCGCCGAGATGTTCACCCGGGGGGCCCAGCGGGCGCCGACGAGCTGGCGTTCGATCTCGCGGTCGAGGTAGAAGCGGCGCTCCTCGTCGACGAGGTCCCACTTGTTGTAGGCCAGGACGAGGGCGCGGCCCGCGTCCACGATCGTGTTGATGATGCGCAGGTCCTGCTCGGCGAGGGGCTCGCTGGCGTCCACCAGGACGACGGCGACCTCCGAGCGCTCCAGGGCCGACTGGGTGCGCAGGATCGCGTAGAAGTCGGCGCCCTGGTTCTCGCGGTGCCGCTTGCGGATGCCCGCGGTGTCGATGAAGCGCCAGGTCTTACCGCCGAGGTCGATCAGCTCGTCGATCGGGTCACGGGTGGTGCCGGCGACGGAGTCGACGACGGCCCGGTTCTCCTTGGCGAGCTTGTTCAGCAGGCTCGACTTGCCGACGTTCGGGCGGCCCATCAGCGCCACCCGGCGCGGGCCGCCGGGGGCCTCGCCGAGGCGCTCGCGCGGCGCGGGCTCGGGCAGCGACTCCAGGACCCGGTCGAGCAGGTCGCCGCTGGAGCGGCCGTGCAGCGCCGAGACGGGCATCGGCTCGCCGACGCCGAGGCTCCACAGCGCGGTGGCCTCCAGCTCGGTGCGGGTGTCGTCGGCCTTGTTGGCGGCCAGCACGACGGGCTTCTTGGCGCGGCGCAGGATCTCCACGACGGCCTCGTCGATGTCGGTGGCGCCGACGTTCGCGTCGACCACGAACAGCACCACGTCGGCGAGTTCGACGGCGAGCTTGGCCTGCTCGGCGATCGCGGCGGCCAGGCCGCGCGAGTCGGGCAGCCAGCCGCCGGTGTCCACGACGGTGAACTCGCGGCCGTTCCAGTTCGCCTTGTAGGAGACGCGGTCGCGGGTGACGCCGGGGACGTCCTCCACGACCGCCTCGCGGCGGCCGATGATCCGGTTCACCAGGGTCGACTTGCCGACGTTCGGGCGGCCGACGACGGCGACGATCGGCAGCCGCGCGGGCTCGGCCTCCTCGGCCTCGTCGATCTCCTCGTAGTCGGCCGGGTCGAACTCATCGGGGTCGTAGGTCTCGAACTCGTCTTCCGACGCGTCGTCTCCAGGGAAAAAGCCCTGCTCGGTCATGATGTCCTCTTCGGTTGCGTCCCGCCCGCGCCGGAGGACTTCTCATCCGGTGCTAGGCGCGCTCTTTCACGAGCCGCACCACCGCGTCGATCACCTCGGCGAGCCCCAGCTCGGTCGAGTCGATCTCCACGGCGTCGTCGGCCTTGGTCAGGGGGGACGTGGCGCGGGTGGAGTCCAGTTTGTCCCGTCGTGCCTGGTCGGCCTGCGTGGCCTCGACCGAGACCGACGGGTCGGCGATCTCCTTGGCCCGGCGCTGGGCCCTGGCCTCCTCGCTGGCGGTGAGGAAGACCTTGACGGGGGCGTCCGGCGCGACCACGGTGCCGATGTCGCGGCCCTCGGCCACGATGGCCCCGGCGGCCATGATCTCACGCTGGAGACGGACCAGCAGCCCGCGCACCTCCGGCACCCGGCTCACCGCGCTGACGGCACCGGTGACCTCCGCGGAGCGGATGGCCTCGGTGACGTCCTGCCCGCCGACGGCGATGCCGGGGGCATCGGGGTCGGTGCTGATCTCCAGGGAGACCTCGGGGGCGCGCAGCGCGACCGTCGCCGCGTCCTCGACATCGACGCCCTGGTCGAGCATCCACCAGGTGACGGCTCGGTACATGGCGCCGGTGTCCAGATAACGGTACCCGAGGACGCGGGCCGTTCCCTTGGCCGCGCTGGACTTGCCGGAGCCGGACGGGCCGTCCATGGCGATGATCAGCGTCATGTGCTTCAACTCTTTCGCGGGGGTTTCTAGGGAAGTACGGGCACGGACCAGCCGCGCTCGCGCAGGGCCAGCGCCAGGGTCTCGGCCGCTTCGGGCTTGACGGAGAGTTCCGCCACACCGACCGGCAGGCCGGGCGAGTGCTCGATCGACACGTCCTCGATGTTGACCCCGGCGTCGCCGGCGGCCTCGAAGATCCGGGCGAGTTCGCCGGGGCGGTCGGGGATGACGACCTGGACGAGCGCGTCGGTCACCGGGGTGCCGCCGTGCTTGCCGGGGATCCGGCTGCGTCCGGTGTTGCCGCGGCCGAGCAGGTCGCCGACCTTCGCCATGATCACCTCGGCGACGTCCGGGCCCGCGCTCGACGACGCGCGCAGCATGGCCGCGGCCAGGGCGAGGTCGGCGGCGACGGCGTCGAGGACCTCGGCGACGGGTTCGGCGTTGGCGGTGAGGATGCCGACCCACAGGGCCGGGTCGCTGGCGGCGATCCGGGTGACGTCGCGCACGCCGGTGCCGGCGAGGTCAAGGGCGACGTCGGGGGCCTGCTCCAGCCGGGCGGCGACGGCCGCGGACACGACGTGCGGCCCGTGGCTGACCAGCGCGACGGCCTTGTCGTGCTCGACGGGGTCGATGATCTGGACCTCGGCGCCGCAGGCGCGGGCCAGTTCCGTGACGGCCTCCAGGGCCGCCGGGTCGGTCGCCGGGGTCGGGCACAGCGCCCAGGGGCGGCCGAGGAACAGGTCGGCGCGGGCGGCGGCCGGGCCGGAGCGCTCGCGCCCGGCCAGCGGGTGCCCTGGGACGTACCCGCCCAGGTCGCAGCCGAGTTCGATGGCGTCCATGACGGGCCTGGCCTTCACGCTGGCGACGTCGGTGTAGTACCGGGCCAGCCCTTCCTTCTGGGCTTCGGCCAGGACCCGGGCGACCGACGCCGGGGGCACCGCCAGGACGGCGATGTCGGCGGGGCCGCCGGAGTCCTCGCTGAGCGGGGTGCCCGCCCCCAGTTCGACGGCCATGGCCAGCGAGGCGGTGTCGGAGTCCGACAGCAGCACCTCGGCGCCGCGGCCGGCGAGGGCGAGCGCCACCGAGGTGCCGATGAGGCCGGTGCCGATCACGACGACGCGCGGGTTCTGCTTCACGGAAGGACCTTACGGGGTGGAGGGCCGCTACTGGGCGATGTCGACGCGCAGCGCGGTCGCGCCGCGCAGGTACACGTGCTGCATCGCCGAGCGCGGCTTGTCGGTCTCGATGTGCGCCATGAGCCGGATCACCAGCGGCAGCGCGCCCGGCTTGGCGATCTCGGTGGCGCAGATCAGCGGGACCTCGCTGAACCCGAGCTTGCGCGCGGCCAGCGCGGGGAACTCCGAGGTCAGGTCGGGGGTGCACGTGAAGATCACGCTGATGACGTCGTCGGTGGTCAGCTCGTTGCGGGACATCACCTCGGCCACCAGCTCGGTGGTCGCCTCAAGGATCTGGTCCCGGTCGTCGGCGTCCACCTGGATGGCTCCCCGCAGGGCGCGTACTGCCACTTCTCCTCCTGGACTCAACAAAAACCGCAGCGCTCGGGGGCTACAGGCCCACGGCCTTGTAGAGCGCCGCCACTTCCTTCTCCGTCAGCTGGCGGACCCCGCCCGGCTTGAGCTTGCCGAGCTGGATCGGGCCGAAGCCGGTGCGCGCGAGGCGCCGCACGGGGAACCCGACCTGCTTCAGCAGCCGCCGGACGATGTGCTTGCGCCCCTCGTGCAGGACGACCTCGACGAGGGCGCGCCTTCCGGTCTGCTCGACGAGGCTGAACCCGTCGACCTGGACGGGCCCGTCGTCCAGCACGACGCCCGCGCGAAGGCGCCGTCCGAGGTCGCGCGGGATCGGCGCGGGCACGTCGGCGAGGTAGGTCTTGGTGACGCCGTAGGACGGGTGGGTCAGCCGGTGCGCCAGCTCGCCGTCGTTGGTGAGCAGCAGCAGGCCCTCGGTGTCGGTGTCGAGGCGGCCGACGTGGTAGATCCGCTCGGTCAGGTCCTCGACGAAGTCGATGAGGGTGCGGTTGCCCGTGCCCTTGGCCATGGTGCTCTCGACGCCGAGCGGCTTGTTGACCGCGTAGTAGCGGAACTCGTTCCACGTCTCGATCTGGCGGCCGTCGACCTGGATCTCGTCCTTGCGGGGGTCGACGCGCTCGCCGAACCAGCTCACGGTCCTGCCGTTGACCTTGACGCGGCCCGCGGAGATGATCTGCTCGCAGGCCCGGCGCGAGCCGATCCCCGCGTCGGCGAGGACCTTCTGAAGGCGGACGCCCTCGCCGTCTGCGGCGTCGGCGGTGGTGTTCATGCTGAGACGTCCTCGATGTCGGTGATCTCTTCGGGCAGGTGCGGCGCGAGCTCGGGCAGCTCCTCCAGGGAGCGCAGTCCGAGCCGTTCCAGGAAGTAGCCCGTGGTGCGGTAAAGGGTGGCCTGGGACTCGGGGTCGTGCCCCGCCTCCTCGATCAGGCCGCGCAGCGTGAGCGTCCGGATGACGCCGTCGCTGTTGACGCCGCGGATCGCCGAGACGCGCGCCCGGCTGACGGGCTGGCGGTAGGCGATGACCGAGAGGGTCTCCAGGGCCGCCTGGGTGATGCGGGTCTGCTGCCCTTCGGTGACGAACCGCTCGACCACGGGGGCGCAGAACTCGGCTGTGTAGAACCGCCAGCCTCCCGCGATCTCCCTCAACTCGAACCCCCGGCCCTGCGCGCGGTATTCCCCGGCGAGTTCGGCCAGCGCCGCCGCGACCTGCGCGGTGGGCACTTCGAGGAGCTGCGCGAGGGTGATCTCGGCGACCGGCTCGTCGACGACCATGAGGACCGCCTCAAGGGACGCCTTGAGGGGCGGCAGGTCCTCCATGGGGACGCTCATGGCCTGTCTCCTGGGTCGTCTGGGTCATCTGGGGCTTCTGGGTCGGCTGGCACTTGATCCGGTGCCGGAGGCGCGCCCTCGAACTCGTCGCCGAGCGCGATGTCGCCTTCCTCGCTTCCGGTCCACGTGACGTGCAGCTCGCCCAGGGGTTCGATCTGCTCGAACATCACGGCCTTCTCGCGGTACAGCGTGAGGAGGGCCAGGAAGCGGGCGACGACCTCGAAGGTGCCGGCGCAATCGGCGGTCAGCGTCCGGAAAGTGGCCTTCCGCAGGCGCCGCAGCATCGCCACAAGGATAGCGCCCTGTTCCTCCACGCTCGCCTGCGGCGTGTACATGTGCGTGACCGAAACACCCGGCGGGGCGGGTTTGGGCTGGAAGGTCCGGGTGGCCAGGGCGGCGAACTCGGCGGGGCCGAGCCCGAGCAGCACCTCGGGCAGCAGGTTCGCGAACCGCGGCTCCATCGGCACCAGGCGCGGGAAGCGGCGCGACTCCTCGGCCATCCGCGCCTCGAACGCCTTCGCGACGGACTTGTAGGCCCGGTACTGGAGCAGCCGCGCGAACAGCAGGTCGCGCGCCTCCAGGAGGGCGAGGTCCTCTTCGTCGTCGACCTCGCCGGACGGCAGCAGCCGGGCCGCCTTGAGGTCGAGGAGGGTCGCGGCGACGAGCAGGAAGTGCGACGCCTGGTCGAGGTCCCACTCGCGGCCCATGGTGCGGATATGGGCGATGAACTCGTCGGTGACCTTGTGGAGGGCGACCTCGGTGATGTCCAGCTTGTGCTTGGCGATCAGGCCGAGGAGCAGGTCGAAAGGACCGGAGAAGACGTCCAGGTGAACCTGGAAGCCCTTGCCGGTCTCCTCTTCCTTCTGCACTTCCTCCACGGCTGCGAGCCTAGTGGAGGTCGGCATCGGCTAGGTCAGCTGCTGCCAGCGGTGGATGACCTCCTTGGCCAGCTCACGGTAGTGGCTGGCGCCCATCGAGGAGGGGTCGAAGGTGGTGATCGGCTCGCCCATGACCGTGGCGTCGGGGAAGCGGACCGTCCGGTTGATCACGGTATGGAAGACCTTGTCGCCGAACGCCTGGACGATCCGCTGGAGGACCTCGCGGGTGTGCAGGGTGCGCGAGTCGTACATGGTGCCGAGGAAGCCGTCGATCACCAGGGTCGGGTTGATCCGCTGCTGGACCTTCTCGATGGTCTCCATGAGCAGCGCCACACCCCGCATCGCGAAGTACTCGCACTCCAGCGGCACGATGACGCCCTGGGCGGCGGCGAGGGCGTTGATGGTGAGCAGGCCGAGGGACGGCTGGCAGTCGATGAGCACGTAGTCGTAGTGCTCGACGGCCGACTTCAGCTTGCCCGACAGGATGTACTCGCGGCCGACCTCGTGCACGAGCTGGACTTCGGCGCCCGACAGGTCGATGTTCGACGGCAGCAGGTGCATGCCCTCGACCGTCGTCTCCAGCAGGATGTCGTCCCACTCGGTGTCGGACTCCAGCAGCATGTTGTGGACGGTGACGTCCAGCTGGCGCGGGTCGCCCTGGCCGAGGCCGACCGAAAGGGCGCCCTGCGGGTCGAAGTCGACGAGCAGGACGCGGCGGCCCTGCTCGGCGAGCGCCGCGCCGAGGTTGATGGTCGTCGTCGTCTTCCCGACGCCGCCCTTCTGATTGCAGATCGCCACGATGCGGGCCGGGCCGTGCTCGGCCAGCGGCTCCGGGTCGGGGAACGTCGGGACGGGCCGTCGGGTCGGACCCAGCGCGCCTCCGGGCTCGGTGGCGATCGCCGCTGAGAGCACGCTTTCCGCGCCTGCGTCTGGCATCAGGTTCAAACCTCCCCGACGGCGCGGACACGCCGTCGTCGTCGCGAGCCTAAGACGCCACGGGAGGCAGCGGCAACACGACTCGCGGGAGTCACGGGGGCCGCGCAGTGCGGCGCCGGTGTGCGCCGGGGCGTACGCCTCGCGCGGATCTCGGTCCGTCACCCGAGTGTAGACCTGCGCCGTCGCCGCCGAGGCGGGTCCGGGGACTCTTTACCCGCCGGGGCGGCGTCGGGCGGCGTCAGGCCGCGTCGGGCGGCGTCTGGGGTCAGGGGTCGGGGGTCTCGGCCGGCGGGCCGAACGGGGCGTCCCGGTCGCGCAGGTCGGCGAACCCGCGCGCCCGGGCGGCGTGCAGCGCGAGGATCGCCGAGACGGCCAAGGCGTTGTGCACCCGGCCGCCGAGCACCGCCGCGACCGCCTCGTCCAGCGGCACCCACGCCAGCGGCATGTCGGCCTCCTCGTGCACGCGCACGAAGTCGATCTCCGCGGCGGGCACCTCGGCGAGGTCGCGGGCGAGGAACACCCGCACCCGCTCGTCGCTCATGCCCGGCGTCTGGAAGGTGTCGACGAGCGTGTGCCACGTCTCCGCGCGGTACCCCGCCTCCTCCAGCAGCTCGCGCTCGGCGGTGCGCCACATCGGCTCGCCGTCGACGTCGCGCAGCCCCGCGGGCACCTCCCACAGGAGGTGGCCGGTGGGGTGGCGGTACTGCCGCAGGAGCAGGACCCTGCCCTGGCCGTCCAGGGCGAGGGTGCCGACGGCCCCCGGGTGCGTCACGAACTCGCGCCGCACCGTCTCGGGGCCGTCCGCGCCGGGCATCACCACCTCGTCCTCGACGACGGTGATGATCCGGCCCTTGAAGTGCTCGGTGGACCCGACGGTGGGCCACCGCTCGGGGATGTCGCGCAGATCCATGCGGATCATCTTCCCCCTGATCAGGCGCGGCGGTCGAGCGCCGCCGCGATCAGCCCGGCGAACAGCGGGTGCGCGCGGGTCGGGCGGGAGCGGAACTCCGGGTGCGCCTGGGTGGCCACGTAGAAGGGGTGGACGTCGCGCGGCAGCTCGACGTACTCGACGAGCCGGCCGTCGGGCGACAGGCCGCTGAAGACCAGTCCCGCCTTCTCCAGGTCCTCGCGGTAGGCGTTGTTGACCTCGAAGCGGTGGCGGTGCCGCTCGGAGACGCGCGGGGCGTCGTCGTACAGCTCGCGCACGATCGAGCCCTCGGCGAGGTCGGCCGCGTACAGGCCGAGCCGCATGGTGCCGCCGAGGTCGCGCTCGCCGGAGATGACGTCGAGCTGGTCGGCCATCGTGGAGACGACAGGGTGCTTGGTGTGCTCGTCGAACTCGGCGCTGTCGGCGTCGGTGATGCCGGCGAGGTCGCGGGCCGCCTCGATGACCATGCACTGCAGGCCCAGGCAGATGCCGAGGGTCGGCAGCTTGGTCTCGCGGGCGTGCCGGATCGCGCCGAGCTTGCCCTCGATGCCGCGGACGCCGAAACCGCCCGGGATGAGGACGCCGTCGACGCCGTCGAGCTGGGCCTTGGCCCCCTCGGGGGTCTGGCAGTCGTCGGACTTGACCCAGCGGATCTTGACATGGGCCTCGTTGGCGAAGCCGCCGTGGCGCAGCGCCTCGGTGACCGACAGGTAGGCGTCGGGCAGGTCGATGTACTTGCCGACCATGGCGATCTCGACCTGGTGCTTCGGCTCGCGCACGCGGCGCAGGAGGTCGTCCCACACGCCCCAGTCGACGTCGCGGAACGGCAGGTCGAGGCGGCGGACGACGTAGGCGTCGAGGCCCTCGGCGTGCAGGACCTTCGGGATGTCGTAGATCGAGGGGGCGTCCACGCAGGAGACGACGGCGTCGCGGTCCACGTCGCACATGAGGCTGATCTTGTGCTTGATGCTCTGCGAGACCGGGCGGTCCGAGCGCAGCACGATCGCGTCGGGCTGGATGCCGATGCTGCGCAGGGCGGCGACGGAGTGCTGGGTCGGCTTGGTCTTCAGCTCGCCGGACGGGCCGATGTAGGGCAGCAGCGACACGTGCAGGAAGAAGACGTTGTCGCGGCCGATCTCGTGCCGGATCTGGCGGACGGCCTCCAGGAACGGCAACGACTCGATGTCGCCGACGGTGCCGCCGACCTCGGTGATCACCACGTCGACGTCGGGGCCCGCCATGCCGCGGATGCGGTCCTTGATCTCGTTGGTGATGTGCGGGATCACCTGGACGGTGTCGCCGAGGTACTCGCCGCGGCGCTCCTTGGCGATCACGTTCGAGTAGACCTGGCCCGTGGTGACGTTCGCGCTGCCGTGCAGCTCGGTGTCGAGGAAGCGCTCGTAGTGGCCGATGTCGAGGTCGGTCTCGGCCCCGTCGTCGGTGACGAAGACCTCACCGTGCTGGAACGGGTTCATCGTCCCGGGGTCCACGTTGAGGTACGGGTCGAGCTTCTGCATCGTCACCCGCAGGCCGCGCAGCGTGAGCAGGCGTCCCAGGCTGGAGGCCGTCAGGCCCTTGCCGAGGCTGGAGGCGACGCCGCCGGTGACGAAGAGGTGCTTGGTCGTGCGCGAGGAATCTGCGAGGCGCAAAAGAACTCCCGTGGTCGTTGTGCGGCGGTTTGCGGTGGGCCGGCGGTGCGGGCTGCGCCCACCGCTCTGGCGGTGCCGACCAGGTGGAAGACCACCTGTCCACGGGGTACCAGGATAACAGTCGCGTGAGGCCGCGGCGTCGCGACGGGGCTCCCGGGCCCGCGGCCCAAGCCCCCTGAGACGCCGAGAACGCCCTGGCCGCAAGGGCCGGGGCGTTCTTTCCGACGTGGTTCGGCTAGCCGGGGAAGCCGTTGCGGTCGGTCATGGTGGCACCGGTGATGCCGACCTCCGACAGGGCCGCGTGGTTGTGCAGGGGCGAGGACGGCATGATCACGCGGAGCTGCCTGGTGAGCTCGTCGATGAGGCTGCGGGCCTGGTCGGCGGCGTTGCGGGCCGCGTCGCGCTCCTGGGAGAGCGCACCGAGCTGGGCGCGCTGCTCGGTGACGGCCTCGGCCAGCTGGTCGACCCAGGCGTCCCGCTCCTTGATCTTGGCCAGGGCGTCGTCACGCTCGGTGGCGATCTGGCGGACGGCGCTCATCGCGCCGTCGCGCTCCCGGGTGAGCTGCTCCGAGCGCGACAGCGCCAGGGTCGCCTCGGACTCGGCGCGGGCCTTGTCCTGCGTGGCGGCCTCGCGGGCGGCCTCGGAGATCTTGGCCTGCTCCAGCGCCTGGGCGGCGGTCTCCATCGCGTTGGCGCGCTCGCTCTCGGCGGCGTCGGCGCGGCGGCGGGCGTCCTCGGCCTGGCGGGCGGCCTCGGCGGCCTGGCGGCCCGCCTCGCCGGCCTGGCGCCGGGCCTCGTCGGCCTCCTGCGCGGCGTTGCCGGCGGCGACCTGGAGCGCCTTGGAGGTCTTCTCGGCGTCGGCGAGGGCGGCGCGGACCGAGGCGAGCTCGGCGCGGACCGTCTCGATCGCCCGGGACAGCTCGGCGATCCGCTCCTCGGCGGCCCGCCGGGCGTTGGAGGTCTCCTCGACCGCGCGCAGGGCGTCGTCGCGGGCGGACTGCATGTTGTCGTGCTGGGTGACGAGCTGCCGCATCGCGGCCTCGGTCTCGGTGACGCGCCGCTCTGCGCCCTCGGCGCGGGTGCGGGTGCGCTGCACCTCGGACCACGCGGTGGCCGCGTCGCGCTGGGACTTCTCCCGCTCGCTCTGCGCGGCGGCGAGCTGGGCCTGGGCCTCGGTCTGCACGTCGGTGATGCGGCGCTCGCCGGCCGAGAGCGCCTCGCCGAGCAGCTCGGCCATCTGCTTCAGCCGGTCGACGAGATCCCAGCCTGCGGCCAGGGTCGGATCGGTCGGGGGCTGGGACTTGCCCACCGGCGCGGGCAGCGGCGGCGCGGTGAGGAGTTCCCGGGGCGCCTGCGCGGGGGAAGGCGACCAGGACAGGCCGCCTGGCTGAGCGGGGCGCTGGCCGCCTGTTCCGTTGAGGTCACTCACGGTAAAGACTCCATCAGAGGATCATCACGACGTCGTTAGAGAGAGACTCTACGACCGGGCAACAGGTCTGTCTCCCCCGTCCCACCATACGGGCACCGTCACGGCTGTTCGGCTCTGCTGACAGAATGTCAGATCATGGAGCCGCGCACCCTGTATCCGCCGATCGAACCGTATGACTCCGGAACCCTTCCGACCCCGGAGGGCGACGAGATCTACTGGGAGGTGTGCGGCAATCCCCAGGGCAAGCCCGTGGTCATGCTGCACGGCGGTCCCGGCGGCGGCTGCACGCCCGCCCACCGCCGCCAGTTCGACCCCGAGCGCTACCGCATCGTGCTGTTCGACCAGCGCAACTGCGGACGGAGCCTGCCGTCGGCGGCCGATCCCGAGGTGTCGCTGGAGGCCAACACCACGTGGAACCTCGTGGCCGACATGGAGAGGCTGCGCGAGCACCTCGGCATCGAGAAGTGGCTGGTCTTCGGCGGTTCCTGGGGCAGCTGCCTGGCGCTCTCGTACGCGATCAGCCACCCCGAGCGGACCTCGGAGCTGGTCCTGCGCGGGATCTTCATGCTGCGCCCATTCGAGCTGTTCTGGTTCTACGAGTACGGCGCATCGCTGATCTTCCCCGACCTGTGGGAGAAGTACGTCGCGCCGATCCCGGAAGAGGAGCGGGAGAACCTCCTGGAGGCGTTCCACGAGCGGCTGAACGACCCCGACCCGGCGGTCCGGGTCCCGGCGGCGCTGGCGTGGGCCACCTGGGAGGGCGCGACGATCACGCTGCTGCCCGACGCCGAGCACGTCGGCCAGTTCGCCGACCCCGACTACGCCGTCACGTTCGCCAGGATCGAGAACCACTACTTCACCAACGGCGGGTTCTTCTCGTCGGACGAGTGGATTCTGGAGAACATCGACAAGATCCGGCACATCCCGGCGGTGATCGTCCAGGGCCGGTACGACATGTGCACGCCCGCCGCGACCGCCTGGGACCTGCACCAGGCCTGGCCGGAGGCCGAGTTCCACCTGGTCGACGGCGCGGGCCACGCCTTCGACGAGCCGGGCATCCTGCACCGCCTCATCGAGGCGACCGACCGTTTCGCACAAAAATGACATCCCTTTCGCACTATGCGGAAAATGTCTGCCATGTGATCGACATCTGACGGCCATCCGGGGGCGGCCTCCGCGTCGCCGGGCGCGGAGAGAACCGAGGGCGCACAGTCCTTTCTCTCACAGGGAGACCCCCGATGGACCGTCGTCTCTTCATGCGGACGAGCGTGCTCGCCGCCGGAACCGCCGCCTTCTCCGGCACGCTGATGCGGGGCGCGCTCGCCGCGCCCGCGCAGAACGCGACCTCCCCCTACGGCGCCCTTCTGGCCGCCGACGCCAACGGCATCCAACTGCCCTCCGGGTTCACCAGCCAGGTCGTCGCCCGGACCGGCCAGGTCGTGTCCGGCACCTCCTACACCTGGCATCAGGCGCCCGACGGCGGCGCGTGCTTCGCCGACGGGACCGGCTGGATCTACACCTCCAACTCCGAGGTGAGCTCCGGCGGCGCCTCCATCATCAAGTTCGACTCCTCCGGCAACGTGACGGCCGCGTCGCGGATCCTGTCGGGCACCAGCACCAACTGCGCGGGCGGCAAGACCCCGTGGAACACGTGGCTGTCGTGCGAGGAGATCAGCCTCGGCCGGGTCTGGGAGACCTACCCGTTCGGCGGCACGGCCGTCGCGCGCCCGGCGATGGGCCGCTTCAAGCACGAGGCCGCCGCGGCCGACCCCGTCCGCCAGGTGATCTACCTGACGGAGGACGAGACCAACGGCCGGTTCTACCGGTTCGTCCCGACCACGTGGGGGGACCTGTCGGCGGGCACCCTCCAGGTGCTGGTCGCCGGGACCGCCACGTCCGGCTCCTTCACCTGGACGAACATCCCCGACCCCGACGGCTCCCCCACCACCACCCGGACGCAGGTCTCGGGCTCCAAGTCCTTCAACGGCGGCGAAGGCTGCTGGTACGCGAACGACACGGTCTGGTTCACCACCAAGGGCGACAACCGGGTGTGGCAGCTCAACCTGCTCACCAACACCTACGAACTCGCCTACGACGACGGCCTCGTCACCGGTACCCCGACCCTGACGGGCGTGGACAACATCACCGGGTCTTCCTCCGGGGACCTGTACGTCGCCGAGGACGGCGGCAACATGGAGATCAACATGATCACCCCGGACGACAAGATCTCGGTGTTCCTGCGGATCACCGGGCAGTCGTCGTCGGAGATCACCGGCCCGGCGTTCAACCCGGCCGGCAACCGCCTCTACTTCTCCTCGCAGCGCGGCACGACCGGCTCCTCCTCGGGCGGCATCACCTACTGCGTCACCGGCCCGTTCCGCACCTGATCCCCGGGCGGGCGGACGGGACCGCGCACCCGTCCGCCCGTCGAGGCGTCAGTCCAGCACGGGGAAATTGCTCCGGAAGACCCCTTCCGGGTCGTGCGCGCGCTTGACCGTGCGCAGGCGCTCGACGGTGGCGGGCGGGAACGCGTCAGCGGCCCGCTCGCCGCCCGCGAGGAAGGTGTACGGCTTCTCCCCCGTGGTGCAGGGCGCCATGGCCGCCACGACGGCCGCGATGCGCGCGCGGACGCCCTCGGCCACCTCCGCGCCCGGTGCGACGCCCATCATCGACAGCAGGTACGGCGCGGTGATCGGGCCGCGCGCGCCGGAGCCCTCCCGGGTGTAGGCGCCGCCGAGGTGGCGCAGCTGCACGAAGACCAGCGGGTGGACCGTCCCGGCCGCCGCCAGGTCCCGCAGGACGGCGGAGGCGGCCTCCAGGTCGGTCACCAGTTCGGCGCGGTGCAGCGACGGCATCGGGTCGACGGGCTCGGCGCAGATGCTCCCGAGCGCCGCCGGAGGCAGCGGGCCGCGGGTGTCGAAGACCGCGCCGCCGACCGCGTCGAACGCCGCGAGGAGCGCCCTGCCCTCTTCCGCCGCGCCGAGGTGGGCGGCGTCCACGACGACCGCCGACAGGCCGCGCAGCGGCTCGGGCAGCTCGGGGAACGGCGGGAACTGCATGAGGGAGCACCACACGCTGAGCTCCTCGGGGGCCGAGGCCGCCGCCTTGGCGAACGCCTCCAGCACCTCGGGGGCCCTGTCGGCGGGCCACACGATCCGGCCGCCGTACAGCCCGGGCGCCGGGAACAACGCGACCTCCAGCGCGGTCACCAGGGCGTGGTCGCCGCCTCCCCCGCACAGCGCCCAGAACAGGTCGGGGTCCGTGTCCGCGGTGATCCGCCGGGCCCGTCCGTCCGCGTCCACGATCTCCAGCGCCAGGACCGACGCCGAGGCCGGGCCCCGGCTGCGGCCGTACCAGCCGAGGCCGCCGCCGAGCGTGTAGCCCGCGACCGTCACGACCGGGGAGCTGCCCGCCGCGAAGGTGAGCCCGTGCGCGCCCGCCGCCTCCAGCAGCGCGCCGGTCCGCACGCCCGCGCCGACCCGGGCCGTGCGCGCCTCCGGGTCGATCTCGATGCCGTCCAGGGCCCCGGTGCGCACGACCACCGTCCCGTCCAGCGCGGTGGTCGCGCCGTGGCCGCTCGGCTGGGCGGCCAGCGCCAGGCCCGCGGCACGGGCAAAGGCGACCAGCGCGGCGGCGTCGGCCGCGTCGGCGACCTCCACCACGGCCGCCGGCCGCTGCGGCACCCCGACCGACCAGCCGAGCGCCGCGCGCGCGAAGTCCTCGTCCCCCGGCGCCAGCACCCGGCCCCGCACCGCCGTGCGCAGGTCCCGTCCGAGCGCGTCGTTCCCCGTCATATCCGTCCTCATGTTCCCGGGGCCGCCCGTGCGGCCCGTCGCCGAGGGGCAGGCGGTCGCCGTGCCCTCTCCCCGTGCGCCGCGATCGCGGCGCGTGCCCCACTCTGGGACCCGCCACTTGTGCGGGATTTGTCGCCGACTTGTGGGCGAATTGCGGAAGTCTGGAAAGACACGAGAACCCGGGGTCGAGCGCATGACGTCCAACCGGAGGTCGGACGTTCTGCTGCGGTGGCGAGGGGCGATGGCGGAGATGGCGGTGCGCCTGTTCGGCGCGCTGGAGGTGATCGACGGCGCGGGCAGGCCCGTCGAGGTCGGTGCGCCCAAACAGCGGGCGGTCCTGGCGATGCTCGCGGTCGATCCGGGGCGCGCGGTCCCGGTCGACCGGCTCATCGCCGAGCTGTGGGCGGGCGAGGCCCCGGCGAGCGCGACGGGGACGCTCCAGGCGTACCTCTCCCAGCTGCGCCGGGCGCTGGAGCCCGACCGGCCGCCGCGCACCCCGCCGCGGCTCCTGCTCACCCGCGAGCCCGGCTACCTGCTGGCGGTCCGGCCCGGTCAGGTCGACCTGGCCCGGTTCGCCGCGCACGCCGAGGACGCGCGCCGGGCGCTGCGCGGCGGCGACCACGCGGCGGCCCTGGCCGACCTGGACAGGGCGCTGGCGCTGTGGCAGGGCGACCCGCTCGCGGAGTTCGCCGGGTTCGGCTTCGCCCAGCCCGTCCGGGCCCGGCTCGGCGAGCTGCGGGCCGCCGCGCTGGAGGACCGGGCCGAGGCGCGCCTGGCGCTCGGCGACGCCGCGTCCTGCGTCGCGGACCTGGAGCAGCTCGTGGACGCGCACCCCTACCGCGAGCGCATGTGGGGGCTGCTGGTCCTCGCGCTGTACCGCTCCCGGCGGCAGGCCGAGGCGCTCGGCGCGCTGCGCCGGGTGCGGGCCCTGCTCGCCGACGAGCTGGGGCTGGAGCCCGGCCCCGAGCTGCGCGCGCTGGAGCGCGCCGTGTTCGAGCAGTCACCCGAGCTCGACGCCCCGCCCGCCCCCGCCTCGCCCGCCCCCGCCTCGCCCGCCCCCGCCTCTCCGGCAAACGCCCCCACCCGCCCGGCGGAGGCCGGGCCCGGCCCTTCGGACGGACTGGTCGGCCGCGGCCCGGAACGCGACACGGGCGCGGCGCTGCTCGCCGCGGCGCGGGCCGGCCGGGGCGGGCTGCTCCTCCTCGCGGGCGAGGCGGGCGTCGGCAAGACCCGGCTCGCCCGGGCCGTCGCCGAAGAGGCCGCGGCACTCGGCGTCCGGACGGCCTGGGGCCGCTGCGCGGAGGACACCGGCGCGCCCCCGTTCTGGCCGTGGCTCCAGGTGCTGCGCGACCTCGGCGTGCCCGGCGCCGACCTCCTGCTCGGACAGGGCGCGGGAGGGATGTCCCCGTTCGCCCTGCACTCGGCCGCGCTGGAGGCGCTCACCGGCGGCCCCGAGCCGCGGCTGCTGGTGCTGGACGACCTGCACTGGGCCGACGCCTCGTCGCTGCGCCTGCTCACCTTCGCCGCCGCCGAGCTGCACCGCAGGCCGGTGCTCGTCGTCGCGACGCTGCGGCCCGAGCCGGGCGGGGCGCCCGAACAGCTCACCGACGCCCTCGGCGCGCTCGCCCGCGAGCAGGGCGTGACCCGCCTCGACGTACCGCCGCTGACCGTCGCGGAGGTCGGCGCCTACCTTGAGCGGACCGGAAACCCCGGCGGGCCGCGCCTCGCCGCCCGGCTGCACGAGCGCACCGGCGGCAACCCCTTCTACCTGGGCGAGCTGCTGCGGCTGCCCGCGGCCGAGCGGGGCCTCGGACTGCGGGTTCCGCCGGGCGTCCGCGAAGTCATCTCCCGGCGGGTCGCGCGGCTGCCCGAGGGGACCGGCGCGCTGCTGCGCACCGCCTCGGTGCTGGGCCGCGAGTTCGGGCCCGAGATGCTGTCGGCGGTGTCGGGCGCGCAGGTGCCCGACGTGCTGTCCCGGCTGGAGCCCGCGGTCGCGGTGGGGCTGCTCACCGAGCTTCCGGACGGCTTCGACTACGCCTTCGCGCACCCCCTCGTCCGGGACGCGCTGTACTCGGGGCTGAGCCGCCTGGAGCGGGCGCGGGCGCACCTGGGGGCGGGCGCCGCCGTCGAGGCGGCGCCCGGCCTCGACCGGGCCGTACGGCTGCCCGCCCTGGCCCACCACTACGGCATGGCGGCGCCCGTGGGCGGCGCGGCCAAGGCCGTCGAGTACGCCTCGGCCGCCGCCCGGCAGGCCGCCGCCCAGCACGCCCACCACGAGGCCGCCGGGCACTGGGAGCGGGCGCTGGACGCGCTCGGCTCGGCCGACCCCGAGCGGCGGCGCGGGCTGCTGGTGGAGCTGGGGCTGGCGCACCATGCGCGCGGCGACGTGGCGGGGGCCCGGGCGTCGCTGGAGACCGCGATCGACCTGGCGTCGGAGGCCGGCGACCGGGACACCCTGATCCGCGCCCTGGCGGTGTTCGGCGGGCACAGCCAGTGGATGTTCCGCGCCTACGGGGAGGTCGACGCCCGGATCGTGGCGCTGCTGCGGGAGCTGCTGGCCGGGCCGCTGCCCGACGCGCGGCGCGCCGAGCTGCTCGGCACCCTCGCCCTGGAGCTGCACTACGGGCCCGACCGCGCCGACGGGGAGGCGCTGGCGGCCGAGGCGGTGGCGATCGCGCGCCGCCTCGGCGATCCGGCGCTGCTGGCGCGGACCCTCAACAACCAGGTCCTGGTCCTCTACGTGATGGGCCGGGAGGCCGAACGCGCGGCGGCCCTGCGCGAGATGCTGGCGGTCCCGGGGCTCGGCGGGCAGGCCGAGTGCGTCGCCCGGATCTTCCTGGCCACCTCGCTGATCCGGGACGGCGACCTGCCGGGCTGCCGGGCGGAGCTGCGCCGGGTCGCCGACCTCGCCGAGGCGATGCGCGACCGCGCCATCCACGCGATGACCGCGATCGCGGAGACCGCGGCGCTGACGCTGGAGGGCCGCTGGGCGGAGGTGGAGCAGGTCGTGGAGCGGTACACCTCCCTGCTGGAGGGCTCGACGATGTACGGTCTGGAGTTCTGCCGCTGGAACGGCCTCATGACCGCCCGCCGCGCGCTGGGCGACGCCGGAGGCCTCCTGGACGGGCTGCTGGCCGAGGCCGAGACGACGGAGCCGCTCCGGCCCACGGCGGTCCTCGCGCTGCTGGAGTCCGGCGACGAGGCGGGCGCGCGGGCGCTGATGGCGCGGTGGGGCACGGAGATCCGCCGCACCTGGACCGAGGACTTCCATGCCGCGGTGTGGGGGCGGATCGCGGCCCGGCTGGGCACGCCCGACCCCGCGGAGCTCTACCGGCGGCTGGCCCCGCACCGGGACGAACTGGTGATCGCGGGTATCGGGATCACCTCGTGGGGGTCGGTCCACGGCGTCCTCGCCGAACTCGCCGCGGCGCTCGGGGACCGTTCCCTGGCCCGGGAGCACGCCGAGGCGGCCCGTGCGGTCCACGTCCGGCTGGGACTGGCCCACTGGGCCGCGGAGAGCGAAAGGCTGCTGGCGGCCCTCTGAGGGGCGCTAGCAGGAGTCCCGAGAGGTCCCCTGGGGACCCCGGAGATGGCACGAGGCCCCCGCGCGGTGCGCGGGGGCCTCGGCTCACGTCTCGTCAGAGGCCGCGGACGTTCTCCGCCTGCGGACCCTTCGGACCCTGGGTGATGTCGAACTCCACCCGCTGGGCCTCTTCCAGGTTCCGGTAGCCGGAACCCTGGATGGCACTGAAGTGGACGAACACGTCCGGGCCGCCCTCATCCTGGGAGATGAAGCCGTAACCCTTCTCACCGTTGAACCACTTGACGGTGCCCTGCGCCATACTGCACTCCTGGTTTGTCGCTCGGGCCCGCACCGCGCGGGCCCGTGGTCGCCACGAAAGCTCCCCCTGTAAATGAAGAAAACCCGCGGAAGATGAACTCCGCGGGCATCGACACTCGATCAGGCGAAAGTACAGCTACGACCGCTGCACAAGGTAGCACACCGGGGACTCCCGGTGGCCTACCAGAGCGATCAAGTCGTCCTACTACGGCCACCTTGTTCTCCCGTGACCGAATCCCGTTCGGTATGGTGTCCGCAAAAGTAAGCGGGAGGTGGCTTCGGTGGGAGCGGCGATCGCCGGTCTCGGCATGACCGAGATGGGCAAGGTGTACGGGCGCAGCGCGCGCAGGCTGGCCGCGGACGCGGTCCGGCTGGCCGCGGCGGACGCGGGCCTGGCACTGGAGGATCTGGACGGGCTGCTGATCAGCCACGGCATGGGCGGCTCGCCCGGGATCGAGCTGGCCGACGCGCTCGGCCTGCGCGACCTGCGGCTGCTGACCGTCATGAACGCGTTCGGCGCGACGGCGGGCGCGATGATCGCGAACGCGGCCATGGCGGTGCAGAGCGGATCGGCCTCGGCCGTCGCGTGCGTCTTCGCCGACGCGCCGCTGCGGCCCAAGGTGTCGGCGGGGGCCGCCTACGACAGCGCGCCGCGCGAGTTCCGCGGATACGGCGGCATGACCGCCGCACAGGGCTTCCGCTCCGTCAACGCCTACTACGCGCTCGCCGCGCAGCGGCACATGGAGACCTACGGCACGACCAGCGAGCAGCTCGGCGCGGTCGCGGTCTCCACCCGCGCGTGGGCGACGAAGAACCCGATCGCGCAGATGCGCGAGCCGATCACGCTGGCCGACCACCAGGCGTCGCGCTGGGTCGTCGAGCCCCTGCACCTGCTCGACTGCTGCCTGGTCTCCAACGGGGCGGTCGCGGTGATCGTCACCGCGGCCGACCGGGCCGCCGACCTCGCCCAGCCCGCCGTGCACATCCTCGGCTGGGGTCAGGGCCACCCCGGCAACCGGTACGAGCGCGGCAGCGGCTTCGGCCTGACGACCGGGGCCGTCCAGTCCGGCGCGGCGGCCATGAAGATGGCCGGGATCACCGTCTCGGACGTCCAGATGTGCCAGCTCTACGACTGCTACACCATCACCACCCTCATCACCCTTGAGGACTACGGGTTCTGCGCCAAGGGCGAGGGCGGCGAGTTCGTCGCGTCCGGCGCACTCGGCCCCGGCGGCGCGCTGCCGACCAACACCGGCGGCGGCCAGCTGTCCGGCTACTACATGTGGGGCATGACGCCGGTCTCCGAGGCGATCATCCAGGCCCGCGGCCAGGGCGGCGAGCGCCAGGTCGCGCGCAACGAGACGATCCTCGTCAGCGGCAACGGCGGCATCTTCGACCACCACAGCACCCTCATCCTCAGCCCGACGGGACGGTGACCCGATGACCCAGCCCACGATCCGCCGCGACGGCCGCTCCGACGCCTTCTTCGACGCCGCCGGCCGCGAGGAGCTCGTGATCAAGCGCTGCGCCGACTGCGCGGCCTGGCACGCCCCCGACGCGTCCGGCTGCCACGTCTGCGGCGGCTCCTCCCTGGAGTGGACCGCCGCCTCCGGCGACGCCGTCCTCGTCACCTGGGCGAAGGTCCACCCCCGCGGCGAGGGCGAGGCCCTGCACATCG
The DNA here is from genome assembly GCF_054783995.1 of Actinocorallia aurea. Taxonomy (NCBI): domain Bacteria; kingdom Bacillati; phylum Actinomycetota; class Actinomycetes; order Streptosporangiales; family Thermomonosporaceae; genus Actinocorallia; species Actinocorallia aurea. The sequence goes on from NZ_BAAGPQ010000004.1 coordinate 47,702, forward strand.
CGTTCGCCGAGCTCGCCGAAGGCCCGTGGCTGCGCGCCGCCCTCGACGGCGTCTCCGCCCCGGCCGCCGGCCTCGCCCTCAAGGCCGCCTTCGTCCGGCCCGACGACGGCGAGCCCCTCCTCGTCTTCCGGCCCGCCTGACCCCCCACCCTGCTAGGGAGCACCATGAAGACCGACGTGTGCGAGATGTTCGGGATCGAGTTCCCGATCTTCGCCTTCAGCCACTGCCGGGACGTCGTCGCGGCGGTCACCAACGCGGGCGGCCTCGGCGTCCTGGGCGCGGTCGCCTACACCCCCGACCGGCTCGAAGAGGAACTCGCCTGGATCGACCGGGAGACGAACGGCCGCCCCTACGGCGTCGACGTGCTCGTCCCCGGCAAGATCGACTCCTCCGCGCGGGAAGGCGGCGACCCCCTCGCGGCCATCCCCGCCGAGCACTGGAAGTTCCTGGAGAACCTGTTCGCCAAGTACGGCGTCCCCGCGCCGGAACTCGGCCGCGGCGCGAACGCCGACAAGGCCGCGCGCAGCGGGGCGCGGGCCGTGACGGGCAGCGGCGCGACCGAGCTGATCGACATCTCGCTCAGCCACGGCACCCGGATGATCGCCAGCGCGCTGGGCACCCCGCCGCCCATCATGGTCGAGAAGGCCAAGGCCGCGGGCGTGCCCGTCGCCGCGCTCGTCGGGACCGTGGAGCACGCCGCCCGGCAGGTCGCCGCGGGCGTCGACCTGATCGTCGCGCAGGGCGGCGAGGCCGGCGGGCACACCGGCGAGATCTCCACGATGGTCCTGGTCCCCCAGGTCGTCGACGCGGTCGCGCCGATCCCCGTCCTGGCCGCGGGCGGCATCGCCACCGGCCGCCAGGTCGCCGCGTCGATCGCGCTGGGCGCGTCCGGCGTCTGGTGCGGCTCGGTCTGGCTCACCACCGAGGAGGCCGAGACCCCCTCCACGGTCAAGGCCAAGATGCTGGCGGCGACGGCCAAGGACACCATCCGCTCGCGCTCGCGCACCGGCAAGCACGCCCGCCAGCTCCAGTCCGCCTGGACCGCCGAGTGGGAGGGCCCCGACTCCCCCGGCGCCCTGCCGATGCCGCTGCAGATGATCGTCGCCGAGGCGGCCATGCGGCACATCGTCAAGCACGCCGAGAGCGGCAACGAAGGGGCGAAGCAGCTCGCCAACTACTTCGTCGGGCAGGTCGTCGGCCTCATGAACACGGTGAAGCCGGCCAAGCAGGTCGTCTACGACATGGTCGAGGAGTTCGCGGACAGCGTCGAGCGGATGTCCGCCCTCACCCGCTGACGGCGCCGCCTGCGGCGTCGCGGTGATCGGGTGCGGGGGCGCCCGATCACGTTCGGAGGGTTCCCGGCCCGGCCGCCCGCGGGCGGGCGGCCGGTGGGCACCGCGGGGGCGGTGGGTGCGTCCTAAATACCGGAAGGGGAGTTCCGCCGGGCCTTGCCGGGGGAACTCCCGCTCCGGAGGGGAAGACATGCTTGCGTTTCTGACTGGGCTCGGGCTCGCCGGGGCGGCGGGGCTGAACGCCTACATCCCGATCCTCGTGGTGGGGGTGCTCGCCCGGTACGGGGATGCGGTGGTGCTGCCGTCGCAGTTCTCGTGGATGGAGAACGGATGGGCGCTGACGGCGCTCGGGGTGCTCCTGGCCGCGGAGATCGTGCTGGACAAGGTGCCGCTGGTCGACAGCGTCAACGACACGGTGATGACGTTCGTGCGGCCCGCCGCGGGCGGGGCCGTCATGGCGGCCAGCACCGCCGCGGAGAAGATCGACGCGTCGATCGGCACGGGGGCGGGCCTGCTGCACGAGCAGCCGTGGATCGGCTGGGTCGTCGGCATCCTCACGGCGCTGACGGTGCACGGCACCAAGAGCACGATCCGGCCGATCGCCAACGCCGGGACGATGGGCACTGCGGCGCCGGTCCTCAGCACCACCGAGGACGTGTTCTCGCTCGGCCTGAGCGTCATCGCGATCCTCGCGCCGCTCCTCGGCGTCATCCTCGTGGTGATCCTGCTGGCCGTCACGACCCGGCTCATCGTCCGCGCCCGGCGCCGCAGGGGCCGCGAGGGACGGAGCTGGACCGCCCGGTTCGATCGGGGCAAAACTGGTTGAAGCGGTCATTTCAGTAGAAGGATTCTTCGTCCCAGCAGGAGATGTCAGAACTTTTTCGGGAGAACACCCCCCGCGCCCACCTCCGTATTGCCACACTTTCCACCGTTCTGAGTGACGAAAGAGCAACCGAGCGCGAAGGCGGGGGCGTGATCCTGACCAATCAGGAGACCCCGGCGGGGTCGGCCGCACGGGGCCGGATCTACGCCGCGGTGATCGAGGCGTTCCGCGCGGACCCCGACCTCACCCACGAGGCCGTGGCCGACCGCGCCGATGTGTCGCTGCCCGCCCTGCGGCTGCGCTGGCCGATGACCGCCGACCTCCTGGTCGAGGCGCTGGTCTCGGGGTGCCTGCCCTGCCCGCCCGACCCGGGCGACCTGGGGCTGCGCGAGGAGCTCGTCGCCTTCATCTCCGCGCTGCTGCGCGAGCAGGCCCTGTACCGCGACCTGCTCGCCGCGCTCGCCGCCCGGCTGCCGGTCGACCCCGACCTCAACCGGGCCTACCGGCGCCGGATCATCCTGCCGCGCAACGAGGTGGCCAGGCGCATCCTCGGCCGTGCCGTGCTGCGCGGCGAGGTCGATCCGGGCGCGGACGTCGACCTGGCCTTCTCGGCGGTCCCCGCCTACCTCGGCTACCGGATGGTCCTGCTCGACCCGATCACCGACCCGGGGGCGGCCGGACGACTCGCCGACAACCTGGTCATTCCGCTGCTCAGGAGATGCCGGCCTCTTTGAGATCGCGCAGCTCCCGCTTCAGCTCCTTGATCTCGTCGCGCAACCGGGCCGCGACCTCGAACTGGAGGTCGGCGGCCGCCTGGTGCATCTGGTCGGTGAGCGAGGTGATCAGGCCCTCCAGCTCCTCACGTGGCCGGTCGGTGACCAGATCGGAGGCGTGCCTGCCGATCTCGGCCCGGCTGCCGAAGCCCGGCACCGGCGCCTTGCCGCGCGACTGGGCCCGGCCCGAGCCGCCCATCATCACCGCGGTGTCCTCGTCCTCGCGGACGATCGAATCGAGGATGTCGGCGATCTTCTTGCGCAGGGCCGTCGGCTCGATGCCGTGCTCGGCGTTGTAGGCCTCCTGCTTGGCCCGGCGCCGGTTGGTCTCGTCGATCGCCCGCTCCATCGACGGGGTGATCTTGTCGGCGTACATGTGGACCTCGCCGGAGACGTTGCGGGCCGCGCGCCCGATCGTCTGGATCAGCGACGTCTCCGAGCGCAGGAAGCCCTCCTTGTCGGCGTCCAGGATGGAGACCAGGGACACCTCCGGCAGGTCCAGGCCCTCGCGCAGCAGGTTGATGCCGACCAGGACGTCGAACTCGCCCTGGCGCAGCTCGCGCAGCAGCTCGATCCGGCGCAGGGTGTCGACCTCGCTGTGCAGGTACCGGACGCGCACGCCCAGCTCCAGCAGGTAGTCGGTGAGGTCCTCGGCCATCTTCTTGGTGAGCGTGGTGACCAGGACGCGCTCGTCCTTCTCGGTGCGCACCCTGATCTCGTGCACCAGGTCGTCGATCTGGCCCTTGGTGGGCTTGACGACGATCTCCGGGTCGACCAGGCCGGTCGGGCGGATCACCTGCTCCACGACATCGCCCTTGACGCGGCCCAGCTCGTACGGGCCCGGGGTGGCCGACAGGTAGACGGTCTGGCCGATCCGCTCCAGGAATTCCTCCCACTTGAGCGGGCGGTTGTCCAGGGCCGAGGGAAGCCGGAAGCCGTGGTCGACGAGCTGGCGCTTGCGGGAGGCGTCGCCCTCGTACATCGCGCCGATCTGCGGGATGGTCTGGTGCGACTCGTCGACCACCAGCAGGAAGTCCTCGGGGAAGAAGTCGAGCAGGGTGTTCGGCGCGGTGCCCGGCGCGCGGCCGTCCATGTGCCGCGAGTAGTTCTCGATGCCCGAGCAGGACCCGATCTGGCGCAGCATCTCCAGGTCGTAGGTGGTGCGCATGCGCAGCCGCTGGGCCTCCAGCAGCTTGCCCTGGCCCTCCAGGACGGCGAGCCGCTCGGCCAGCTCGGCCTCGATCCCCTCGATCGCCAGGCGCATCCCCTCCTCGCCCGCGCCGTAGTGGGTGGCGGGCAGGATGTGGAGCTCCTCGTGCTCCTCCAGGACCTCGCCGGTGAGCGGGTGCAGGGTGGACAGCTTGTCGATCTCGTCGCCGAACATCTCGACCCGGACGGCCAGCTCCTGGTACTTCGGGATCACCTCGATGGTGTCGCCGCGCACCCGGAACGTGCCGCGGGTGAAGGCGAGGTCGTTGCGGGCGTACTGGATGTCCACCAGGCGGCGCAGCAGGGCGTCCCGCTCGATCTCCTCGCCGACCTTCAGCTTGACCATCTGGTTGACGTACTCCTCGGGCGCGCCGAGGCCGTAGATGCACGAGACGGAGGCGACCACCACGACGTCCCGCCGGGTCACCAGGGACGAGGTCGCCGAGTGGCGCAGCCGCTCCACCTCGTCGTTGATCGAGGAGTCCTTCTCGATGTAGGTGTCGGTCTGCGGGACGTACGCCTCGGGCTGGTAGTAGTCGTAGTACGACACGAAGTACTCGATCGCGTTGTTCGGGAGCATCTCCCGCAGCTCGTTGGCGAACTGGGCGGCGATCGTCTTGTTGGGCAGCATCACCAGGGTCGGCCGCTGCACCTTCTCGATCAGCCAGGCGACCGTGGCGGTCTTGCCGGTGCCGGTGGCGCCCAGCAGCACCGAGTCCTTCTCACCCGCCTCGATCCGCCGCGTGAGCGCCGCGATCGCGCCCGGCTGGTCCCCCGACGGCGTCATCTCGGTGACGACCTCGAAGGGCTTGCGGATCCGCTGAAGATCGAGTCTCCGCTGAAGTTCGTGCGCCACGATCCACCTCCCCCATGTCCACTCCCCACCGTACGGCCCGCCACCGACAGAATCGCCGGTCGCGGACCGGGGGCGGACGAAAGGGGACCGGGAGGCCGCCGCGCGGCCGTCCCGGTCCCCTTCTCGGCTGCTCCGTCCGCGCCTACCGGCGGTCGGGCCTGCCGCCCGGGTCGATGGGCGAGTCGCGGCGGGTCGTCTCGGCCGGATTCTGGCCGACGTGGTGGCCCACGCCGTCCTCGAACCGCTCGACCTCGATCCGCTCGCGGCGGATCTCGTCGCGCATGACCCGCTCCTCGGGGACCTGCTTGATGTTCAGCCGGACCCGCTCCACCGCGTGCGTCTCCTTGACGGCGAAGGCCCGCTGGCCCCGCAGCACGATCTCGACGGTGTCCTCGCCGATCTGCTCGGCGCCCGGCGTGTGCGACTCGGTCACCGGGACCCGCTCCAGGTCGAACTCCTCGTGCACGAGCCGGACGCGCTCCTCCACGGGCACCACGTCGACGTACTTGTGCAGCCGGACCCGGCCCATCTCCACCTGCTCGGTGCGGAAGTGGATGCGCTCCTCGCAGCGGGTGAGCGACAGCTCCTCCGGCCGGCGCGCCTCGAAGTCGCGGGCGCGGGCCGACTCGCGGCCCAGGTCGCGGGCCGTGGTCTCGCGGGACGTGCCGGGCGCGCTGCCCGTGACCCCGGCGATGTTGGTGTTCGCCTCGCCCGGGGCGATGTCCGAACGGCTCGTGCGGCTCGTGCGGCCCGCCGCGCCCGCGGCCCCGGCGGCGCCCGCCGCGGCGGCCGAGGTGGCCTTGCCGGACATGCTCGTCGGGGTCGTGGTGGTCGTGCCGAGGCCGTAGTAGCTGCGCAGCCGCGCCTCCTGCTCCGGCGTGATGTGCCGGTCCACGGCCAACTCGGGAGAGTCCTTGACGCGGTTCTTGTCATAGGGCACCACGAGGTCGCGCCCCGACAGGGCGCTGCCCGCCAGCGGCACGAACCTGTCCTTGCCGCCGAGCATCCCGCCCATGCGCAGGCGCGCCCATTCCTGGTTGCCCGTCACGTCGTCGAAGAAGATCTGTTCGACGGTGCCGAGTTCCTCGCCGCCGGGCCCGGTCATCCGGGCGCCGAGCAGTTTCTTGATGTCCATCGGTGTGCTCATGGTGTCTGCTCCGAAATCGCTGGGTCGGGAACGGGCGGTCAGCGAGCCTTGACCGTCGTCCAGTCGGTGCCGCCGTTCTGGCGGAGACGCACCTCCCTCAGAGTGGTCCGGGACGGGATCTGGAAGACGTACGACCCCTGGACCGTCTGTCCCGGGCCGACGGCGGTCTCCAGGGCCTGCCCGCCGTCCAGGAGCAGGCCCAGCTTGCGCTTTCCCGCGTAGTAGGCGGTCGGCCCGGTGTAGCCGCGCTGGTAGCCCGCGGTCGCCGAGCACGGCTGCCCGCCGTCGTTCTTGATCGTGGTGTTCACGACGGCGTACGCCTGTCCGTTGGGCGCGCTCTCGCTCACCCCGGTCCGGGAGTTGCGGATCGTGCCGACGGGCGGGGCGAAGGTCGTCCCGGTGAAAACGAGGCGGCAGGCGGCGGCGGTCGTGGCCGGGGCGGGGGCGGCCGGGACCGTGACGGTCTGGTCGACGGCGGTCACCGTCACCGTCGGGGTGGTCCGGACGGCGGGCTCGCGGGACATGTTGGCGATGCCGAGCCCGCCGAGCATGAGGCCGGCGGCCGGGACCAGCAGCCACGCGGGGTTGAAGTCCTTGTTCCCCTTGGCCCGGTCGGTCCCGGTCGCGCCGGAGTCGACGCGCGCGGTCCCGAGCGGTTCCCGGCGCCCCTCCCGGCCGGCCGCCGCGGCGGCCCCTTCGGCGACGCCTTCACGCGCCCCCTCGGCGGCACGCCTTTCGGTGCCGTAGGCGCCGGACTCCTCAGGGCCCAGGTCGTTCGGCCCCCTCACGGTCCCGAAAGCGCCGGACTCCTCGGCTCCTGAGCCCTCGGGGGCGCCCTTGCCCGGGAACGCGCCCGGACGGGGCTCTTCGCGTCCCGTGCCGCCGCCGCTCCCGTCCCGCTCGTCCCCCGCCATATATGGCTCCCCTGAAGCTCGGTGGTCGTCCTGAACCGCTAGATCGCTCATTCCCCCCAGAAAGGACAGGCTTCACCGCCGGGCCATTCTTTGGGGAATTCTTGAGGCTGTCGCCGACCCGGGTTCTTTGTTTACGATGTGCAGGCCGCCGACAGGTACGGGGATCGCATTGGCACGGTTCGCCCTCTGGCTCGTCAAGAACGCCGACGGCGCGATCGCGCTGCTCGTCGCGGCCGTCGTGGCCGTCATCGGGCTGACCGACGACCCCGATCCACAGCTGGTCTCCGGGGCCACCCTCCTGGTCCTCGGCCTGCTGTCGGCGGGCATCCTGCGTGACCGCTACCGGCGCGTCCCGGTGGAGGAGGAGGTCCGCGAGTCCCTCGGCAGGCTGACGGTGCTGCCCGAGCGGCTGGAGCAGATCGAGGAGTTCGAGCAGCTCGTGCGCCGCTCCCGGCTCGCGCTGGACGAGTCCTCGGCGGTCCAGGTCCTCGGCGGCGCCGAGGTGGCCGCGGCGCTGGCCACCGCGCGCGAGGGCACCGACCGGTGGACGTTCAAGGGCGGCACCGGCACCTACATCAGGGCGGTGACCCTGCCCGACCTGGTGGCCTCGGCGCGCGTGGGCGGCCGGACCCTCCTCGTCCGGCTGGAGATCATCGACCCGTCCGACGGCGACGTGTGCGACACCTACGCCCGGTTCCGCCGGGCCGGGGCCGACAGCACCGGGGGGTCCGAGCCGTGGACCCTGGAGCGGACCCGCAAGGAGTCCTACGCGACGATCCTCGCCGTCTGCTGGTACACCGAGCGGTTCCGGCTGCTGGAGGTCGTCATCGGGCTCTCCCGGCAGATGACGACGTTCCGCTGGGACCTCTCGGCGTCCTGCGTGATCATCACCCGCGAGGAGGCCGCGGGCCCGGCCCTCAAGGTCGACAAGGGCAAGTTCACCTACGACTGGTGCGCGGCCGAGCTGCTCAACAGCCTCGACCAGGCCCGCCGCGTCCCGCTGGAGCAGGCCCGCGCCGCCCCGCTGTCGGACGAGCCGACGATCGAGGAGGTCCGGCGGCTCTTCCAGGCGCTCGGGCTCGCCCTGCCCCGCTCGTTCACCGACCGGGACGTCATGGACATCGCCCGCCGCGCGCTGCGCGCCGCCGACCCGTACCCCCGGGACCGCTGATGCGCTACGCGGAGCTGCACCGCCGGTGCGAGGCGGGCTCCGCGCCGGAGATCGCGCGCTGGGCGCACGGGGTGCTCACCGACGCGTCCGAGGGCGGGATCGACGGGGTCCTGCATCCGCTCGGGTTCCTGTGCCTGCCCGTCGAGCGGACCTCCGGAACGGGCGTCTGCGTGCACCTGTGGTCGCCCGAGCTTCCCCCGGCCCCCTCGACCACCTCGCTGTGGCACTGCCACAGCTGGGACCTGCTGAGCCTGCTCCTGTACGGCACCCTGCGCAACACGCTCGCCGGCCTCGCCGACGGCCCCGACCTGCGGGTGTTCCGCGTGGTCAGCGCGGCCGGCGGCGACACGCTGGAGGCGACGGCGCGGACCGTGCGGGCCGAGCCCTCCGACGGCGGTACCTTCACCCGCGGCGACGTCTACCGGCTGCCCGCGGGCGCGTTCCACCGGACCGAGGTCGCGGGCGAGGCGGCGACCGTCGCGCTCGGGGCCGACCGGCCCGGCGGGCACGACCTCACGCTCGGCGCGCCGGACCTGCGCTCGCACCGCGTGCGCCGCCGCCGCGGCGATCCCCGGCAGACGGCCCGGCTCGCGCGGCGGGCCGCCGAACTCCTCCTGGCGAACGGAGCACACCCATGATCGACCTGGTGCGAGCGCACGCGGTGGCGGTCGAGGCGGCCGAGGCGGCGGGCGCGGTCCTGGCGCCCGGCGCCCGGTTCGACGTGCGGGCCAAGGGCGCCGCCGGCGACCTGGTCACCGACCTCGACCTGCGGTCCGAGCAGATCATCATCGACCGGCTGCTGACCGCCTTCCCCGGCCACTCGGTCCTCGCCGAGGAGTCCGGCAGGACCGACGGGAACGGGGCGCTGTGGGTGATCGACCCCCTCGACGGGACCCACAACATGACGATCGGGCTGCCCGCCTACTCGGTGGGGATCGCGCTCTGCCTGGACGGCGCCCCCGCCGTCGGGGTGGTACACGATCCCGTCACGGGCCAGACGTGGTCGGCGGTGCGGGGCCGCGGCCCGCTCGGCCCGGACGGGGCGCCGCTGCCGCCGCCGGAACTCTCCCCCCGCAAAGGCCTCATCGTGTCCTACGTCGTCGGATACCCGGTGAGCCGGGACGATCCGACGGCGATGGCGCACCTGTACGTCCTCAACCGCGGGTGCAGCCGGGTCCTCGCGCTCTGGTCGCCGCAGCTCACCTGGATCATGCTCGCCCGCGGCCTCATCGACGCCGTCATCGGCTACCGCACCGGCCCGGTCGACCTCCCGGCCGGCGCCCTCATCGCCACCGAGGCCGGCGCCCGCCTCACCGCCCTGGACGGCGCCCCGTTCCCGATCTGCGTGGACGCCCCCGAGCACACCTTCGTCGCGGCCCGCCCGGAGGCGGCCGAGACGCTCCTGCCGATGCTCGCCTCCGCGTCGGGCCTCCGCATGCCCGAACCGGCCTGACCCGACCGCCGCGCGGCCGGCACCGCCCGCCGACGCCGTCGACGGTGATCTCGCCGGTGCGCCGCGGGCCGGCCGTCTCCGCGCCTCCTGGCCCGGCAGGTAAAGCGTCTGGCCCGCCGAGTCCTCGGCGATCGGCCGGTCGCCGGAGCTACAGGGCGTTCAGGAAGCGGGCGGCCACGGGGGCGGCGGCTTCGGCGCCGGCGCCGCCTCCTTCGACGATGACGGCGAAGGCCAGGTCGCCCTTGTAGCCGACGAACCAGGCGTGGCTCGGGGGGTTCTTGCCGGAGCCGTATTCGGCGGTGCCGGTCTTGCCGGCGGTGCCGGGCGGGAAGTCGACGGCGTGGGCGGTGCCCTCGGTGACGACGGCGGGCATCAGGACGCGCAGGGCCTTGCGGACGCCGGGGTCGAGCGGGTGGTCGGGTTCTGCCTTCTTGCCGCCCGCGTCGAGGGCCGCGCCGACGAGATCGGCGGGCACGAGCCGGGGCGAGCGCCAGGTGCCGTCGGCGGCCGCGGCGGCGACGGACGCCATGTTGAGCGGGCTGGTCAGCACCTCGCCCTGGCCGAACGCGGCGGCGGCGAGCGCGGTGTCGTCGGAGACCGCGGGGAACGCGGCGCGGACGGCGGGCAGGCCGGTGAGCACGGGCGCGTTGAAGCCGAACTGGGCGGCGACCTTCGCGAGCCGGTCCTCGCCGAGGTCGGCGACGGCCAGGTCGGCGAAGGTGGTGTTGCAGGAGTGCGCGAAGGCGTCCCGGAAGGGGATGGCGCCGAACTTCTCGAATCCGGCGTTCTTGAAGGTCCGGCCGCCGATCTCGGTCGTGGCCGGGCACTGCACGGTGTCGGTGGCCTTGAGGCCGCCCGAGACGAGCGCCGCGGCCGTCACGATCTTGAAGGTGGAGCCGGGAGGGTACTGGCCCATCAGCGCGCGGTTGTAGCCGCCGGGCTTGTTGGCGACGGCGAGGATCTCGCCGGTCGAGGGCCGCACGACCACCATCGAGGCGTTCTTCTTCACCGGGGACAGCGCGTCGCCCGCCGCGCGCTGGACGCGCGGGTCGATCGTCGTCTCCAGCGGCTCGCCCGCGGCGCCGTCGAACGCGGCGAGCTTCGCGACGGTCTTGGCGTCGCCGTCTCCGTCTCCCTCGACGATGCGGACCTCCAGCTTCGCAGACCCGGCGAGCCGCTTGTCGTACTGCCGGTTGAGGCCGTCCTGGCCGACCGGGTCGCCCTTGCGGTAGGGGGCGCCGAGCTCTTTCGCCTGCTCCTCGGTGGCCGCGCCGACGGGGCCGAGGAGCTGCTGCACCGATCCGGAGGGGCTGCCCCGCAGGTCCGAGCCGTCGGCTCCGGTGATCGCCCCGCGCTCGGCCGCGACGCGGACCGCGGTGAGCCGCTGCCCGTCGGCGAGCTCCGGATGCAGGACGGACGGCGCCCAGTCCACCCGCCACTCGCCGTCCTTCTCGCGCAGCGCGAAGGTGCCGTCGTACTTCCATACGCCCGACCCGCCGAGGGTCAGCCCGGCCTGGTAGTGGGCGGTGGCCGTGTCGCCGTCCGCGACGGACACGAGCCGGATCGTCTGGGCGGTCACGCCGAGGTCGGTCCACGTCCTGGCGAGCCGGTCGGGGAGGTCGGCCGGGTCCCCTTCGGTGAGGGCCGCCATCTGCGCGGCGTCCCGGTCCTGCCAGGCGGCGGCGAACCGCGCCGCGACGTCCTCGGGCCCGTCTCCGCTCGTCAGCGCCCAGAGCGTGCCCGCTCCGGCCGCCACGAGGACCGTCGCCCCGGCCGCGATCACCGCTGTCCTGCGCCGCATGAGCCTTCCGCCTTCCCCCGGTTGGATCCCCAAGACAAACCAGGACAGCAGAAGATCACGAATATGTCCAAGATGGGTATTGATTACACATTGATATGCAAAGCCCTATAGTTCCTAGTCATGAACCTCGTGGGGCACCTGGAGTGCTTCGTGGTGGTCGCCGAAGAACTCCACTTCGGCCGGGCCGCCGCGCGGCTCGGCATGGCCCAGCCACCCCTCAGCCAGCGCATCCAGCGCCTGGAGGGCGAGCTCGGCACCCGGCTGTTCGACCGCTCCAGCCGCCGCGTCGCGCTCACCGAGACCGGAAGGCTGCTCCTGGACGACGCCCGGGAGCTCCTGTCCCATGTCGAGCGTATCCGCGGCATCGCCTTCCGCGCGGGCGAGCGCGCCGTGCTGCGCGCGGGCATCCCCGAGGACCTCGACGGGCGCGTCGTGGCCGCCCTCATCGGCGCCTACCGCGACGTGCGCCCCGACCTCCCGCTCGACCTGCGGCCCGCGAGCACTGCCGAGCACCTGCGCGCGCTTGCCGAAGGCCTCCTCGACGTCGCCGTGGTGCGCCACCCTTGCGATGTCTCCGGCCTGGCCCTCGGGCCGATGCTCGGGCAGCCGCTCGGCGTCCTGCTACCCGAGGGGTCGGCCCTCGCCGCCTCCCCCGTCCTCCCGCTCGCCGAGTTGCGCGGCCACGACCTCGTCGTCGACCTGGGCGCCGTGCCGCCCGCGGACCTGCTCGCCGCGTGCGCGCCGCACGGGTTCGCGCCCGAGGCCGTGCACGAGTCCCCGCACCCCCAGTTCACGCTCGGCCTCGTCCTCGCCGGGACCGCCGTGGCGCTCGTCCCGCGCGCCCGGACGGTGCCGGGCACCGTGTGGCGGCCCCTGGAAGGCGACCCGCTGCTGTGGCGGACGTCCTGCGCCTGGCGGGCCGGCCACTCCCCCGACGGCGCGCTCACCGACCTCGTCGAGGTCGCGACCCGCGTGCTGCGCGCCGAGGCCGCCATGACGTCCGTCGCGCCCCGGCTCGCGCCGCGCCCGTCCTCCGGGTTCCTCGCGTGATCGCCGGGGCCGCGGGCCGCATCGAGGCCGAGTTCCGCGACGCGGGCGTGCGCGGCCTGCTGCACGCGCTCGACCTGGACTCCGGCGCGGAGGTCGCGGTCGGGGCCGACGAGCCTGCCGTGCTCGCGTCGGTGTTCAAGGTGCCGCTGCTCGTCGCGTTCCTCCGGCGGGCCGCCGCCGGGGCGCTCGACCCGCGCGAGAGCGTCGTCCTGCCGCCCGAGACCCGGGTCGCCGGGCCCACCGGCACCTCGGTGCTGCTGGACGAGGTGCGGATGTCGCTGCGCGACCTCGCCTGCCTGATGATCACCGTGAGCGACAACACCGCGGCCGACGCGGTGCTGGAACGGGTCGGGCTCGCCCACGTCAACCGCGCGCTCGACGAGCTGGGCCTCTCCGGCACCCGGGTCGTCGGCGGCGCGGGCGACCTGCACGCCTCGATGCTCGCCGACGCGGGCGTCACCGAGCCGACCGAGCTGTGGGCGCGGATCGGCGAGCCCGGCATGCTCGCGCGGCTGTCCGCGCTCGACCCCGCCCGCGCCACCCGCGGCACCGCCCGCGAGATGACCCGCCTGCTCGCGGCGATCTGGCGCGACGAGGCCGCGCCGCCCGACGCGTGCGCGCTGATGCGCCGGATGCTCGGCCTCCAGGTCTGGCCGCACCGGCTGGCGTCCGGCTTCCCGTACGACGACGTCGTGGTGAGCGGAAAGACCGGCACCCTGCCCACGCTGCGCAACGAGATCGGCGTCGTGGAGTACCCCGACGGAGGCCGCTACGCCGTCGCCGTCTTCACCCGCTCGCCGCGCGCGACCTCCGCCCAGCCCCGCGCCGACGCCGTCATCGGCACCGCCGCGCGCCTCGCCGTCCAGACCCTGCGCTCAGCCGACTAGAGAGCAGGCCTAGGAACACCCTCCCAGACCGGCCGGGGCAGGCCGAGAGACCTGCGCGGGCGGCTAGAGCAGGACGAGGGCGGTGACCGAGGCGGGGAGGGCGACGGCGGCGAGGAGGGCGCCGTGGGCGGCGAAGCGGCCGATGGGGACGGCGAGTTCGAAGCGGCGGCACCACTCGAACCACAGCAGGGTCGCCAGGGACGCCCAGGGCGTGATGAGCGGGCCCACGTTGGTGCCGATGAGCAGGGCGAGGAGCTGGTCGTCGTTGCCCGGGGGCACGGCGGCCTCGCCCGCGGTGTAGGCGGGCAGGTTGTTGATGAGGTTGGACAGTCCCGCGCCCACCGCGGACGCGCGCAGCGCGCCCCCGAACCCGCCGTCCGCGCCGACGAGCGCGGTCATGACGGCGTCGAGGCCGAACCTGACGAGCACGGGCACCACGAGGAACAGCCCGGTGACGAACACGAGCAGCCGCCAGGGCACCAGCGCCGGCCGCAGCGCCGTGGGCCGCCGCGCGCCGAACACCAGCGCCAGCGCCAGCGCCGCCGCGCCCGCCGCGTACTCGACGGGGACGCCCGCGAGGACCCCGGCGACGAAGCCGAGGCAGGCCGCGGCGGCCGCCCCGCACAGGAACCCGTCCCGGACGCGTTCGGGCGCGGGCGGCTCGTAGGCCTCGGCCCCGCGCGCGCCGCGCCGCCAGTACAGCACCCAGAGCGCGAGCATCGTGACCGCGATCGCGACGAGCTGGGGCGCCCACATGCGGGCCGCGAAGTCCCAGGGCGCCAGCGCGACCCGGTCGGCGGCGAGCAGGTTCGTCAGGTTGGACACGGGCAGGAGCAGGCTCGCGGTGTTGGCGAGCCAGACCGTCGTCATCGCCAGCGGGAGCGCGGCGATCCCCGAGCGGGCGGCGAGCGCCAGCATGACGGGGGTGAGCAGGACGGCCGTGGTGTCGAGGTTCAGGAAGACCGTCGTGAGCGAGGCGAAGGCCGTGCACAGCAGGAAGAGCCTGCCGTACCGGCCCTTGCCCGCGATGGCGATCCGGGCGGCGACGACGTCGAAGAGCTGCGCGGTCTTGGTCAGCTCGACCAGCACGATGACGGCGACGAGGAACACCAGCAGGGGCGCGATCCGGCGCAGGTTCGCCTCGGCCTCCGCGGCGGGCAGCAGCCCGGTGAGCACGAAGACCGCGCCGGCCGCGAGCAGGGCGAAGCGGATCCAGTCCAGCGCGGGGACGCGGCTCACCCAGGTCACCGGCGACGGCCTCCTCAACGCGTGCGGATCCGGAGTCATGATCTCCGACGGACGGCGCGACTTCAACGGGGGATTCATCACCTGCGGCACGCGGTATCCGACATACCAGAAAAGGACTCTTCGCGTTTCCGGGGAAATCCGGAAGCGGGTCGCGGGCCATTCTCACCGGCGGAAGATCCCGTGATACTGGCGGCATGACGACGGGGCAGCGGACTGACGTCTTCGTTTCCTACAATCCCGCGGACGAGCGCTGGGCCGCGTGGATCGCCTGGGAGCTGGAGGACGCCGGGTACCGGACGATGATGCAGGCCTGGGACTTCGTGCCAGGGACCAACTTCATCGACTTCATGGACCGCGGGGTGAGCGAGGCGCAGGTCGTCGTCGCGGTGCTGTCACGCCACTACCTGCGCTCACGCTACGGCCGGATGGAGTGGCAGGCCGCCATCCGGGCCTCCCCCGACGACCCGTCGGCCAAGCTCATCACCGTCCGGCTGGAGGACTGCGAGCTGGAGGGGCTGCTCTCCACGATCACCTACGTCGACCTCGTGGGCGTCCCCGACGAGGAGACGGCCAGGGACCTCCTGCTCACCCGGGTCCGCCAGGCCGTCGAGGGCCGCGCCAAGCCCGCCGAGCGGCCGCCCGGCCCGTTCACGCCCGCCGAGCCGCTGCCCGCGGGCGGCGGCCGGCCCGCCCGCCGCGCCCCGTCCGCGCAGCCCGCGTTCCCCTCGGGAACGCCCGACGCCGCGGCGGGGCCGGAATCGGTCACGATCCTGCACCTCGCCGGGCCCCGGTTCGGCCGGACGCTCGCCGACGAGCCGCTCGACGCCGCCGAACTCCAGGAGCGGGTCGCGGCCGACCTCGCCGAACTGCGCGCCGAACCCGATCTCGTGGTCGTCACCGGCGACCTCACCGAGTCCGGCAGCCGCCGCGAGTGCGCCGAGGCCGCCGCGTTCCTCACCGGGCTGCGCGCCCAGCTCGGCCTGGAGCCGCACCGGATCATCGTCGTGCCGGGCGTCCGGGACGTCACCAAGGCCGCCTCGCGGTCGTACTTCGAGCTGTGCGACGCCGACGACGTCGAGCCCCAGCCTCCGTACTGGCCGAAGTGGCGGCACTTCGCGGGGCTGTTCGCCGAGCTGTACCGCGGCCTGGACGGCACGGTGTTCGACAGCGCCCAGCCGTGGACCCTGTTCACCGTGCCCGAGCTGCGCCTGGCCGTCGCCGGGCTGAACTCCACGATGGCGGTCAGCCACCGGGCGGGCGAGGACCACGGCCAGGTCGGCCACGCGCAGGCCGCCTGGTTCGCCGGAAGGCTGCGCGGGCTCGGCGAGGGCTGGCTGCGCCTCGGCGCCGTCGCGCACAGCCCCGACCCGGCCGCCGCGGGCCGGATGCGCGACGCCGACCTCCTCGGCCGGATCGTCGCGCCGTCCCTCGACCTCGTGCTGCACGGCGGCGCGGGGGCGGCGGACGACGAGCTGCCGTCCGGCGCCGCGGTGTTCGCCTCCCCCGCGCCCGGCCGCCTCCAGGTGCTCACCCTCGACCACACCGGCGTCACCGTGTCCCGGCTCGGCGCGGAGCCCGTGCGCGTCGCGCGGCCCGGCCTCGTGCGCCGCACGCCGCCGCCGCCCGGCGTGCCCGCGCCGAGCAGCGCCGCCGACGACCCGCCCGGCCCCGCCGAGGTGCTGCTCGACCAGATCGTCGAGGCGTGCGAGACCCGCTTCCCCGGCGCCCGCGTCCGCCGGGTCGCGGCCGACCCCCCGCACCTGCTGGTGACCCGGATGGAGGACGGGTTCGTCCGCCAGTTCCGGATCGGCGCCCATCCCGGCACCGTCGGCGAGGAGGAGGTCGCCGCGTTCCTGCGGCACGTGCACGCGGGCGGCGACGCGCACGGCTCGGAGCTGGTCCACCTCGGCGACCCGCCTTCCCGGGAGCTCCGCGCCGACGCCCTGCGGCGGGGCGTGCGCCTGCGCAGCCTGACGGAGTTCCAGGGCCTCCTCGACCTCTCCGGATACGTCGCGGGCCAGACCGCGCGCCTGGAGGCCGATCCGCTCTACCCGCCCGGCATGTACGTCCCGCAGCGGTTCCGGGAGCTCGACGGCGGCGACTCCACGGCGGTCCGCGAAGGACTCGCCGACGAGATGCTCCGCGCGCTCGGCGGCGACCACGGCAGGTTCCTGCTGCTGCTCGGCGACTTCGGGCGCGGCAAGACGTTCTCGCTGCGCGAGGTCGCGCGGCGCATCCCCGCGGAGCTGCCCTCGCTCATCCCGATCCTCATCGAGCTGCGCGCGCTCGACAAGGCGCAGTCCGTCGAGGCGCTCGTCGCCGCCCACCTCGCCGCGCACGGCGAGGAGCTGATCGACCTGCGCGCGTTCCGCTACATGCTGCGGCAGGGCAGGATCGTGCTGCTCTTCGACGGGTTCGACGAGCTCGTCACGCGCGTGACCTATGACCGGGCGGCCGATCATCTGGAGACCCTGCTGGCCGCCGCCGAGGGCGACGCGAAGATCGTCGTGGCCTCGCGGACCCAGCACTTCAAGTCGCACGCCCAGGTGTTCACCGCGCTCGGCGAGCGGGTCGGGACCGTGCCGAACCGCCGGGTGTGGGGCGTCGAGCCGTTCACGCCCGCGCAGATCCGCGCCTACCTCGGCAACCGGTACCGCGACGAGGCCGCCGCCGACCGCCGGATGGCGCTGCTGCGCGGCGTGGAGGAGCTGCTCGGCCTCGCCCAGAACCCGCGCATGCTCGGCTTCATCGCCGACCTGCCCGAGGAGCGGCTCCGCCTCGTCGCCCAGGCGCGGCGCACCGTCAGCGCCGCCCACCTCTACCAGGAGATCCTCACCGCCTGGCTGGCGCACGAGGAGCGGCGGATGCGCGGCATCCCCGGTTCCCCCGACGGGCTGTCGACGGCCGACCTGTGGCTCGCGGCGGGCACACTGGCGCTGCGGCTGTGGGAGACCGGCGAGTCGCATCTGCGCCTGGACGAGCTGAGCGAGGTCGCCGAGACGCTGTCCGGCCTCGCCGAGACCGACATGTCGCCCGGCCAGACCACGCACGCGGTCGGCGCGGGCGGGCTGCTGGTGCGCACCGACGACGGCCTGTTCGGCTTCATCCACGGCTCGGTCCCCGAGTGGCTGGTCGCCCGCAGGATCGCCGACGACCTCGCCGCGGGCGGCGACTCCGCCCCCCTCGGCCGCCGCCCGCTCTCCCAGCTGTCCGTCGACTTCCTGTGCGACCTCGCCGATCCCGAGGCCTGCCGCCGCTGGACGGCCCGCGTCCTCGCCGACCCCGGATCCGGCGACGTGCGGCGCGCGAACGCCGTCAAGATCTCCACCCGGCTGCGCACGCCGCCGCGCACCGACCTGCGCGGCGCCAACCTCCAGGGCGAGGACCTGTCCTACCGGAACCTGGCCGAGGTCGACCTCACCGGGGCCGACCTCACCGACGCCCACCTCGTCGGCGCCGACCTCACGCGGGCCGTCCTGCGCGGCGCGACCCTCGCCGGGGCGCGGCTGGACGAGGCGCGGCTGACCGGCGCCGACCTCACCGGGGCCGACCTCAGCCGGGCCCGCCTCCTCGGCACCGACCTGCGCGACGCCGTCGTCACCGGCGGCACCTGGACGCGCGCCGCGCTCATCGCCACCCGCGGCGCGGCCGCCGCCCGGGTCGGGCCGCGCGGCGCCGCGGTCGTGCCGGGCGACCCGGTCGAGGCCCAGTTCGCGCCCGCGGCCATGGGCATCCCGTTCGGGTTCCACTTCCAGAACAGCCGCATCCCCGCGCCCGTCTCCTACAGCCCCGACGGCGCCACCGTCGCGTTCGGCGTCGAGGACGGCTCGGTGCTGCTCTGCGACTCGCGCACCGGCCTGCCCCTGCGCACCCTGCGCGGCCACCGCGACCGGGCCTACGCCGTCGCCTACGCCGGGGACGACCTCCTCGTCACCGGGGCCGCCGACGGCACCCTGCGGCTGTGGGAGGCCGCGACCGGCCGGGAGAGGCGGGTCATCGACGTCCATCCCGAAGGGGTGTGGCCGGTCGTCACCGACGGCGTCCGCCTCGCCGCGGGCGCCGCCGACGGGGCCGTCCGCCTGTGGGATCTGACGGTCGACGACGAGCCGTACCTCACCCTTCCCGGACACGACGCGCCCATCTACACGTGCGCGTTCAGCCCCGACGGGCGGTGGATCGTCACCGGGGACAGCCGGGGGACGGTCCGGGTCTGGACGGCCGAAGGCATGCCCGCGCACCGGATCGAAGGGGACGGACCCGTCTACCGGGTGCTGTTCACCGACGAAGGCCTCCTCGCCACCTGTGACTCCCTCGGCAAGGTCAGCCTGTGGGACCTGCCTTCCGGAGCCGTCCTGCGCGAATTCACCGGGCACACCGGCCGCGTCTACGCCCTGTGCGCCCGAGGCTCCCTGCTCGTCTCCGGCGACACCGATGGCGGCGTGCGCCTGTGGGACCTCTCCGGCCGCAACCCCTCCCGCTCCCTGCCCGGACACACGGGCGCGATCTACAACGCCCTGCTCGACCCGTCGGGGGAGGTCCTCGCCACCTCCGACAGCGACGGGGCCGTCCACCTCTGGGACGTCTCGGGCGCCGAGGGCCTCTGGCCCGCCTCGTTCGGCCACCGCACGCGGGTCCTCAGCGGGCACCGCGGCGCCGTGTGGCCGCCCGTCTTCCGGCCCGGGGGCGGCCAGCTCGCGACGGTCTCGGGCGACGGCACCGCCCGGCTGTGGGACACCGCGACGGGCGCCTGCCGGCACACCCTGCGCGGCCACGGCAGGCGGATCACCACGGTCGCGTTCAGCCCGGACGGGTCCCTCCTGGCCACCGCCGGCAACGACGGCGTCGTGCGCCTGTGGGACCCCGCGACGGGCGCCCCCGCGGGCGCACCGCTCACCGGTGAGGCCGACCGTCTCACCTCCGTGGTGTTCAGCCCCGACGGGCAGCGGATCGGCACCGCCACCAACGACGGCGGCGTCCAGCTCCGCCAGGCCTCGACCGGCGCGTTCGAGCGCGAGCTGTCGGTCGGCACCGACCACGTGTGGGCGCAGGCGTTCAGCCCGAACGGCGACATCCTCGCCACCGCCAACGACGACGACACCGTCCGGCTCTGGTACCACACCACCGGCAGGGAGGTGGGCAACCTCTCCGCCCACCGCGGCCGCGTCCGGTGCATCGACTTCTCCCCCGACGGCGCCCGCGTCGCCACCGGATGCGACGACCGGACGGTCCGGATCTGGGACACCGCGACCGGCGCGCTCCTGCACACCCTCGAAGGCCACGGCGACCGCGTCTACCAGGTGGCGTTCGACCCGTCCGGCGCGCTGCTCGCCAGCGTGAGCAACGACGGCACGGCCCGGCTGTGGAACACCGCGACCGGGGCGACCCTGCGCAGCTTCGAGGGCCACTCCGGGCGGCTGTGGACCGTCGCCTTCTCCCCCGACGGCGGCGCCCTCGCGACCGCGGGCGACGACCAGGTGATCCGGCTGTGGGACGCCGCGACCGGCGAGCCGCTCGCCGTCCTCGCCGGGCACACCCGCCGCGTGTGGTCGGTGGCGTTCTCCCCGGACGGCGGCCTGCTGGCCAGCGGCGGCGACGACGGCACCGTCCTGCTGTGGACGGTGCCCGCCGACCCGGCCCGCGCGCACCTGCGCTGCACCCTCCTCGGCCTCGCCGAAGGCTGGGCGGTGGTCACGCCCGACGGCCGCTACAAGCACCGTGGCGCGGTCGCCGGCCAGTTCTGGTGGGCTGCCGGGCTCTGCCGGTTCGAGCCCGGCGAGATGGACGAGCACCTCCCGTCGGTGCGCCGCCTTCCCGTCGAGGAGCCGCTCTGACCGGCTTCGCCCACCGCGCCCGAACCTCACCACGCACGGTCGCCGAGAAGGTGTGGCGGGCGCTTGCGCGGTGGCCTACGGTGGTCGTCGCCCGCCGTCCCGCGGCGGTCCGTCTCTCCTGGAGGATTCGCGCATGCCCCGCCTCGGCGTCCTGCTGGTGACGGCCGTCTCCCTGCCCCTCGCGTTCCCCGCCGCGCCCGCGTCCGCCGCCGAACCCGCCGACCGGGCCGCCGACGGAGACGTCGCCGTCATCGCGCACCGGGGCGCCGCGGCCTACGCGCCGGAGAACACCGTCGCGGCGATCCAGGAGGCGGGCCTGCGCGGCGCCGACCTGGTCGAGGTCGACGTCCGCCAGACCAAGGACGGCAGGCTCGTCGTCCTGCACGACGCCGGGCTCACCCGCACCACCGACGCGCGCCGCAAGTTCCCCAAGCGCAAGTCCTGGAAGGTCCGCGACCTGACGTTCGCCCAGGTCCGCACGCTGGACGCGGGCCGGTGGTTCGGCACCGTCTTCCGCGGCCAGAAGGTGCCCACCCTCGCCGAAGCGCTCAAGGCCGCCAGATCCGCACGGCTCGGCATCATCCTGGAGCTGAAGGACCCCTCGGCGTACCCGGGTATGACGACCCGCGTGGCCCAGATGCTCAAGGCCGACCCCTACTGGAGCACCGGAGGCCGCGCCCTCGTCCAGAGCTTCGACTTCGACGCCGTCCGCGAGGCCAACGGCAGGCTGCCGGACGGGGTGCGCACGGGCGTGCTCGGCAGCCCGAGCTTCGCCGACATGCTCCGTGCCCGCTTCTACGCCGACGTCCTGCACGTCCCGAAGGGGTCGGCGGGGGCGGCCTACGTCGCGCAGGCGCACAACGCGCTGTACAAGGTGTACGCCTACACCGCCAACGACGCCTCCTCAGCCCGCCGCCTGGCGGACTCCGGCGTCGACGGCATCACCACCGACCGCCCCGACGTCCTGCGGACCGCCCTCGACTCTTAAGGCCCCGCCTACAGCGACGCCCACAGCTCGTCGACGCGGGCGTGCAGCTCCTCCAGGGTGCCGGAGTTGTCGATGACCCAGTCGGCGATGGCCAGGCGCTGCTCGCGGGTCGCCTGCGCGGCGATCCGGGCGCGGGCCGCCTCCTCGGTCATCCCCCGCTGGGAGGTGAGCCGCTCGATCTGGACCTCCAGCGGCGCGTCCACCACGACGACGAGGTCGTACAGCGGCTTCAGCCCGTTCTCGGCGAGCAGCGGCACGTCGTAGACGACGACGGCGTCGTCCGGCGCGGCCTCCAGCAGTTCTTGGCCGCGCGCGCCGATCAGCGGGTGGGTGATGGCGTTCAGCGCCTTCAGCTTTTCGGCGTCGGCGAACACGATCGCGCCGAGCGCCTCCCGGTCGAGCGCGCCGTCCGGGCGCAGCACGCCCTCGCCGAACTCCGCGGCGATCGCGGCCAGGCCCGGCGTGCCCGGCTCGACGACCTCGCGGGCGATCGCGTCGGAGTCGATGAGCACCGCGCCGTGCGCGACGAGACGGCGCGACACCTCGCTCTTGCCCATTCCGATGCCGCCGGTCAGCCCGACGCGCACTCTCGGCATGCTCTCCTCGTTTCTCCCCGGGGTGGGGTGTCTCGCACGGGCCGCCCCTTCAGGGCGGCGCCGCCGCCTCAGTCCGCGGTGCCCGGCAGTTCCTTGCGCAGGTGGACGTGCACCAGGTGGTCGGAGATCCGCTCCCTGCGGAACTCGGCGTAGCCGTGCCGCCGGTACAGCCGCAGGTTCTGCTCCGACAGGTGGCCGGTGAACAGCACGAGGGACTTCGCCAGGCCGCGCATCTCGTCCTCGACGGCGCGCAGCAGGGCGGAGCCGATGCCCCGCCCCTGCCGGTCCGGGGCGACGACGAGCCGGCCGACGAGGCACGTGCCGCCCTCGACCGCGGTGCGGACGGACCCGACGAGCCTGCCGTCCTCCACGGCCTTCAGGACGACCGCGGCGCCGTCCAGCAGCGCGACCATCCGCTCGTACGGCTCCACCAGCGGAGGCAGGAACGGGTCCCCGTACAGCTGCGCCTCGGTGACGTAGGCGGCCCGCTGAAGGGTGATGATCTCCCCCGCGTCCGCGACGCCGGCCGTGCCGATCTCGATCACCGGCCCGCCTCGGCGGTGACGGCGACGAGCCCGCCTTCCACCACCGACGTCTGGCCGAACACCATGTCGTCGGTGCCGAAGATGTTCTGGGTGACGCCCTCGGCGAGGGTGCCCGGGGCGCGGCGCAGGCCGGCGGAGGTCAGCACGCTGATCTCCTCGGCGTCTGCCTCGGTGCTGAGGTCGCCGGTGACGATCGTGCGCGGCGCGCCGCTCCACGCCTTCACCAGCGCGGCCATCTCGACCGCGCGGACGTCGTCGCGGTCCTCGCCGGGGGCGAGGCGGGTCGTCCAGACGTCGACGGTCGCGTCACCCTCGCCGAGCCGCGCCCACACGTAGCCGCGGACCTGGTCGCCGCTGAACACCCGCGCGCTGCCCGTCGACTGCACCGGGACGGAGCTGAGGATCGCGTTGCCGTACTGGGAGTCGGCCGCGGGGCCCCACACGAGCGTCATCTCCAGCCGGCGCGACAACCAGACGCCGAGGTCGGCGGTGCCGGACGCGGTCGCGCCCCTGCCGACGTCCTGGAGCGCCACCACGTCGGCCTTCTGCGCCTCGACGAGCAGGGCGATCCGCTCGGGGTCGAGCCTGCCGTCGTGCATGGCCTGGTCGATGTTGAGCGACACCACGCGCAGTTCGGCGGCGTCGCCGGTGGGCGCGGGCGCCTCGGCGGACCTGCCGAACACGAACGGCGGGACCAGCAGCAGGAGGCAGGCGCCGAAAGCGGCCAGGGCCCGCTGGGGCGCGCGCGCGGGCAGCGGGCCGCCGCGCGCCGCGGCGATCGCGGCGAGCAGGCCGAGCAGGATGCCCGCGAGGCCGGAGAGCGCGTTGTTGGGGAACGGCAGGGGGTGCTCGGGGTTCAGCGTGTACGGCACCAGGATCGCCGCCAGCGCGAGGCCGCCGAGGGCCGCGCCGAGATCGACCCGCCAGATGGGGCCGCCGGTCCCGGCCAGGCGCAGCGGCGCGCGGCAGGCGACCGCCAGCAGCCAGGCGGCGAGGAGCTGGGCGGGCACGACCGCGATCACGACGAGCTTGCCGTCGAGCGCGTAGGTTCCCGCGACCGCGCCCGCGCAGACGCCCAGCAGGGTGCCGCCGAGGACGCCGACGCCGCCGGGCACGGCCCGCACCGCCAGGCCCGAGGCCAGGAACGCCAGGGCGAGCGCCTGGCCCGCCCAGACGACGTAGCAGGCCGTCGTCAGCGAGAGCCAGCCGGACGACGCCACGAAGGCCGGATTGGACAGCACGAGCACCTGGAGGGCGAGGAACGGCCCGAGGGCCGCCGCGCCGAGCGCGTCGCGCCAGCTGATGCCGGGGAACGGCACCGCGGGCGAGGACATCTCCCGGGCGAGCGCCGCGATGCCGGCGGCCACCACCACCAGGCAGACTGCCCACGCGCCGACGCCTTCGCGCCACACCGCGTCCCAGGTGCCGAAGAGCATCCGGACGCTGGTGTCGAACGCGAGGCCCGCCGTCGCGGCGATGGAGAAGCCGACGCCCGACAGGCCTCTGGAGCTCTCGTACAGCGCGGGCAGCGCCAACAGGCCGAACGCGGTGCCGACGACGGCCAGGTTGAGCACCGGGCCCGTCCCCTGCGCCACCACGCGGGTGAGCAGGAGGCCGCCGACGCCGATGACCACCAGCCAGCGGGGGCCGCGCAGCGCTCTGATGGCCGGGGCGAGGAACGCCGCGGCGGCGGCGACCAGGCCCAGCCCGAGGGCTGCGCCGACGGAGGTGTTCGAGAACGCGGGGAGGCTGTACCGGAGCGTCTCGGCGAACACCGCCACCGTCACGGCGATGAGCGTCAGCCGGGCGACGCCCCGGGGAACGATGGAGGGCCCTGCCGGTGGTCCGGCAGGGCCCTCCATCTGAGTGCCTTTGTCAGTCGTGACCACCCTGAAGATGGTAGCGGCTGATCGGGACGGCTCATCCGATGAGGAGTGAACCGCCCCTTATCGCAACTTACTGGTTGCCCGAGAGCTTCTCGCGCAGGGCCGCCAGCGCCTCGTCGGTCGCCAGGGCGCCGCCCGTGGTCTCCTCGGCGCCACCGCTGTAAGAGGTGGCCGCGCCGCCCTCGCCGCCGGCAGCCTCGGCGTCGGCCTTGCGGGCCTCGTCGATCTGCTTGCGGTGGGCGTCGAAGCGGGTCCGGGCCTCGGCGTACTGCCGCTCCCAGGTCTCGCGCTGGGCGTCGTAGCCCTCGAGCCACTCACCGGTGTCGGCGTCGAAGCCCTCGGGGTACTTGTAGTTGCCCTCGGCGTCGTACTCGGCCGGCATGCCGTACAGGGTCGGGTCGAAGTCCTCGTCGGTGACCTCGGCGGCGCCCTCGTTGGCCTGCTTCAGCGAGAGGCTGATGCGACGGCGGTCGAGGTCGATGTCGATGATCTTGACGAAGATCTCGTCGCCGACCTGGACGACCTGCTCCGGGATCTCCACGTGGCGCTCGGCCAGCTCGGAGATGTGGACCAGGCCCTCGATGCCCTCCTCGACCCGGACGAACGCACCGAACGGCACCAGCTTGGTGACCCGGCCGGGGACGACCTGGCCGATCTGGTGGGTGCGGGCGAACTGCTGCCACGGGTCTTCCTGGGTCGCCTTGAGCGACAGGGAGACGCGCTCGCGCTCCATGTCGACGTCCAGGACCTCGACCGTGACCTCCTGGCCGACCTCGACGACCTCGGACGGGTGGTCGATGTGCTTCCAGGACAGCTCCGAGACGTGCACCAGGCCGTCGACGCCGCCGAGGTCCACGAACGCACCGAAGTTGACGATCGAGGACACGACGCCCTTGCGGACCTGGCCCTTCTGGAGGGTGTTGAGGAAGGTCTGGCGAACCTCGGACTGGGTCTGCTCCAGCCAGGCGCGGCGGGACAGGACCACGTTGTTGCGGTTCTTGTCCAGCTCGATGATCTTGGCCTCGAGCTCCTTGCCGACGTACGGCTGGAGGTCGCGGACACGGCGCATCTCGACCAGGGACGCCGGGAGGAAGCCGCGGAGGCCGATGTCGAGGATGAGACCACCCTTGACGACCTCGATGACCGTACCGGTGACGATGCCGTCCTCGTCCTTGATCTTCTCGATCGTGCCCCAGGCGCGCTCGTACTGGGCGCGCTTCTTGGACAGGATCAGGCGACCTTCCTTGTCCTCCTTCTGGAGGACCAGGGCCTCGACCTCGTCGCCGACGGAGACGACCTCATTGGGGTCGACGTCGTGCTTGATCGAAAGCTCGCGGGACGGGATCACGCCCTCGGTCTTGTAGCCGATGTCGAGCAAGACCTCGTCTCGATCGACCTTGACGACGGTGCCTTCGACGATGTCGCCGTCATTGAAGTACTTGATGGTCAGGTCGATCGCGGCGAGGAAATCCTCGGCGGAACCGATGTCGTTGACCGCAACCTGCGGGGTGGTCGAGGTGGCTTCGGTGCTGCTCGTCATGTGTGGACTGGCTCCGGGTACGGACATGAGTCGATATGAAGCGCGAGGGCCCATTTCGTCCCTGCCAAGACCGGAGATGAGGAGCCGAGGCTCCCGAGTTGACCGATGTCGACCAGATCGAGCGTGCGCCTGCTCTGTCTGAAGCACCGCAGGCCCACAGCGCAGCGATCAGCATATGAGATGACAGGCCACGAGGTCAATCCGAGCATCCCGGGGGATCTGCCGGAGGGCGCTACCCGGGGCGCGGACGCGCCCCGGAAGCCGCCCGTAAGCCACTCAGTAGAAGCGCCCCTGGGCCGCCCAGTCGGGGTCGAGACCGCCGATCACGGACGACGGAGCGGTCACCGTGCCCTTGTCACCGTCGGAAGTGAACCGCTGATCCGGGTTCTTGTCCAGCCATTCCAGCCACGCGGTCGAGCAGAACTTGTCGCATCCGTCCTCCTTGACCTTGTCCTCTGACCGGATGCGGGCGATCGCCCACGGGTCGAAGTCCTTGTCGAAGACCGAGACCGAGGGGCGCCATCCGGCCAGGAAGATCCCCTTGAAGTCCCAGGTCGGGCCTTTGGCGACGAACTCGTTGTCCTTGGCCTTCGACCGCGGCGCGTTGCCGAACGGATAGGCGAACGTGACGGACCGGGCGCCGGAGATCTTCTCGACGACCGCCTCGTTCTTCGCGATCTCCGCCTCGACGCCCTTGCGCGACATGCCCGCGAGGTTCGGGTGTGTCTGGGTGTGGTTGCCGATCTCGAACCCGTGCTGGACCAGCCACGTGGCGCCTGGGTTGGCCTCCTCGCCGAGCTGGAACGGGTCCTTGTTGATGTAGAACGTCGCGATCGGCCGGAAGGCCGGGTACCGCGAGGCCACCTCGAACAGGACGCCCACCGCGGTGTCGGCCACCGGGTTGCCGCTCGGGTCGAGCGCGAACTGGGTGGGGTTGCCGTCGTCGAAGGTCAGCACGACGGGGTGGGCCCCGGCCGGGATGTCGATGGTCCCGCGCACGAAATCGGCGGCGGTGATCGGCACGTAGTTCGCCTTGGCCAGCGTCTCCAGCTCCTTGCGCAGCTCCTCGGGCGTGCGGTCGATCGAGGAGAACGGCTTGGCGATGATCCGGTGGTACATGATCACCGGGACCTGGCCGAGCTCGTTGGCCTTGGCCGCGATGGCGGCGGCCGAGGCGGGCTGCGGAGGCGGCGGGGTCGTCTTCGTGGGCGTCGGCTTGGCCGTGGGAGTCGCGGCATTCGCCGCGGGCGCCGCAGTGGCGGCCCCCGAGGGCTTGGCGACGACCTCGCCTGGCTCCTCCTCGGCCTGGGGCGCGAGCAGGAGGCCGAACAGCAGCGCGGCGCCGAGCACGAGCGCCGCGAACTTGTGAAGGGTGGGCACGGGATCTCCGGGAGAACGGGAGGCACCAGATTAGAGCGGAGTGGACCTTGGCGTCCCGTATCCGGCCGCGCGGCGCGAACGTGTCCTGGTTCAGACGGGTCCGATGACCCTCGCCGCGGCGAGCGCGAGGACGGCGGGCCCGGCGAGTCCGGCGAGCAGACCGGACAGGGTGGCCGATCCGCAGGCCCGGCGCTGCCAGACCGTCAGCGCGGCCGAGGCGCAGGCGAGGGCGAGCAAGACGTAGCGCAGCCAGGGTTGAAAGTCCGGAGCGGTGCCGAAGGCGAAGAACGCGACGAGCCCGGTGCCTATCGCGCAGCCGGCCAGGATCGCGGGCCACGGGCGTCCTGCGCGGCCCATGAGCGCGGCGCCGATCGCGGCGAGCGCGGCGATGCCCGGAGGGACGAGGACGGCGGGCGCGGACCCGGCGGAGGAGTCGATGGAGTACGCGGTGAAGGTCACCGCGGTCCACGCGCCCCACAGCAGCACCGTGCCGACGCGGGCCCGGTCGCGGCGCGCGATCACCAGGGCCGCGGCGAACGAGGCGGCGGCGAAGGGCAGTAGCCAGAGGAACGGCCCGCCCGGTGCGCCTTCGAGCATGTCCGCGCGGCCGAGGGACCCCAGGCCGTGCGCTGCCGTGTCGCCCTCGGGCACCCCCCAGGACTCGGCGTTCATGACGGCGACGCCCGCCGCGGCGAGGACGAGCGCGCAGGAGGCCCGCACAAGGATCTTCCCGGAAGTGGTGACGGCGTAGGCGGCGAGCAGAAGCAGGAGCAGCGCGAGGGCGTCGGAGGAGGCGGTGCGGCCGATGCCGACGGGGCTCAGCGCGAGGACGAGGGCGGCGAGGGCGCCCGCGCCGTGTCCGAAACGCTCTCGAACCGAGGCGGCCGGCACCAGGACCGCGGCGGCGGCGCAGGCCGTGCCGACGAGGTGGTACGGGTGCGGGTCGGCACCCATGCCCAGGAAGTGCAGGAGGGCGGCGAGCGCGGCGAGCGCCCAGAGGACCGGACGAGTCCAGCGGGGGCCTTCGTCCCCTCCGAGCAGAATGCTCCGGATGATGCGCATAAATGCGAGATTCGCACGCGATAACGCCCTCCGCCACTGCGGGCGGAGGGCGTTATCGGGGATTTCAACCGGCCGAAAGCTCGTAGAGCGAACCGTCGCCGACCTCTTCCACCGCGGTCCCGTTCTCCTGGACCCAGGTGTCGACGTCGTCGCCGCCGCTCTGCCGGCCGAAGCCCCGGCCTCCCCCGACGACGATGTACTTGAGGCTGCCGTCGGCGACGAGCCGCTTCAGGCGCTCGACCGTCATCGCGGCGTCCGAGCCGGTGAACCCGCCCATCGCGATCACCGGGCGTCCCGTGCCGAGGATCAGCGACCCGGCGGACTGCGCGTCCGAGACGGCCACGAGCCACTTCGCCGAGCCCTGGTGCTCCTCCAGGTAGGCCACGGTCTCGTCGTCGAGGCTGCTCCGGCCGCCGGGCCCGCCGCCGCCGAACCCGCCGCGCCCGTCCTGACCGGACTGGCCGTCCTGGCCGGGGAAGCCCTCTCCCCCGCCCGGGAAGCCCCCGGGGAAGCCTTCACCTCCGCCCGGGAAGCCCTCACCGCCGGGGAGGCCCTGGCCGTCCGGCATGCCGGACGGGGCCTGGCCGCCCCCGGGGAAGCCGCCCCCGCGCATCCCGCCGGGGCCGCCGCCGAACCCGCCCATGCCGGTCTCCGGGCCCGCGGTGGGGTTGGTGCCGTTGACGGGTGAGCCCGCGGTCGCGGTGGCGTAGGCGGCCGGGCCGCCGAGTCCCGCGACGAGCGCGAGGGCGAGCGCGCAGGCCGTGAGCACCCGGCCCGCGCGCGGTCCGTAGGCAGTGATCAGCAGCGCGAGCACCGCGGCGAAGGCCGCGCCCGCGACGGTCCAGGCGACCCAGGGGTTCCAGTCCGGCGTGCGGCGCAGCAGCGCGAACGCCCACACCCCGGTGATCGCGACGGCCAGCGGCAGCGCCCAGCCGAGGAGGCGCGGCGCCCGCCACAGCAGCGCGCCGCCGGCCCCGACGAGCGCGGCGATGGCCGGGCCCATGGCCGTGGTGTAGTACGGGTGGAAGGTGCCCTCGGCGAAGCTGAAGACCGCGTAGTGCAGCACCAGCCAGCCGCCCCACAGCACCAGCAGCACCCGGGCCGGGTCGGTGCGCCGGGCGCGTCCCACGAGCGCCAGGGCCGCCAGTCCGAGCAGGACGGCCGCGGGCAGCAGCCAGGAGATCTGGCCGCCCACGATGTCGTTGAACAGGCGTCCGGCCCCTGCCTCGCCGCCGAAGCTCGCGCCGCCGCCCATGCCGCCGGACCCCTCGTTGCCGAAGATCCGGCCGAGCCCGTTGTAGCCGATCACCAGGTCCCACACCGTGTTGTCGGTGCTGCCGCCGATGTAGGGGCGGCCGTCGGCCGGGAAGAGCGCCACGACGCCCATCCACCAGCCGCTGGAGACGACCAGCGCGACGCCCGCGAGGAGCAGGTTCCTGATCCGGCGGCCGAGCGCGGCGTCGGCCAGCACGACGTAGGCGAGCGCGAAGGCGGGCAGCGGAAGGTAGCCCTGGAGCATCTTGGTGTTGAAGGCGCAGCCGATGAGCGCCGCGCACGCCAGCAGCGGCAGCAGCCGCCCGTTCGCGATGGCCCGCTGGCAGCACCAGGCGGCCCCGACGAGCAGCAGCACCAGCAGCGTGTCGGGGTTGTTGTCCCGGTTGATCGCCACGGTGATCGGGGTGAGCGCGAGCACCAGCGCGGCGACGCTCGCACCCCCCGCGGCCCCGGCCGCGCCGAGCCGTTCGACCAGGCCGCGGCGCACCGAGGAGTACAGGACGCCGACGGCCGCGACGCCCATGAGCGCCTGCGGCAGCAGCATGCTCCAGCTGGAGTAGCCGAAGATCCGTGCCGACAGCCCCATCACCCACAGGGCGAACGGCGGCTTGTCGACGGTGATGAACGAGCCGGCGTCGAGAGCGCCGAAGAACCAGGCCTTCCAGCTCTCCGAGCCGGAGTAGACGGCCGCTGCGTAGTAGGTGTTGGCGTCGCCGGACGCCGAGAGGTTCCAGGCGTACAGGGCTCCGGAGAGCACCAGCAGCGCCCACAGGACGGGACGGGCCCAGCGGGGCGCGTCGGCCCTGCCGAGGAGCACTCGCGCGATCAGGGGGCGCTCCTTGGGGGGCAGCGCCCGGTCGGGCGCGTCGAGGACTGCGGTCATGATGCGGGGGCCTCCGTGGCGGCGCGGGGGCCGAACACCCAGACGCGCATGAGAAGGAACCGGAGAAGGGTCGCGAGGGCGTTCGCCACGAGGACGACGGCGACCTCGACGCCCCGCGACGGCTGGTCGGCCAGCGCGTGCAGCAGGGCGAGCGCGCCGGTGGAGAGGCCGAGGCCGATGAGGAACGCGATGCCGCCCTGCACCTGGTGGCGCAGCGCGTCGGCCCGGCCGGTGACGCCGAAGGTGAAGCGCCGGTTCGCCGCGGTGTTGCCGACGGTCGTGATCAGCAGGCTGAGTGCGTTGGCCGCGAGCGGCGACATGATCCCGCGCAGCAGGACGTACAGGACGAGCTGCGCGATCGTGGACACGAGGCCGACGAGGGCGAAGCGCGGGATCTGGCGGCCCATCCCGCGCGGCAGGTCCCGCGCGAGGGGCCGGGCCGCCTTGGCCCCGAACTCGCCGCGCGCGATCCGGCGGGCGACCCGGGCCATGCCCCGCAGGTCGTCGAGGGCGGTCTGCCTGACGTCGACGCGGCTGTCGGGGTCGTCGATCCAGTCGACGGGCACCTCGTGGATGCGCAGCCCCGTGCGCTCGGCCAGGAGCAGCAGTTCGGTGTCGAAGAACCAGGCGTCGTCCTCGACGTCGGGCAGCAGCGCCTGCACGACCTGGGTGCGGGCCGCCTTGAAGCCGCACTGGGCGTCGGAGAAGCGGGCCGCGAGGGTGGTGCGCAAGAGCAGGTTGTAGCAGCGTGAGATGAGCTCCCGTTTCATCCCGCGCACCACGGTCGAGCCGTGGTCGAGGCGGCTGCCGATCGCGAGGTCGGAGTGGCCCGACAGGAGCGGCGCGACCAGCGGGAGGAAGCCGTCGAGATCGGTCGACAGGTCGACGTCCATGTAGGCGACCACGTCGGCGTCGCTGGCGCTCCACACGTGCCGCAGCGCGAGGCCGCGGCCCTTGCGGTCGAGCCGCACCGCGCGCACCCTCGGCAGGTCGGCGGCGATCCGCGCGGCGACCTCGGAGGTGCGGTCGGTGCTGGCGTTGTCGGCGACGGTGATCCGGAAGCCGTACGGGAACGTGTCGGACAGGTAGGAGTGGAGTCGGCGGACGCTGGCCTCCAGGACGTGCTCCTCGTTGTGGACGGGGATGACGACCTCGACCAGCTTCTCCGGACGCCGGGGCGGCGGAGCCGTGGCCTGCGCTTGACTCCCTCCGGGGAGGTCGATGGTTGCGCTCATGGCGTTCAAGATGCCGACCGGCCCTGGGAGGGCCCTGATGCGCGGCTTAACGACGGATGAGAGTCCCCGGGAGGGCCAGCCGCGCCACGGTTCCCCCGCCCGTCGCGGGCGCGAGGGAGACGTCCCCGCCCGCCTCGCGGGCGATCTGCGCCACGATCGACAGGCCGAGCCCGGAGCCGGGCAGGCTGCGCGCCGAAGGCGAGCGCCAGAACCGCTCGAAGACGTACGGGAGGTCCTCCTCCGAGACGCCCGGGCCCTCGTCGCGCACGAGCAGGACGCCGTGGTCGAGGGTGACCTCGACGGTCCCGCCGGACGGGCTGAACTTCACCGCGTTGTCGCAGAGGTTCACCACCGCGCGCTCCAGGCTGTCGGGGTCGCCCTCGACCCACCACGGCTGGAGGCTCGACGTGACGGTCAGGCTCGGCCCCCGCAGCCGCGCCCGCTCCACCGCGCGCTCGACCACCTCGTGGAAGGCGACCTCGGTGTTCTCGCGGGGCTTGGCGGCCGGGCTGCCGAGCTGGAGGAGGTCGCCGATGAGGGTGGTCAGCTCGCGCATCTGGGCGCGGACGCTGGCCAGCAGCCGCGTCTTGGTCTCCGGCGGCAGCTCCCGGCCGGTCTCCTGGCTGCGGATCAGCAGGTCGATGTTGGTGCGCATGCTCGTCAGCGGGGTGCGCAGTTCGTGCCCGGCGTCGGCGATCAGGTTGCGCTGGCGCTCCTGGGAGGCGGCGAGCGCCGCGGTCATCGTGTTGAAGGAGCGGCCGAGCCTCGCGATCTCGTCGGTCCCCTCCTCGGGGATGCGCACCGACAGGTCCTCGGTCCGCGCGACCTCCTCGACGGCGTCGGTCAGCTTGTCGACCGGCTTCAGCGACGCGCGGGCGATCACCAGGCCGGCGATGGCCGATCCGACGATCCCGCAGGCCGAGACGAGCAGGAGGGTGAGGGCGAGTTCGTTGAGCGGCACGGTGACCCGCTCCAGGGGCAGCGCCGTCATGACCGTGATCCGGTAGCCGTCGGCGGTCAGGTACTGGGCGGAGGTGAGGACGCGGACGTCGATCGCCTCCCCGCTGGAGGTCTCGCCGGTCCCGTTGTGCAGGGCGCGGTCGGTGTCCCCGCGCGCCACCGCGAGGTCGGCCTCGCTGACCGGCATCTTGCCGCCGCCCGGCATCGTGCAGACCTTGCCGTCGGGCAGCACGGCCTGCTGGAGCCGGTCCCCGGGCGCGCGCAGGGGCCCGAACCAGCCGTCCTCCTCGGCGATCGGCTCGGAGCTGCACGTGTCGATCGCGCGTTCGATCTCGTTGGGGGTCCACTCCGCGCGGTCGAGGTTCGGCCGGCCCTCGGCAATCACCCTGAGCTGGCCGTCGAGCTGCCCGTAGAGCGCGTCGCGGACGAGGAACCAGCTCGCGACCGCGCAGGCGGCGACGGCGACGGCGACGGCCGCGGCGGCGAGCAGCGCGATCCGCCCGCGCAGCGGGAGCCGGCTCATGATCCCGGACGCAGGACGTAACCGACGCCCCGGACGGTGTGCACGAGCCGCGGCATGCCGTCGATCTCGGTCTTGCGGCGCAGGTACATCACGTAGACGTCGAGGGAGTTGGAGGCGGGTTCGAAGTCGAAGCCCCACACGGTCTCCAGGATCTGCTCGCGGGTGAGCACCTGGCGGGGATGCGCCATGAACATCTCCAGCAGCATGTACTCGGTGCGGGTCAGCTCCAGGGCGCGGCCGTCGCGGGTGACCTCGCGGGTGAGGGTGTTCATGCGCAGGCCGGCGAACTCCAGGACCTCGTCGGCGTCGCTCTCGGCGGGGCGCGGCCCGCCCGTCATGGCGCTGCGGCGCAGCAGGGCGCGGACGCGGGCGAGCAGCTCGTCGAGCTCGAACGGCTTGACGAGGTAGTCGTCGGCGCCGGCGTCCAGGCCGGTGACGCGGTCGCCGACCATGTCGCGGGCCGTCAGCATCAGCACGGGGGTGGCGTCGCCGCCGGTGCGCAGGCGGCGGCAGGCCGTCAGGCCGTCCATGCGGGGCATGAGGACGTCGAGGATGAGGAGGTCGGGGTGGATCTTCTCGGCCTGCTCCAGTGCCTCGACGCCGTCGCCCGCCTCGCTGACCTGGTAGCCCTCGAAGATCAGGCTGCTGGTGAGGGACTCGCGGACGGCCGGCTCGTCGTCCACGACGAGGATGTGGGCACGGGGCTCGTCCGGAGTAGTCATGCCCCAAACGTAGCCACCGCGCGCCCGTGCTCCGTGGACCGCCGGGCTTTCTCAGCGCACTCTCACCGATTTCTCAGTGTGCCGCCCCGACGCGCCGCCCCGCTTCAGGGACGGGCGCCCGGCCAGGGGCCGAGGGGGCGCTCCCAGACGGGCTCGACGGCGGTCTTCGTGTCGTAGACCCGGAATCCGCGCTTGGTGTAGTTCGGGAGGGCGGCGGAGCCGTCCAGGGAGCAGGTGTGCAGCCAGACGCGGGAGGTGGCCGGGCGGTCGTGGCGCTCGCCCAGGGTCCAGGCGCGGCGGACCGCCTCGGTGAGGAGGTGGCCGCCGAAGCCCTTGCCGGTGAAGGCGGGCAGCAGGCCGAAGCAGATGATCTCGACGTCGCCGCCCTCGCCCGGGTTGAGCTCGGCGTATCCGGCGGGGGTGCCGCGGTCGTGCGCCACCCAGGTCTCGACGCCGGGGCGGGCGAGCCACTCGGCCCAGTCGGCGTGGGACCAGGGCAGGCGGTCGGTCCAGAAGAAGTCGCCGCCCACGCCGAGGTACAGGTACCGGCTGAGCTCGGGGCTCGGCACCTCGGCCCGGATCACCTCGATCGGCGCGGGACGGGCCGGGGCGAGATCGTCCGGGGAGGTCTGCTCCAGATACCAGGTGGTGATCTCGGTCTCGACGGTCTCCATGGGAGTCGATGATAGGGCCAGGTCAGCGGCCGGGCCGGGGTTCATCCCGCGTCATGTGACGAAACAGACTTTTCTGTAAGATCCACGCATCATGACCACTCCGATCAGGCCGCTGCGCAAGGACGCCGCGCGGAACCGCGCCCGCGTCCTCGCCGCGGCCCGCACGCTGTTCGCCGAACGGGGCATGGACACCACCCTCGAAGAGGTCGCCCGGACCGCCGGGGTCGGCATCGGCACCGTCTACCGGCGCTTTCCCACCCGCGAGGACCTCGTCGACGCGGTCTTCGCGCTGCGCCACGAGGAACTGCGCCGCCTCGCCGCAGAGGCCCTCGCCGAACCCGACCCGTGGACCGCGCTGGAGTTGTTCCTCCAGCGCTTCTCCGACGAGCACCTCACCGACCGGGGCCTGCGCGAACTCCTCCTCGCCCCCGGCGACGACGACCGCCTCACCCGCGTCCTCGGCGACCTCACCCCGCCCGTCGAACTCCTCCTGGAGCGCGCCAAGCAGGCCGGCGCCGTCCGCGCCGACCTCGGCACCGGCGACCTCGCCCTCCTCCTCATGGCCGTCGCCACCATCGCCGAACACACCCGCCACGCCCCGGGCCGCCCCTGGCTCCGCTACCACACCCTCGTCCTCGAAGGCCTCCGCCCCACCCCCACGACCCTCCCCCTCACCCCCCTCACCATCCCCGACGTCGACACCGCCGTCAGAGCTTGGCTCACTCGCCCCACCTCCGGCCCCGGGGGCCTGCGGTAGGGCTGGTGATCGGGGGCCTCTGCGAACCGGGGCAGGGGCGGAGGTCAAGGGGCGGAGGTTATGGGTCCGGGCCGGGTGGAGGGGTCCGGCGGTGGTCGAGGTGGGTGGTTTTGTGGGGCTGGTGGGGGCAGGAGGGGCGGCGCGGTCGTAAAGTGGGCCGGTCTTCACCTGCTACGACGTTATGGAAAGCGCGCCGATGAACAACTCCAGCGATGCCCGGTTCGCCACCGGAAGCCATGATCTGCCGGTCAGCGATGCTCTTGCGGAGTTCTTCCGGCACGGGTGGGCGGCGACCGACGTGCCGGTGGAGGCCGTTCCCGCGGCGGTGTACGCGGCGAAGCGGCGGGCCGCGGTGTCGGCGCGGTTCCCGGGCGAGCGGCTGGTGATCCCCGCGGGCGGGCTGAAGGTGCGCAGCAACGACTGCGACTTCGCGTTCCGGCCGCACACGGCGTTCGCGCACCTCACCGCCGAGATCGCCACCGAGGCGGTGCCCGACGCGGTGCTGGTGCTGGAGCCGACCCCGTCGGGCCACGAGGCGGTGCTCTACACGCACCCGCGCTCCCCGCGCGACGACTCCCCGATGGGCGCGCAGTTCTACCGCGACCGCAGGCACGGCGAGCTGTGGGTCGGCCGCCGCCGCACCCTCGCCGAGACCGAAGCCGCCCTCGGTTTGGAGGCCGCCGACCTTGAGGGGCTGCCCGGCCGGATCACCTCCGGTGCCGCGCCCGTCCGCGTGATCCGCGGCGTCGACGCCACGATCGACACGCTGGTCCCGCCGCACGCCGGACCCACCGCCGACCACGAACTGCACGCCGTCCTCGCCGAACTGCGCCTGGTCAAGGACGAGTACGAGGTGTCCCAGCTCAAAGCCGCCGTCGACTTCACCGCCGCCGGATTCGGCGACGTCGCCGCCGAACTGCCGTTCGCGCTGCGCCACCCGCGCGGCGAGCGCTGGGTCGAGGCGACCTTCAACCGGCGCGCCCGCCTCGACGGCAACGGCACCGGCTACGAGACCATCGCCGCCGCCGGCGCGCACGCCTGCGTGCTGCACTGGATCCGCAACGACGGCCCGGTGCCCGACGGCAAGCTCCTGCTGCTCGACGCGGGCGTCGAGACCGACTCCTTCTACACCGCCGACATCACCCGCACCCTTCCCGGAGGCGGCCGCTTCACCGACGCCCAGCGCCGCGTCTACGACCTCGTCTACGCCGCCCAGGAGGCCGCGATCGCCGCCGTCAAGCCCGGCGCCCGCTTCCGCGACTTCCACAACGCCGCCACCCGC
This sequence comes from Actinocorallia aurea, assembly GCF_054783995.1. Lineage (NCBI taxonomy): Bacteria > Bacillati > Actinomycetota > Actinomycetes > Streptosporangiales > Thermomonosporaceae > Actinocorallia > Actinocorallia aurea. Next base: position 84,465 of record NZ_BAAGPQ010000004.1, read on the forward strand.
GTGCTCGCCGAGGGCCTCGACGACTGGGGCCTGCTGCCCGGCGGCGCCGAAGCCGCCCTCGACCCCGAATCGGGCCTGTACCGCCGCTACACCCTGTGCAGCTCCGGCCACATGCTCGGCATGGACGTCCACGACTGCGCCAAGGCCCGCGCCGAGACCTACCTCGACGGCGTCCTTGAGCCCGGCCATGTCCTCACGGTCGAGCCCGGCCTCTACCTCCAGCCCGACGACCTCACCCTCCCCGAGGAACTCCGCGGCATCGGCGTCCGCATCGAAGACGACCTCGTCGTCACCGAGAACGGCGCCGTCAACCTCTCCGCAGGCCTGCCCCGCCGGGCCGACGAGATCGAGGCGTGGTTGGAGGCTGCGCGTTCCTGACGCGCGGCCCGCTCCGCTTCACACCATGAGTTCCCCTATCAGGACGATGACGGCCTGGCCGGTGAGGTGGACGCGGCCGCCTTCGAGGCGGACGCCCACCTTGCCGGAGCGGGCCGAGACCTGGAGGCCGGTGAGGGTGTCGCGGCCGAGGCGCTCGGCCCAGTAGGGGGCGAGCATGCAGTGGGCGGAGCCGGTGACCGGGTCTTCCGGGACGCCCACGGACGGGGCGAAGAACCGGGAGACGAAGTCGGCGCCGCCCGCCTCGGCGTCGGCGGGCGCGGTGACGCAGACGCCGCGTGCCTCGACGGTCTCCAGCAGCGCGAAGTCCGGGCGCAGGCCCCGCACGACGGAGGCGTCGGGCATGACGGCGAGGATGTCGTTCTGGGCGTTGCGCGCGGTGAACACCGGCTCCGCGCCGAGTGCCGCGGCCAGCCCGGCCGGTGGCTCGACGCGTTCGGCGGGCACCGCGGGGAAGTCCAGCCGCAGCCCCTCCTCCTCCTGCTTGACGGTGAGCAGCCCGCTCAGCGTGGAGAACTCCACGGTCTGCCATGGCTCGGCGAGCCCTTCGGCGTAGATCGCCCGAGCCGCCGCGAGGGTCGCGTGCCCGCACAGCCTGACCTCGGTCGCGGGCGTGAACCACCGCAGCTCGAACCCCTCGTCCAGCGCCCGCACGAACGCCGTCTCGGAGTGCCGCATCTCGGCCGCCACCGCCTGCATCCACTTCGGCTCCGCGGGCTTCTCCAGCAGGCACACCCCCGCCGGATTCCCGCCGAACGCCTCGTCCGTGAACGCGTCCACCACAAAGATCCGCATGCCCCCACCCTAAGCGCCCCCACTCTGACCTGCACTAACGCCTGTGGAAAACTCCCCCGGGCAGCACCCGCTCGCTCCCCGCAGCGCACCGGACGGCGATGGCCGTCGCGACGGCGGTCGCGGTCACACGTCAAACCCGGCGAGCCGCATCGCCTCCTCGTGGCGGACGTACGCCTCGGTGCCCGAGGCCGCGCGCAGCTCGTGCCGGGCCAGGGCGAGGGCGTCCTCCAGGTCCTCCAGTTCGCCCGCCCCGACGTGTTCGCCGCGCCCGGTCAAGAAGATCCGCTCCCGGAGCGCGGAGGCCCTCCGCGCCGGTCGGCGCAGCATGTCGATCGACCAGGTGCCGCTCATGCACCGAACGCTAGGCCCATGCGCGGCCTCTCGGGGGCGGATCAGTCCATGCCTTTGCGGCCCGGGGTCCAGAAGGGTTTGACGATGATGTCGCGGCGGGGCCAGGAGCGGTCGTGCAGGAGGTGCTTCTTGACGGACTGGCAGGTCTTGGCCTCGCCGGCGAGGTAGGCGATGGTGCCGGGCTTGAGACTCTCCAGGGCGGCGACGGCTTCGACCACGCGGCGGGAGTCGTGGGCGGAGTCGGGGCCGCGGTCGAGCCAGGTGGTGTCGGCGGCGAGCGGGAGGCGGTCGGCCGCGTCGGCGGTCTCCACGATGGCGCGCGCGCCTTCGAGGCCGCGGGTCAGGGCGCCGAAGGCGACCGAGGCCGTCTCCTCGCCGACGAACAGGTGGCCCGGCGCGCCCTCACGCAGCGTGAAGCCGCCTTCGGGGGCCTTGAACATGACCTCGTCGCCCGCCTTCACCGCGCGGCCCCAGGCGGCCCCCGGGCCGTCGCCGTGGCCGAAGACGCGCAGCTCGATCGCGTCGCCGTCGTAGTCCCACACCGAGTACGTCCGCAGCAGGTCGAACGCGCCGCGCAGCGACAGCTCCCCCACCTGCACCCGGATCTGCTGCCCCGGCTTCCAGTCCAGCCCCGGCACCCCTTCGATCCGCACCCGCCGCCACCGCCCGCCCGCGTCCTCGGCCGCCGCGACCGTCCCGCGCACCAGCAGCCTGTCCAGCACCCATCCGCCTCGCGCCATGACGACCCCTTCTCGATATATCGTTGACTATCAGTAGAATAGAACGCGACATATCGCAGAACAATGTGACCCACGTCACCGAACGCCGACGGGCGCGCCTCCCAGGCCCTCCGCTCCCGAACGTGGCCCCAGCCGCCGTGTAGCTGGGTGAGTGATCATGATTGCGGCTCGTGATCGTCTCGGAGGGGTGAAACCGGGCTGGTTGGGTGTGGGTGGTGCTTGATCGTGTTCGTGTCGGAGACGGTCGGGTGGAGGGGTGGGTTCGGGTGCGTCGGGAGTGGGAGCCGGAGGAGCTTGGTCGGGGCGTGGACGCTGCTGGACGGTGACTGGGATCTGGTGGGGAACAAGAGTGGGGCGACTCGTCTGGGTTTCGGGTTGCTGTTGAAGTTCTTCGAGTTGGAGGGCCGTTTTCCTCGGCATGCGGGTGAGGTGCCGAAGGCCGCGGTCGACTATGTGGCGGGGCAGGTGAAGGTCGATCCGGCGCTGCTGGCGGAGTACGACTGGTCGGGCCGGCTGCGGGCTGAGGTGCTGGGGCGGTGCCGGAGGTTGAGGATCGAGCCTCCGGGCCGGGTGGAGCGGATCGTGGGGGCGGGGCGGGCGCGATTCGAGCGGGAGTTCTGCACGCAGGTGCTGAACGGGTTGTCGGCGGATGCGGCGCGGTCGTTGTGGGAGCTGGCCACGGGCGATGACGGGTTCCTGCTGGAGTTGAAGTCCGATCCGGGCCGTCTGGGGTTGGAGACGCTGCTGGAGGAGATCGTGAAGCTCCGGCGCGCTCGGGCGCTGGGGTTGCCGGCGGATCTGTTCGGCGGGGTGTCGGACCGGCTGGTGGCCTCCTGGCGGGCGCGGGCGATGGCGTCGCATCCGTCGGATTTCGCGGCGATGCAGCCGCCGGTCCGCCTCACGTTGATGGCGGCGCTGGCGTGGTCGCGGACGACGGAGATCACGGACGCGCTGGTCGATCTGTTCATCGGCCTGGTGTCGAAGGTGAACACGCGGGCGGAGCGGAAGGTCGACAACGTGATCGAGGCCGAGGCCCGCAAGGTGCACCGCAAGACCGAGAAGCTGTTCTCGATCGCCGAGGCGTCCCTGCGGGAGCCGGACGGCTCGGTCCGCCAGGTGGTGTTCCCGGCGGTGGCGGGCGGGGAGGCGACGCTGAAGGCGCTGGTCGCGGAGGCGAAGGCCGATGCGAAGGCCTACAAGGCGCGGGTGCGGACAGTGCTGAGCAGCTCGTATTCGAACTACTACCGGCAGATGCTGCCCAAGCTGCTGGAGGCGATCGAGTTCAAGTGCAACAACACCGCCTACCGGCCGGTCTCCGGCGCCCGCCGCTGGCGCGACCCCGAGGAGGACCTGCTGGCGGACTTCGAGGACATGCGGGACGTCCACTACGAGAATCTGCGCCGGCCGCTGGACCCCTCGGTGTTCATCGAGACGCTGAAGGAGGCGATGCGGGCGTCGATGCAGGCGGGTCACGCCGCGGGAGGTGATCCGCAAGCGGCTGCTGCTGGTCCTGTACGCGCTGGGCACGAACGTCGGGATCAAGCGGGTCGCCGACGGCGGCCGCCACGGCGAGACCGAAGCCGCACTGCGCGCCACCCGGCACCTGTTCGTGAACCGCGACAACCTGCGCGCGGCGGTCGCGACCCTGGTGAACGCGACGTTGAAGATGCGGGACCCGCTGTGGTGGGGCAACGGCACCGCGTGCGCGCTCCTGCAACGCCTCCGAGGTCGCGGCGATGATGGAGGGAGTGCTGCGGCACTGCACCGACGCGACCATCGACCGCCAGTACACCGACACCCACGGCCAGTCCCTGGTCGGGTTCGCGTTCTCCCACGCCGCCGCTTCGACCTCGGCCTCGCCGCCTGACCTCGCCTCATGGAGGACCCTTGGAGCCCTCGGCCGCCGCGTCCGCCGCGCTTGATGCCCGCGACGACCTCAACGACCGCGACCGGGAGCTGCTGCTCACCCTCACCCCGGCCGAGCGCCGAACCCAGGCGCGGGCGCGCGAGCTCGTCCTGGACCACCTCACCCAGATCGGCCTGCGAGACTGGCAGGAGCCGTTGATCGTGCGATCTGTGTTCCCGGCGTCCGTCGGGTCCTGATCACTGTTCGTGGTCGCTGGGGGCGTGGCGATGCCGGGTTCCGCCCGCTGGGGCGGTGATGCGGGCGTTGGTCTGGTGACGGCCGTTCAGCCCGGCTGATCGGACAGTAGGTCGGCCCAGCGACGGTCTGCTCATGGGCCGGTTGTCCGGCCAGGGTCGTGTGACCCGCCGGCGGCCGTCGTCGGTGGAGGATGGGGCCGCGCACGAGGGTGTCCAGCATCGCCTGGAGATGCCTTTCGGGGCTCGGCGAGTGAGTGAACGGTGCCGGGAGCGCGCGGTTCGGCGGGGTGCCTTGATGGGGCTGGGGGTCAGTGAGCGTCGGTGTTGCCCACGCGGTCGCGCATGGTGGATTTCTCGCGCAGGTTCCGGTATTCGCCGGCGGCGGCCAGGCCCATTCGGGGCATGTTCGCGTAGATCGCCTCGAACTCGCCGGCCTTCACGCGGTAGGTCTCATGCCAGACGCCGACGTGGCCGTTGTAGGCGGTGCGGCGAAAGAACTCGCGCTGCGCGGGGCGGTGCTTGAGGTCTTTGTTGCTCGCCCACGCTTCGAGCTCGTCCATCGAGCGCCAGTACTGGATGAACATCGGCACGCGCCAGTCCGTGAGGGTCAGCAGCGTCCGCGACTCCAGCAGCGGCGTGTCGGGGAGCTCCTTGAGCTCCTTGTTCATTGCGAACGCCGCCCGCATCACGGGCACCCATTCGTTCGCGCGCCACAGCTCGTTGATGCGCATCCCGATGAAGAAGACGACGAAGTCGTCCGGGTAGTTCGCGGTGTACCGGCCTGCCTTGACGTCCATGGAGTCTCCAGATAGAGGTCACGCGGCACGAGCGCCGCGCCCCTGAAGGCTAAAACAGACAGTGTGTCATTACAAGATGTCGGTCTTACATGCCTTGCGCTACCGTTGAGCTGTGTCGGTTCTCGACAAACGCACCAGAAACGACCCGCGAGGCCGAGCGACCGAACAGGCTCTCCTCGCGGCGACCAAGGCACTGCTCGACGAAGGAGCATCGTTTGCCGACCTGAGCGTCAGCCGCATCGCCGAGCGCGCGGGCCGCACACGCACCGCCTTCTACGCGCACTTCGAAGACCGGCGCCTGCTGCTCCTGGCCCTGCTGCAGGACGCCGGCGGTGCCGCGATCACCGCGCTCGACCCGTTCCTCGTCGGCGAGGGGCCGATCAGCCGCGCCGAAGTGACCGCGTCGACGCGGGCGCTGCTCGAAGGCTTCCGGGAGCACGCCACGCTCGTTCGGGCCGTCGTCGAAGCGGCCGGCTACGACGAGCAGATCGCCGCCCAGTGGTCGTCGATCGTTCGACGGATCATCGACGGAGCCGCTCTGCGGCTCCGGACCGCCGGCCTGGCGCCCGACCGTGCGGCCGCGACCGCGACGGCACTGGTCTGGATGACCGAACGCACCTGCTACCAGCAGGCCGTGCGAGATGACACCGGCCACGACGACCAGCACATCGTCGCCGCCATCAGCGACGTGTGGTGGAACACCATCAGCGCCGCGACCCGCCCGAGCTGAGGCCCGCCCCTCGCCCTCTTCGGGTGCCGTCGCACCAAACGGGGGGCGTGTGACACGCAGGCGGCCGTCGTCAGTCGGCGATGAGTCCGCGCCAGCGGGGCGGCATCAGGCGGCCCTCGTCGTGTACTGGACGAGGGTCCGGATCTGGGCGGTCGCGGCTTCGATCGGCCCGGTGGGCTGTGTCAGGTGGCTGAGGGTGAGTCGGACGGCCACTTCGATCAGCCATGCGAGCTTGTCAGGGTCCGTCTGCGGGTTGAGCTGGGCGGCTTCGATTCGGATGTGGTCCAGTGCGCGTCGGAGGACGGGCTCGGGACGGACGGTCAGCAGGGGCAGCAGGTCGTTGCTTCCGCCGTCCGCGCCGAGCATGACGGCTTTGACGAGCGGGTTGTCGGCAGCCGTGCGGAGCACGTACTCGGCGGCGGCGGGCAGGCCGCGACCGAGGTCGCCCGGGTGGGCGCGCAGTTGAGCGGAGACTCCGGCGAGGAACCGTTCGGTCTCGCGGGCGATGAGGGCCTCGCCGAGTGCGGTCTTGGCACCCATCTCGTTGTAGACGGTCTTGCGGCTGACGCCGACCCGCTCGGCGACGCGGCCCATGGTCACGGCCTGCCAGCCGCTGGCGCAGGTCAGGTCGAAGGCCGCATCGAGCAGCCGATCGCGCAGGAGGTCCCGCACCTCGGCATGAAATCCCTGGTTGCCCACGCACCCAACTATACGACAGCGAACGATTTGCCCCCCTACTTCACACTCAAACTTCATTTGTGTACCGTCGGGGCATATCAGCAAGACATGTAAACCCGGTTGGGCGCTCTGCGGGTCGCGTCCCGCCGAGGCGACCGGCCGGACGTTGAGGAGATCAGCGATGACGACGGGCACGACCGAACCCCACCGCGAACGCGACCGGGGCACCGCTGAGCAGGTACTTTCCGAGAGCGAGGCGGCCGCGGTACGCCGGGGAGTGCCGGACCCGGGCATCCGGCTCCCCTACATCGCGATCCCGACCATGCTGGTCTGGTCGACAGCGCTGCTGGCCTGGGGTGCGGCGACGGCCCTGGCCGTGCTCGCGTGCAACGGCGCCCTGCCCGCCGGCTGGCTGTGGCTGACCGTGCCGGTGCACGCGGCCGCGTCGTTCGCGATGTTCACGGTGCTGCACGAGTCGGTGCATCACGCCGCGGGACGCGCGAGCTGGGTCAACCCATGGCTCGGACGGCTGGCGATGCCGTTCGTGACCGTATTGGGGACCTTCCCCATGTTCAAGTACGTCCACATCGAGCACCACCGCAACACCAACGAGGACATCCACACCGATCCGGACGCGTGGACCGAGCAGGGGCCGGCCTGGCAGCTGCCGTTCCGCTGGCTGACCATGGACATCTGGTACCTGCGCTTCTACCTACCGCGCCTGCCGCGCCGCCCGCGCCGCGAAGTACTGGGGTTCGTGACCCACCTGCTCGTCGTCCTCGGGGTACTGGCCGCGCTGGTGGCGACCGGACACGGCTGGGAACTGCTGGTGATCTGCCTGATCCCGCAGCGCATCGCGCTCGGAGTGCTGGCCTGGTGGTTCGACTGGCTCCCGCACCACGACCTCGGGGTCTCGGCCCGGGTCAACCGGTTCCACGCCACCCGCGTAAGGGTCGGCTGGGAACGGGTGATGACACCGCTGATGTTCTACCAGAACTACCATCTCGTCCATCACATCCACCCCACCATCCCCTTCTACCGCTACGTGGACGCCTGGCGGAACACCGAAGCCGACTACCTCGACCGCCACGTGCCCATCGCCACCGCTTGGGGACGGGAGCTGACGCCGACGGAATACCGGGCGTGGCGGCAGATCGCCGAGAACTACCAGCAGGATCACGAGCAGGACACCGTCAGCGCGCGGACGCGGACCGGGTTCCACCCGCTGGCGGTCAGTGACGTGCGGCGGCTCACCGACCGGGCCGTCTCGATCACCTTCGAGGTCCCCGACGACCTGCGGGACACCTTCACGTTCCGCCCGGGCCAGCACCTCACGGTCCGCGCGACCATCAACGGCACACCGGTGCGGCGCACCTACTCGATCTGCGCCATGGCCGGCTCGGGCGTGCTGCGCATAGCGGTGCAGCACATCGACGGAGGTCTGTTCTCCACCTTCGCCACGACCCGGCTACGCGCCGGGGACGTGCTGGAGGTGATGCCGCCCGCGGGCAGCTTCACTCTCACACCCGAGCCCACCGCCAGCCGGCACCTGGCCGCCGTGGCCGCCGGAAGCGGCATCACCCCCATCATCTCGATCGTGGCCAGCACGCTGGCCGGAGAACCGCACACCCGCGCCACACTGCTGTACGCCAACCGCAGCGCCGACTCGACGATGTTCGCCGACGAACTGTCCCTGCTGGCCCGCCAGTTCGAAGGACGGCTGCGCATCGTGCACCTGCACTCCCGCGACACCCGCTCCGAAACACGCCCCCGCGACGACGACCAGCCCGACTACGAACGGACCCTGCCCGGACGGCTCACCGCCGAGGTGCTGGGCCGGCTGCTCACCGACACGGCCCACCGCGGCCACCGGCTCGCCGACGCCGACGCCTGGTACCTGTGCGGCCCGCAGCAGCTCACCGACACCATCACCGACGCGCTCACCGAACACGGCGTCCCGCGCCAGCACGTCCACCGCGAACTGTTCACCACCGACGAGCCGATCATCTCCGCGAACATCAGCGTGGTGCCCGCCAGCCTGCGACTCACCCTGGACGGCCACACCCACCACCTGTCCACCACCGGCGATGAATCCCTGCTCGAAGCCGCCCTGCGCAACGGCCTGGACGTCCCCTACTCCTGCACCGGCGGAGCCTGCGGAACCTGCATGGCCCGACTGCGCACCGGGACGGTCCACATGGAACAGAACTACGCACTCACCGACGACGACATCACCCAAGGCCAGATCCTGACCTGCCAATCCCGCCCCACCACCCACACCCTCCACATCGACTACGACGACCCGAAGTGAAAGATCACCTCGAATCGGCCCGCCACTCCCGAACGCACCCGCAGCCGCTCCAGCTCCGAGGCCCGTTCGGCCCGCGAGGAGGATTGGTACAGGAAGTAGCGGTAGCGGGCGGGCTTCGGCGTCGGTTCGATGACGGTCGGAGCGCAGGCCTAGGCGGTCTGTTCGTCGGCGTCGGCGAGGGCGCGGTAGACCGAGGCGACGGAGGGGTGCCGGCCGGTGTTCTTGCCGGTCTTGATGGTGAGCTTGGCGGCGATGTCGGGAACGGGGATGCCTTTGTCGCGCAGGGCGAGGGCGAAGGTGATCATGTCGTCGTCGATGACTTTGGGGCGTCCGCCGTGGCGGCCTCGGGCGGCGGCGGTCTGCTGGCCCTCCAGGGTCTTGTCGCGGATGTAGTCGCGGTCGAGCTGGGCGGCGACGGCCAGGACGGCGAAGAGCACGGCACCGAGCCCGGCGGGGTCGTAGATCCCGGTGAGCGGCCCGGTGAGGAGCTCTAGCTGGATCCCGGCGGCTTGCAGGCCCGCGGCGAAGGCCATGGTTCGGCGGCGCGGTGGGCGCGACCTCGGCCGGTGCGACGGGCGGCAGGGCCTGCCAGGGTGCGCCGGGCCTGCGCCCCGCGGGGACCGGGACGTCGAGGAGGTCACGGAGCGCGGGCACGAGGATGAACCGGGCGGTGTGGTACTTCGAGGCGACCTTCCCGCCGCGGGTCCGGCACGGCGACGGCGCCATCGCCTCGCAGTTCGGGCAGTCGTAGCGCTCGACCGCCGCGGCGGCCTCCTCCGGCGCCATCTCCACCCACCCGAGTCTCGCAGAACCGGTCATTTCTGCGAGACCGCACACCGTAACCGCCGTCACCCACAGCTACATGGCGGCTGGGGCCACGTTCGGGAGCGGAGGGCCTCCCAGAGGAGACACGCCCACCACACGAAGGGGAACACCGCCGACGCGGGCCGAGATCAGCCGTCGAGGCGACCGGACTTGACGCGCGCCACGAACGACGCGAGCTCACCCGCCGACAGCGTCAGCCACGCACCGGGATTCTTGGAGTCCTGGACCAGGGTGGCGTCGAGGGTGTTCGTGGAGAGCTCGACGCAGCTGCTGGTCAGGTCGCTATTACTGCGGCTGCTCTTACGCCACTCGATCATCGTGCATCATCTCCATGATCTGTTCGATGTACGCCAGGGACGCTTCCTCGGAGAGGGCGACACCCCTGATCTCATCAAACAGTAGGGCCAGGTCGAAGATCTCACCCTCGTCCTGGATGAGCCGTCCGCCGAACTGCGCCTCCACCCAGCCGACGCGCCTGCGGTCCGGCATCGTGGCGATGGCCAGCGCACCGCGCGCACCGTCGTGCGCGGGGACGTTCAGGCGCGTCACCTGGATGTGGATGTTCGGGCGGGCGCCCATCTCCAGAAGGTGAGCGAGCTGTTCGCCGATGGCGTCCGGCCGCCGCCACGTGCGGACCAGGGCCGCCTCGTCGATGACCGCGAAGAGATGGGCCGGGTTCTCTGGCCTTATCAGCTTCTCCTTTCTGGAGAGCCTTTTGGCCAAGAGAGCCTCGTCCACCGGCTTGGCCCCCGCGATCGCGCGGATATAGCCCTCCGTTTGCAGGACCCCCGGGATATAGGAGGGCTCGTAGCCGCGGAGTTCTCGGCACCCGTTCTCATATCCGGAGAACACCTTGAACCAGCTCGCGACGTGTTCCCTGCGGCACTGTTCGCGGAGGTTCTGGAGGTACACGCCGGTGTCGAAGAACCCGTCGAGGGCGACGCAGTTCTCGTCGTCGGGGAGCACGCGCTGGTTCTCCCAGCCGGTGTAGGTCTCCCGGGCGATGAAGATCGCCCTGGCCACTTCCAGCTGGGTGACGCCCTTGAAGCGCCGCAGGACGCGAAGGGTGTCGGCGAAATGGGAGTGCAGATTCCGGGGAGCCTCAGGCACTTCCGGGCTTTCCTGCTCCCCCGGAAACTCATAAATCTGGGACATGTCACCACCTTTGTGCGGTAGTCGGACGGTGACGGTCCGTCCGGTCCCGAGCGTAGGGCCCGCCCCCGGGTTTTGGGGCCGGAAATCCGAATCGCCACGCGACTCCGGCCCGGGAACGCCGAAGGGCGCGTCCCCAAGATGGGGGCGCGCCCTTGCGGGTGCTCTTTCGTGCCTTACGCGATCGGGCGGGCGTTCGGCGGGATCGGGTACGGCAGCGCGGTGGAGCCCTGGAGGTCCTGGTCGACGCGGGACGCGGCGGAGCGGCCCTCGGCGATCGCCCAGACGATCAGGGACTGGCCGCGGCCCATGTCGCCGGCGACGTAGACGCCGTCGACGGAGGTCCGGTAGTCCAGGTTCCGCACCACGTTGCCGCGCTGGTCCAGCTCGACGCCGAGCTGCTCCAGCAGGCCCTCGCGCTGCGGGCCGAGGAAGCCCATCGACAGCGTGACGAGCTCGGCCGGGATCTCCCGCTCGGTGCCCTCGATCGGCTTGAAGCCGGTGGAGGGGCCCTCGACGTCGACGAGGCGCAGCGACTTGACGTTGCCGTCCTCGTCGGCGGTGAAGCCGAGCGTGTTGGCCGCGTAGACGCGGGGGCCGCCGGAGGCCTCCAGCTCCTCGTGCGCGCTCTCCATCTTGAACAGGATGGGGAACGTCGGCCAGGGCTGGTGGCCCGGACGCAGCTCCGGCGGCTTCGGCATGATCTCCAGCTGCGTCACCGACGCGGCGCCCTGGCGCAGCGCGGTGCCGATGCAGTCGGCTCCGGTGTCGCCGCCGCCGATGACGACGACGTGCTTGCCCTCGGCGGAGATGGTCGGCTCCGCGAGGACGCCTTCGGCGACCTTGTTGGCGATGGGCAGGTACTCCATCGCCTGGTAGATGCCCTTGGCCTCGCGGCCCGGGACGTTCAGGTCGCGCCAGGCCGTCGCGCCGCCCGCCAGGACGACGGCGTCGTACTCGGCGCGCAGCTCCTCGGCGGTGATGTCGACGCCGACGTTGACGCCGGTCTTGAAGACCGTGCCCTCGGCGCGCATCTGGTCGAGGCGCCGCTCGACGTGGCGCTTCTCCATCTTGAACTCGGGGATGCCGCGGCGCAGCAGTCCGCCGAGCGCGTCGGAGCGCTCGTAGACCACGACGTCGTGCCCTGCCCTGGTGAGCTGCTGGGCGGCGGCCAGGCCCGCGGGGCCCGAGCCGACGACCGCGACCTTCTTGCCGGTCTTGACGGCCGGGGGCTGCGGCTTGACCCAGCCCTCGGCGAACGCCCGGTCGATCAGCTCGACCTCGACGCGCTTGATCGTCACCGGGTCCTGGTTGATGCCGAGGACGCAGGCGGTCTCGCACGGCGCGGGGCACAGCCGCCCGGTGAACTCCGGGAAGTTGTTCGTCGCGTGCAGCCGCTCGATGCCGGCCTGCCAGTTCTGCTTGTAGACCAGGTCGTTCCACTCGGGGATGAGGTTCCCGAGCGGGCAGCCCTGGTGGCAGAACGGGATGCCGCAGTCCATGCACCGGCTGGCCTGGCGCTCCAGGGTCGGGCGCTGGAGGTCCTCGTAGACCTCCTTCCAGTCACGGATGCGCACGTCCACCGGCCGGCGGGCCGGCAGCTCCCGCTGCGTGACCTTCAAGAACCCCTTCGGGTCTGCCATATTCGCCCCCTATCCCTGAGCAGCGGCCATGATGGCCTCGTCGACGTCGCGGCCCTCGGCTTCGGCGGCGGCCTTGGCCTCCAGCACCCGCTTGTAGTCCCGCGGCATGATCTTGCTGAACCGCGTCACCGCGCTCTCCCACTCGGCGAGCAGCTTCGCCGCGACGGTCGAGCCGGTCTCCTCGGCGTGCTTGCCGACGAGCCCGTGCAGCACGTCGCGGTCCTCGCCGGTGAGCGCCTCCACCTCGACCATCTCCGGGTTGACGCGCTGCGGCTGGAGGTCCAGCACGTAGGCGACGCCGCCGGACATGCCCGCCGCGAGGTTGCGGCCGGTCGGGCCGAGGATCACCGCGCGTCCGCCGGTCATGTACTCGAGGCCGTGGTCGCCCACGCCCTCGACGACCGCGGTCGCGCCGGAGTTGCGGACGCAGAACCGCTCGCCTACCAGGCCGCGCAGGAACGCCTCGCCGGAGGTCGCGCCGTACAGCAGCACGTTGCCGGCGATGATCTGGTCCTCGGCGTTGAACTGCGCCGACGGGTCGGGCTGCACCGTGATGCGTCCGCCGGACAGGCCCTTGCCGAGGTAGTCGTTGGAGTCGCCGACCAGCCGCAGGGTGATGCCCGCGGGGACGAACGCGCCGAACGAGTTGCCGGCCGAGCCGGTGAAGGTGACGTCGATGGTGTCGGCGGGCAGTCCCTCGCCGCCCCACTTCTTCGTCACCTCGTGGCCGAGCATGGTGCCGACGGTCCGGTTGACGTTCCGGATCGGCAGCTCCAGCTTGACCCGGTCGCCGAACGCGACGGCGCCTTCGGCGAGCTGGATCAGCGTGTTGTCGAGCGCCTTCTCCAGCCCGTGGTCCTGGGTCGTGACGCACTGGAGCGCCGCGCCCTCGGGCAGCTCGGGCATGTGGAAGATCGGCGAGAGGTCGAGCCCCGCCGCCTTCCAGTGGTCGATCGCCTCGCGGGTCTCCAGGACGCCGACCTGGCCGATCGCCTCCTCCAGGCTGCGGAAGCCCAGCTCGGCGAGCAGTTCGCGGACCTCTTCGGCGATGTACTCGAAGAAGGTGACGACGAACTCAGGTCGGCCGGAGAAGCGCTCGCGCAGGACCGGGTTCTGGGTGGCGACGCCGACCGGGCAGGTGTCCAGGTGGCAGACGCGCATCATGACGCAGCCGGAGACCACCAGCGGGGCCGTCGCGAAGCCGTACTCCTCGGCGCCCAGCAGGGCGGCGATGACGACGTCGCGGCCCGTCTTCATCTGGCCGTCGGTCTGCACCACGATCCGGTCGCGCAGCCCGTTCAGCAGGAGCGTCTGCTGGGTCTCGGCGAGGCCGAGCTCCCAGGGGGCGCCCGCGTGCTTGAGCGAGGTGAGCGGGGACGCGCCGGTGCCGCCGTCGTGGCCGGAGATCAGCACGACGTCCGCGTGCGCCTTCGACACGCCCGCCGCGACGGTGCCGACGCCGACCTCGGAGACCAGCTTCACGTGGACCCGCGCCGCCGGGTTGGCGTTCTTCAGGTCGTGGATGAGCTGGGCGAGGTCCTCGATCGAGTAGATGTCGTGGTGCGGCGGCGGCGAGATGAGGCCGACGCCGGGCGTCGAGTGCCGGGTCTTGGCGACCCACGGGTAGACCTTGTGGCCGGGCAGCTGGCCGCCCTCGCCGGGCTTGGCGCCCTGGGCCATCTTGATCTGGATGTCGTCGGCGTTGGTCAGGTACTCCGAGGTGACGCCGAAGCGGCCCGAGGCGACCTGCTTGATCGCCGAGCGGCGGGAGTCGCCGTTGGCGTCCGGCGTGAACCGGCGCGGGTCCTCGCCGCCCTCACCGGTGTTGGACTTGGCGCCCAGCCGGTTCATGGCGATCGCGAGGGTCTCGTGCGCCTCGGCCGAGATCGAGCCGTAGGACATCGCGCCCGTGGAGAACCGCTTGACGATCTCCGAGACCGGCTCGACCTCGTCGACGGGGATCGACGGGCGGTCGGACTTGAAGGAGAACAGTCCGCGGAGCGTCATCAGCTCGGCCGACTGGTCGTCGACGAGCCGCGTGTACTCCTTGAAGATGTCGTACTGGCGGTTGCGGGTGGCGTGCTGGAGCTTGAACACCGTCTGCGGGTTGAACAGGTGCGGCTCGCCCTCGCGGCGCCACTGGTACTCGCCGCCGACCTCCAGGGTCCGGTGCGCGGTCTCGTTGCCGCTCGCCGGGTAGGCGCGGGTGTGCCGCGCGGTCACCTCGCGGGCGAGGTCGGCGAAGCCGATGCCGCCCATCTGCGAGGAGGTGCCCTTGAAGGCGCGGTCGATGACCTCGGCGCCCAGGCCGATGGCCTGGAAGATCTGCGCGCCGGTGTAGGACGCGACGGTCGAGACGCCGATCTTGGACATGACCTTGAGGACGCCCTTGCCGTACGCCTTCACCAGGTTGCGCGCGGCCTTGGTCTCGTCGACGCCCTTGAGCTCGCCCGCGCGGACCAGGTCCTGGACGGTCTCGATGGCCAGGTACGGGTTCACCGCGGAGGCGCCGTAGCCGATGAGCAGCGCCATGTGGTGGCACTCGCGGGCGTCGCCGGTCTCCACGACGAGGCCGACCCTGGTTCGGGTCTTCTCGGCGATGAGGTGGTGGTGCACCGTGCCGGTGAGCAGCAGCGACGGGATCGCGGCGCGCGCGGAGTCGGCGCCGCGGTCGGACAGGACGATCATGCGGGCGCCCGCGGCGATCTCGCGGGACACCTCCGAGCAGATCTCCGCGAGACGCTTGACCAGCGCCTCGCCGCCGCCGGCGACCGGGTAGGTGCCGTGCACGACGTGGGCCTGCAGATGCGGCAGGGCGCCCTCGTCGTTGATGTGGATGATCTTGGCCAGCTCGTCGTTGTCCAGGATCGGGGTCTGCAGCACCAGGCGCTTGCAGGAGTCCGGTCCGGGGTCGAGCAGGTTGCCCTCGGGACCCAGCGTGGAATGCAGCGAAGTGATCATCTCTTCGCGGATGGCGTCCAGCGGCGGGTTGGTGACCTGCGCGAACAGCTGCTTGAAGTACTCGAACAGCAGGCGCGGCTTCTCCGAGAGCGCGGCGACGGGCGTGTCGGTGCCCATCGAGCCGATCGGCTCGGCGCCGGTCGAGGCCATCGGCGCGAGGATGACGCGGAGCTCTTCCTCGGTGTAGCCGAAGGTCTGCTGGCGCTTGACGAGGGTGTCGTGGGTCGGCACCTCGCGCTCGCGCGGGGGCAGCTCCTCGAAGCGCACGAGGCCCTCGTCCAGCCACTGCTGGTAGGGGTGCTCGGCGGCGAGGGACGCCTTGACCTCGTCGTCCTCGACGATCCGGCCGGCCTCGGTGTCGACCACGAAGATCTTGCCGGGCTGCAGGCGGCCCTTGCGGACGACCTTGGCCGGGTCGATGTCCAGGACGCCGGACTCCGACGACAGCACGACCAGGCCGTCCTCGGTCACCCAGAAGCGGCCGGGGCGCAGGCCGTTGCGGTCCAGGACCGCGCCGACGACGGTGCCGTCGGTGAACGAGACGGAGGCGGGACCGTCCCAGGCCTCCATCAGCGTCGAGTGGAACTCGTAGAACGCCCGCCGGGCGGGGTCCATCTCGGTGTGGTTCTCCCACGCCTCGGGGATCATCATCAGCACCGCGTGGGGCAGCGACCGGCCGCCCAGGTGCAGCAGCTCCAGCGCCTCGTCGAAGGACGCGGTGTCGGATGCCTCGATGTCGATGACGGGGAAGATCCGGGAGATGTCGCCGGGCAGCACGTCGGAGGCGAGCAGCGCCTCGCGCGCCCGCATCCAGTTCCGGTTGCCCTTGACGGTGTTGATCTCGCCGTTGTGCGCGAGGTAGCGGTACGGGTGCGCCAGCTCCCACGCCGGGAAGGTGTTCGTGGAGAAGCGCGAGTGGACCAGCGAGATCGCGGTCGTGTACCTGCGGTCGGACAGGTCGGGGAAGAACGGCTCCAGCTGGGAGACCGTGAGCATGCCCTTGTACACGATGGTGCGGCTGGACAGGCTCGGGAAGTAGACCTGCACGTCCTGCTCGATGCGCTCGCGGGCGCAGAACACGACGCGGTCCAGCTCGATGCCCGTGCGGCCGGCGTACGGGCCGTCGGCGGCCGCGGTGAGGAAGAGCTGGCTGAAGTGGGGCATCACGCGGCGCGCGGCGGGGCCGCAGAACGTCGCGTCGACCGGCAGCTCGCGCCAGCCGAGGACCTCCAGGCCCTCTTCCGCCGCGACCGCGTGGATGTGCGCGACGGCTGCGGCGCGCTCCTCGCCGTCGGCGGGCAGGAACGCGATGCCGGCGGCGTACGAGCCGGCCTCGGGAAGCGCGAAGTCCACGACCTCGCGGAAGAAGGCGTCAGGGATCTGGGTCAGGATGCCGACACCGTCGCCGTCGTCCGGCTCGGCGCCGACGGCGCCGCGGTGGTCGAGGTTGCGCAGGACCGTCAGTCCGTTCTCGACGGTCTCGTGAGTCTTGCGCCCGTGAAGGTCGGCCACGAGGCCGACGCCGCAGGCGTCATGCTCGTTGGCCGGGTCGTAGAGCCCCTGCGCTTCAGGCTGACCAGGTGTGAGGGCAGCAGCCGCCATCAACCCTCCCGTAAAGTTCACTGTCAACTGACAAGTGCAGTTCGGGACGGCGTTGGCCCTGCTGCGAGTATTACCTAAAGGTTACATCAATGCCCAGATCATGCCCGACTGGGTGGGTTGGCGAAACTTTCAAAACTGCTTCGTTTCACCGGTAGCTGTCTTCGTCGATCAGCTCCAGGGCACGCCGTCGGACGGATCCGGGCCTTGCGGGCCGAGGCCGTCCTGTATGCCTACCCCATCATAGCCGGACAAACCAGACCCACCAGGTCTAGACCTGTCCGTTCATCCGTGATCAACCTCACGGAAACACGCAGGTCATCAGGCCGCGCGGCCATAGATGGCATCGGCTTCGGCGGCCGTCACCAGCACCGACAGGAGCGCCGCGCTGCGCTCGTCACCGGTGCCGTCCGTCCGCTGCACCCACGTGATCAACGCGTAATGCCCCATCGCTATTCCACGCGCCATGCCGAAGCCCTGGCCGAAGAACTCCGGAGCGTCGTCGGGCACCCGGACGAATCCCGCGGTACCCGCGCCGAAGGCCTCGACCGCGTCATTGGCGGCTTCCGCGTCGGTGAGGTTATAGACCGCGACGACGGCCGCGAAACCCTTCTTCGTGTCGGTGTAAAGTCCGCGGACCGCTTGACTGCATCCGGCCTCGCCGAGCCGCTCGGCCAGGCCCTCGCCCCAGATCGCGTCGGCGCAGTCCGCGTCCTCCACGGCGGACCTCCGGACGATCTTCGCGCCCGTGGTGTCGTCCTCCAGGGAGCCCTTGGGGAACATCTCGTCGGCGGTCAGCGGCTCGGGATCCAGCGCGCGGGTCTCGATCAGCTCGAACACCTCGGTGGACGGCGACGACGAGTAGGACTCGGGGGTGTAACCGGTCAGCTCGGGCACGCCGAGGCGCACCGCGCCGGGCCGCGCCGACCCTCCCTCGGCCTCGCCGCCCTGCCTCAGCACCACCACGGCGACCGCGGCCGCGGCGCACACCAGCACGAGCAGGGCAGCCGCGGCGCCGAAGAACAGCCGGGACTGCTTCTTGTTCTTGCCGTTCTTGCCGTTCTTCCCGCCCGGCCGCCGCTGGGACTCGCCCGCCCCGGGCTTCCCGCCCCTGGAGCCGCCGCTCCCGGCCTCCCGCTCGTCCTTCTCCGCCAGCTCCGGATGCACCGGATTCGGGCCCGTGGGAGCCGCCTCGTACGCGGACGGGCCAGGACGGCCGTGCGCGAGGGGACCCGCGGGACGGGGACGGCGGGGATCGCTCATCGGGGATCGAGCAGCACGATCCGGCCCCAGGCGAACTCCTCGGGCTTCTGCACGGCCAGGCTGGTGTCGATCAGCTCGTTCATGGCCTCGGGGGTGCCGCCGTCGGCCCTGCCGACCCAGCTCATGATCACGTAGTGGCCGATGGCCTGGCTGTAGGCGGCGGTGAAGCCCGAACCGAAGTCGGCGGCGCCCTCGACCGCGAGGGGGCGGACGAACCCGCCCTTCAGGTCGGGGTCGAGGCTGTTCAGCACCTGCTGGGCCGCGGCCTGGTCGACCATGTTGATCGCCACGAAGTTCCCCGCGCCCTTGCCGTCCTTCGACACGTACGCGCCGCGGGCGACCTGGGTGCACTCGCCGCGCTCGAGGGTCTTGGTGAGCAGCTCGCCCCACACGACCGACGCGCAGTCCTCGGTGACGTCGGAGTCCGTCAGCCGGAACGTGAACGACCGGTAGGTGGCCTGCTTCATCTCGTCGAACACCTCGCCCTCGGTGAAGGGGCGGGTGTCGGTCTTGCGCGAGGCGACCTTCCCGGCGTTCTGCCCGGGCGTCTGCGGGACGTACACGTCGGGCGTGTACTGGGCGCCGCCACCGGAGGAGGCGCCGCCCTCCGCGTCGTCGGACGGCAGCAGCAGCCAGGCGCCCACCGCGGCCGCGATCAGCACCACGACCACGCCGACCGCGACCAGGATCTTCGTCCTGCCGCCTCCGCCGCCCTTGTCGGCCTCCGGCCAGATCTCATCCTCGGCGGGCTTGGTCCGCGCGCTCGTTCCGCCCACCGGTCCTCCAGGCATTTCAGACATCGCGTCGAGAGCTTATCGAGCATCGGCGCGCCGGGGGTGCGGTCTTGCGACCCCCGGCGCTCCCGGATCCGCTCAGGCGCGGTCCTTGACCGCCGCGCCGTCGTCCACCGGCCGCTCGGCGTCGGCGTCGGCGTCGGCGTCCTCGGCGGACTCGGCGGACTCATCGGCTTCGGCGGCCTTCGCGGGCTCGTCGGCCTTGGCGGCGGGCTCCTCGGCCTCTTCGGCGGCGACGGGCTCGGACGGCTCGTCTACAGAGTCCGCTTCGTCCTGCGCGTCCTCTTCGTCCTGTGCGACGGACGTGTCGGCGGCCTCCGCGGCGGGGGCGGGCACCTCGGCCTTCGGCTCCTCCGCGTCGTCCGCGGCGTCTGCGTCGTCGTCGTGGGCGGCCTCGTCGGTCTCGGCGGCCTCGTCGGTCTCGCCGTCGATGTCGGACTTACGGGCGGCCTCGGCCTTCGCCGCGGCCTCCTCGGCGGCCTTGGCGCGCTCTTCCGGCGGGACGGCCGACAGGTCCTCGGTCGGCTCGGTGTCGGCCGGGTCGAGCGGCTTGTCGCCGTCGGGGTCGGGCGCCGCGTCGGCGAAGTAGTCGTGGCCGTCGTCGAGCCGCTCGGGGACCGAGCCCTTGCCGCGGTTCAGGACGAGGTAGGCGACCGCGGCCAGGAACACCAGCAGCGAGGTGTAGGTGTTGAGGCGCAGGCCCAGGAACTCGTGGGCGTTGTCGATGCGCAGCAGCTCGATCCAGCCGCGGCCGAGGGTGTAGCCCGCCACGTAGAGCGCGAAGGTCCGCCCGTGGTTGAGGTTCCACTTCTTGCCGGCCCAGATCAGCACGATGGCCAGGCCGACGCACCACAGCGACTCGTAGAGGAACGTCGGGTGGTAGGTGGAGACGTCGGCGTACTCGGCCCGAACAACGCCGAACTCGTCCTTCGGGCGGTGGGCCGGGTCGATCACCAGGCCCCACGGCAGGTCCGTCGGGCGGCCGTACAGCTCCTGGTTCCACCAGTTGCCCCAGCGGCCGATGGCCTGGGCCAGCGCGATCCCGGGCGCCACCGCGTCGGCGAGCGGGGCCAGCCGCACGCCCTTCTGGCGGCAGCCGAGCCAGGCGCCGAGTGCGCCCAGGGCGATCGCGCCCCAGATGCCGAGGCCGCCGTGCCAGATCTTCAGCGCGTCGATCGGGTCGCGGCCCTCGCCGAAGTACATCTGGTAGTCGGTGACGACGTGGTAGAGCCGTCCGCCGACGAGGCCGAACGGCACGGCCCAGACGGCGACGTCGATGACGGTGCCGGGTTCCCCGCCCTTGGCGACCCAGCGCCTGTCGCCGAGCCAGACGGCGACGATGACACCGATGATGATCATCAGCGCGTAAGCCCGGAGGGGGAACGGTCCGAGCTCCCAGACGCCCTGGGACGGGCTCGGGATCGAGGCGAGCAGCATGCCCGTGACGTTACCGCGTCCGCGGGCGTTGTCGTGCACGCGAAAGGCGGCGGACCGGCGCCCGCCGCCTTCGCCGCAGGGCCTAGGACGCGCCGGTGACGGCCTTGGTGAGGTCCTCGGGGCTCCACGCCTGATCGGTGATGTTCTTGCCGTCGAGCAGGACGGTCGGGGTCGACTCGACCTTGCCGATGTTGAACGCGTGGTCGGTCATGGCCTG
The DNA here is from genome assembly GCF_054783995.1 of Actinocorallia aurea. Classification (NCBI taxonomy): domain Bacteria; kingdom Bacillati; phylum Actinomycetota; class Actinomycetes; order Streptosporangiales; family Thermomonosporaceae; genus Actinocorallia; species Actinocorallia aurea. The sequence goes on from NZ_BAAGPQ010000004.1 coordinate 105,257, forward strand.
GACCTGCGCGGACTTCTCGCCGTTGTTCACGCACGCCTCGAACGCCGAGCCGCTGATCCCGTACTCGGCCGCCCAGGAGATCAGGTCGGCGTTCTGGAAGCCGGTCTTGCCCTCCGCGGGCTGCTCGGCGTAGATCCGGTCATGGAATTTGACCCAATTGTCGCCTGGCGCGCAGAGTGCGGCGTTGGCGGCGCGCTCGGAGTTGGACTTCAGCGGTTCCTGGCTGAACAGCCGGAACGGCCGGTAGACGACCTTGGCCTTGCCCTGCGCCGCGAGCTCCTTGAACGCCGCGCCGTTGGTCTCCTCCAGGCTCTTGCAGGCCGGGCACTGGAAGTCCTCGTAGATCTCCACGACGGGGGCGGTCACCCCCTCCTTGGCCATGACGATGGAACCGTCGTCCTGCCTGCTCGTGGGGGCGAGGGCGCCGGTGTACTCGGTCTTGTCCCCTCCCCCGGAGTTGGCCAGCACGACGATGCCGACGGCGACCGCGATGAGCGCGAGCGCTCCCCCGGCCACCGCGAGCGTCTTGACCTGCCGGTCCCGCCTGGCCTGGAGCTTGCGCTCCTCGGCGATCCGCTCCCGCGCGGAACGGTCCCGCGAGGCCTTGCCCATCCGATCCCCCTCGATCGTTGACTCTTGCGCCGGCCCCGCCTAGAGGCCGAGCCGGCGGTCCACCGCCAGGCGGCCCGGCGCGAAGACGGTGATCCACACCGCCAGGGCCAGATATCCGACGTCCCGCAGGATCTCCTGCAGGTACTTCGTCTCCCCGGCGGCCACCGTGCCGCCGCCGCCGAAGCAGCCGCAGTCGATGCTCAGGCCGCGCGCCCAGGCCGAGGCGATCCCGCCGATGAACACGACCATCAGCACGGCCGCGAGCACCGCGCTCAGCCTCGTCGCGAAACCGGCGACCAGCAGCAGCGCCAGGACCATCTCCAGGACGGGCAGCCCGTGCCCGACCGGGCCGATGAGCGCGTCCGGCAGCAGATCGTAGGCCTCGACCGCCTGCCGCTGGAGCTGCGCGGGCTCGGTGAACTTGGTCCACCCCGCCCAGAACAGCACGCCCGCGAGCACGAGCCGCGCGGCGAAGGTCGCCCACTGCGTCCACCCAGCACGGCCGCGCGGCACGAAGTGCACGGCTTCCTCCCGGGTCTCGGTCACACGCCCACCTCACCTTTCACACCGGTCGCCTCACCGGCAGGCTAGCCGGACCCCCGTAAGACCTCGGTGAGCGCGAATCGCCGACACAGCGTGATACTCGCGTCACCGTCAGCAAAGCCTACCGGCCGAAAAGAGCCGGTACCCCAGACCAAGGGGCACCGGCTCTCAGGGCTTTCGTCCCTCAGCTTCGGGCGCGGACGCCTTCGGCGAGTTCCTCGGCGAGCGCGCGGGCCTCCCGGACGCCGTCGGCGAGGGTCGGCGCGTCGAGGACCCGGCGGATGAACGCCGAGCCGACGATGACGCCGTCGGCGAACCCGGCGACCTCCGCGGCCTGCGCGCCGGTGCCGACCCCGAGGCCGAGGCCGACCGGGAGGCCGGTCTGCGCCTTCGTGCGGGCGACGAGGCCGGCCGCGCCGGTGTTGATCGCGGTGCGGGCGCCGGTGACGCCCATGAGGGACGCCGCGTAGACGAAGCCCCGGCAGACATCGGTGATCTTCTTGATGCGCTCCTCGGTGGAGCTGAGCGCGACCAGGAAGACCTTGTCGAGGCCGAGCGCGTCGGCGGTCTCCAGCCACTCCCCGCCCTCTTCGGGCGTGAGGTCGGGCGTGATGAGGCCGGAGCCGCCCGCGTCCTTCAGCTCGCGGGAGAACTTCTCGACGCCGTACCGGTCGACCGGGTTCCAGTACGTCATGACCAGGGTGGACGCGCCGGTGGCGGCCACCGCCTCGACGGTGCGGAACACGTCGGTCAGGTGCGTGCCCGCGGTGAGGGCGCGGTGCACGGCGTCCTGGATGGTCGGGCCGTCCATCAGCGGGTCGGTGTAGGGCAGGCCGATCTCGATGATGTCGCAGCCGCCCGCGACCATCGCCTTGGCGACCTCGATGCCGCCCTCGACGCTGGGGAACCCGGCGGGCAGGTAGCCGACCAGAGCCGCGCGGTTCTCGGCCTTGGCCTTGTCGAACGCGACGGAAACGCTCACTGTCCATCCTCCGGCATCAGGCCGAAGTAGGCGGCCGCGGTATGCATGTCCTTGTCTCCGCGGCCCGACAGGCACACGACGATGGTCGCCTCCGGACCCAGCTCCTTGCCGACCTTGATGGCGCCGGCCAGCGCGTGCGAGGACTCGATCGCCGGGATGATGCCCTCGGTGCGGCACAGCAGCGCGAACGCGTCCATCGCCTCGGCGTCGGTGATCGCGGCGTAGGTGGCGCGGCCGGTGTCCTTCAGCCACGAGTGCTCGGGGCCGACGCCCGGATAGTCCAGGCCGGCGGAGATCGAGTGCGACTCGATCGTCTGGCCCTCGTCGTCCTGCAGGAGGTAGGTGCGCATGCCGTGGATGACGCCGACGGAGCCCGCGGTCATCGTGGCGGCGTGCCTGCCGGTCTCCACGCCCTCGCCCGCGGCCTCGAAGCCGTAGAGCCTGACGCCCTCGTCGGGGATGAACGCGTGGAAGATGCCGATCGCGTTGGAGCCGCCGCCGACGCAGGCGACGACCGCGTCGGGCAGGCCGCCCCACCGCTCCAGGCACTGCTCGCGCGCCTCGACGCCGACGATCCGGACGAAGTCGCGGACCATCATCGGGAACGGGTGCGGGCCCATCACGGTGCCGATCACGTAGTGCGTGTCGTCGACGGAGGCGACCCAGTCGCGGAACGCCTCGTTGACCGCGTCCTTGAGGGTGCGGCTGCCGTTCTTGACCGGGATGACCTCGGCGCCCAGCATCCGCATGCGCGCGACGTTCAGCGCCTGGCGCTGGGTGTCGACCTCGCCCATGTAGACGGTGCACTCCAGGCCGAGCAGGGCCGCCGCGGTGGCCGTCGCCACGCCGTGCTGGCCCGCGCCGGTCTCGGCGATCACCCGGGTCTTGCCCATGCGCTTGGTCATCAGTGCCTGGCCCAGCACGTTGTTGATCTTGTGCGAGCCGGTGTGGTTGAGGTCCTCGCGCTTGAGCAGGACGCGGGCGCCGCCCGCGTGCTCGGCGAAGCGCGGCGCCTCGGTGAGCAGGCTCGGCCGACCCGCGTAGTTGGTCAGCAGGTCCTGGAACTCGGCCTGGAAGGCCGGATCGTCCTTGGCCTTGAGGTACTCGGTCTCCAACTGGTCGAGCGCGGCCATGAGCGCCTCGGGCGCGAAGCGCCCGCCGAACCGGCCGAAGCGCCCGGCGGCGTCCGGCACGGCGTTTTCGATGGTCATGAGGACTTTCCTGTTGGGCAGCGGGTTGTCTGGACGCCCTCGCCGACTACTTGCCCTGGCGCAGGGCCGGGTGCGCGCCTGCCGCGACGAGGTCGGCGACGGCCGCGCGCGGGTCCTTGCCCGTCACCAGGCTCTCGCCGACCAGGACGGCGTCCGCGCCCGAGGACGCGTAGGACAGCAGGTCGTGCGGGCCGCGGACGCCGGACTCGGCGATCTTGATGCGGTCGGCGGGGATGAGCGGGGCCAGGCGGGCGAAGGTGCCGCGCTCGACCTCCAGGGTCTTGAGGTCGCGGGCGTTGACGCCGATGACCTTGGCCCCGGCGGTGACGGCGCGCTCCACTTCCTCCTCGGTGTGCACCTCCACCAGCGGGGTGAGCCCGATCGACTCGGCCCGCTCGATGAGGGACACCAGCGCCTCCTGCTCCAGCGCGGCCACGATGAGCAGCGCCAGATCGGCCCCGTAGGCGCGGGCCTCCCACAGCTGGTAGGAGGTGACGATGAAGTCCTTGCGCAGGACGCAGATGTCGACGTTGGCCCGGACCTCGGCCAGGTCGTCGAGACTGCCGCCGAAGCGGCGGCGCTCGGTGAGCACGCTGATGACCTTGGCCCCGCCCGACTCGTAGTCGCGGGCGAGCGCGGCCGGATCGGCGATGGCCGCGAGCGCGCCCTTGGACGGGCTGCTGCGCTTGACCTCCGCGATCACCGCGACCCCGTCGCCGCCGAGCGCGGCGAGCGCGTCGCGGGGCGGCGCCGCGGCGGCGGCCCGCTCCTTCAGCTCCTCCAGCGCGACGGTGCGCTGCCGGTCCGCCATGTCCGCGCGCACTCCGTCGATGATCTCGTCGAGAACGCTCACGGTTGTCCCCTCGTCACGGTTGCTGTACCTGCCGATGTTAGCCGCCTCACGGGCTCTTCCTCGCACACGCCCCCGCTCTCACGGGGCCAGTGCCTGCCCGAACGGCAGATTGCGGACCACCCAGAAGAGGAGGATCGCACCGGTCAGCGCGAAGATCGCCCAGCGGCTGGAGAGCCTCGTCCGCACCGGGGCGCCGCGCACCGAGGCGACGGTCCACAGGACCCACAGATAGGCGGCGACGGGGATCAGCGCGAACGCCAGCGCGTTCAGCCCGGCGGCCTCGGCGATCCTGCCGTGGGCGAGCGCGTGCGTCATGCGCAGGCCGCCGCAGCCGGGACAGGCCAGGCCCGTCATCGCCAGGAACGGGCAGGTCGGGTAGTGCCCCGCCTCGTTCGGATCGACCGCCCCCACGTAGGCGATCGCGACGGCTCCCGCCGCCAGCATCGCCAGCGGAGCGAGCACCGCCTTGCCCCGGACCCCCTGAGCCCCCATCACCCGATCCACGGTAGCGCCCCCGGCCCCCGGGATCGAGCGCGGCCCGGTAAGGCCCCCGGGCCGGTCGCTCGGGAGCCGGGGCCCGGGTCAGACATCCGCCGCGTATCCGACGCCCCGGACCGTCCGGATGGGGCTGGCCGGGCCGAGCTTGGCCCTGAGCTGGGCGACGTGCACGTCGACCGTCCGCACGCCGGCGCCGCCTCCGGGGCTCCACGCGGCCGCGAGGAGCTGCTCGCGGGTGAAGACCCGGCCCGGGTGGCGCAGCAGGTGGGCGAGGAGGTCGAACTCGGTGGCGGTGAGGCTGGCGGGCCGGTCTCCGGCGCGCACCGCGCGGGTCCGCGGATCGAGCACGAGGTCACCCGCCCGCAGCACGTCGGCCGCGGTGTCCTCGGCGTGCGCGCGCAACGCCGCGGCCACGGCCGCGACCAGGGCGCGCGGGCTGAACGGCCGGACCACCGCGTGCTCGCCCGGCTCGACCGCCCGGCCGGGCGGCAGCACCCGGACGACGGGCGCGGGCCGGGCCGCCTCGGCGACCCGCCGGTACAGCTCCGCGGCGGTGAGCGCCGCCGGCAGTTCGGAAAGGTCCACCACCACCGCGTCGGGCTCCACCCGCGCCACGGCCGCCCCCGCCCGCGCCCGGTCGGGCTCCACGACGACCCGGTAGCCCTCTCTGGCCAGGTAGAGCCGCTCCAGCTCCGCGACATCCGGATCATGCTCGAACACCAGCACGGTCTCCACGGTCGCTCCTCGCTGCTTCGCCGCTCCGTCGCGGCAGGATCCGGGCACTCGGGCGGGCGTCCGGACACGCGTGCGCGCCGGCACCGTGTCCCTGAGTGCGGCTCCCCCGAGAGCAACCCGCCCATTTTGCCCGACCACGGGGCCTGACGAGCACTTTCCGCCCGCAAGGGGCCGCGGCGCTCCGTCCCCCGGTCAGCCGGGCGCGGCGCCCCGCGGTCAGCTCGGGTCGGCGGTGGGGTCCTCACCCCGGTCGAGGGACTTCCACAGGGCCGAGGGGTCGTCGGCGGGGGCGGCCTTGACGGGGCGGGAGCCGCGCTCGTAGCGCGCGGACATGCCCGGCCAGGCGCGGCCGCGCACGGCGGTCCACAGGCCCGCGAGGGCGATCACGACGCCGCCCGCCGCGGCGAGCCACGGCCAGTGCGTGGCGTCGAAGGAGACGGCGTCGCCGGAGCCCACGACGATCATCTTGGCGTCGCCGACCAGCGCCGACCGCACCGAGGAGGCGTCGGTCGCCGTGAGGGCGAGCAGCACGGAGCCCGCGCCGAGCAGGGCGAGCAGCGCCCCGACCGCGATCCGGGCCGCGCCGCGGACCGCGAAGACCGCGGCCATCGCGGCGAGCGCCGCCCAGCCGAGCGCGCCGGTGGCGGTGAGGTCCGCGCCGGTGAGGTCGGACAGGCCGCCCGAGGCGTGCCCGCCGCCGGAGAGGGAGGCGTACGCCCACACGCGCCCGGTGGCGAAGACCACGAGGGCTGCGCCGGCCGCGCAGACGAGGGCCACCGCGCCCATCTCGCGGCGCGACGGCGCGGGGGCCGCGGCAGGGCCCTCCTGCGGACCGGCGGCCTCCGGGGCGTGCGGGGCGGCGGTCACTGGCCCGGCTGGCCGACGACCGCGCCGAGGTCGTCGGCGTCCCAGCAGGTGCGGTCGCCGGTGTGGCAGGCCGCGCCGACCTGGTCGACCTTGACGAGGATCACGTCGCCGTCGCAGTCCAGGGCCGCGGACTTCACCCACTGGGCGTGTCCGGACGTCTCGCCCTTGACCCAGTACTCCTTGCGGCTGCGCGACCAGAACGTGCAGCGGCCCGTGGTGAGGGTGCGGTGCAGCGCCTCGTCGTCCATCCAGCCCATCATGAGCACCTCGTGGGTGTCGTACTGCTGCGCGATGGCCGGGACGAGGCCGTCCTCGGTGCGCTTGAGACGGGAGGCGATCTTCGGGTCGAGTGCGGTGCTGTTCGGGGCCGCGGGCGCTTGCGCTGACATGCTCAGCACCTTATCCGCATCCGCCCGCGCCCCGGTTGCGGGGCCGGAGGCGGCAGCGGGCCGGAGATGACGGAGTGCAGAGACGACGGAGCCCGCCCGGGCCTGCGCCCGGGCGGGCTCGCAGAGGTCTGAGTCTGCGGTACTGCGGGTGCTTACAGGGGGCGGACCTGGTCGGCCTGCGGGCCCCGGTTGCCCTGGGTCACCTCGAACTCGACGCGCTGGGCCTCTTCAAGGCTCCGGTAACCGGAGGACTGGATGGCCGAGTAGTGAACGAAGACGTCGGGTCCGCCGCCGTCCACGGCGATGAAGCCGTAGCCCTTCTCGGCGTTGAACCACTTCACGGTGCCCTGCTGGGCCATGGTCTTTCTCCTTGCGGCAAAACACGGGTCCACACCTCGTGGCCCCACCGCGGTCCGCACGGGGAGTCCTCGCCCCCGGGTACCGTCCCCGGGAAAGCCAAAACGCCCGCTGTCCATCGTTCGCGCGGGCGTTATACCACTGGCAGAACACGTAACGAACCAAGACTGCTACCGCTGGAGTGAGAGTATCACCGTTGGGTGACGGCCCGCGAGAGGAGAAAACCCTGCCCAGTAAGGGAATTCACCTGTTCCTGGCCTCTACCCGACCGATTCCACAGATCCGTTCCGTATCCCCCCGCACACCTTCCGCATCCCTCGCGCCCGCACCCGCAGGACACAGGCTTGATCACGCAAAGCTCACGGCCCGGCGACGGCTACGTCTCGAATTCAAACCCACACCCGTTGTCAGATACATCCGTATCCAGAAACTTTCCGTAATCTTAGAAAAGCCGTGCTCCCCGGCCAACGGGGAGCACGGCTTTTCCGTCGGGTCACAGCGCGCTGTGCGCTTTCCAGGAGGCGTGGAGGTCTGCGTAGATGCCCGGGGTGGCGACGAGGGTGGTGTGGTGGCCTTGTTGGACTATGCGGCCCTTGTCGAAGACGAGGACCTCGTCGGCGGCTTCGGCGGTGGAGAGGCGGTGGGCGATGGCGACCGAGGTGCGGCCGCGAGTGATGCCGTCGAGGGCGCGCTGGATGCGGACCTCCGTGGCGGGGTCGACGGCCGAGGTGGCCTCGTCGAGGACGAGGAGGTCGGGGTCGGCGAGGTAGGCGCGGGCGAGGGCTGCGAGCTGCCTCTCGCCGGCCGACAGGGATTCGCCGCGCTGCCCGACGGGGGTGTCGAGGCCGCGCGGCAGGCCCGCGAGCCAGTCGGCGAGCCCGAGTTCGGCCAGTGCCGCGATGATCTCCTCGTCGGTGGCGGTGGGCCGCCCGTAGCGGATGTTCTCCCCCAGCGTGGTGTCGAAGAGGAACCCGTCCTGCGGGACGATGACGATCCGTTCGCGCAGTGAGGAGAACCGCACCCGGTCCAGCGGCACGCCGTCGACGAGGACCGCCCCTTCGGCGGGGTCCATCAGCCGCGTCAGCAGCTTCGCGAAGGTCGTCTTGCCCGATCCGGTCTCGCCGACGACCGCGATCCGCGCCTGCGGCGGGATCCGCACGTCGACCCCGTCGAGCACCCGCGGCCCCGACGGGTAGGCGAACGCCACGTCCTCGAACCTGACCTCGACGGGGCCGCGCGCGAGGACCTGCCCGTCCTCGCCGGGGTCGGCGACGTCCGGCTCGGTGTCGAGGACGCCGAGGACCCGCCGCCAGCCCGCGATCGCGTTCTGCGCGTCGTTGAGGATCTCCGTGGCCTGCTGCATCGGGCTGACGAACAGGGTCACCAGGAACAGGAACGCGACGAGTTCGCCGGCGCTGATCCCGCCGCCGATCCCCAGCAGCACGCCGCCGATGACGACGGCCCCGGTGGCGATCGCCGCGACGATCTCGCTCGTCGGGAACGTCATGGCCACCAGGCCCTGGGCGCGCTTCTGCGCGCTGCGGCCCAGCTCGACGGCCTGGTCCACCCGCTCGGCGGTGCGGTTCTCGGCCGCGTACGCCTTGATCACCGGCGCGCCGACGACCGACTCGCTGACCGCGGCCAGCAGGTCGCCCATCCGTTCGCGGACCGCGAGGTAGGCGCGGGAGATCAGCTTCTGGAAGAAGCGCAGTGCGACCGCCAGCGGCAGGAACGCCACCCAGACGACGAGGGTGAGCTGCCAGGAGTAGATCGCCATCAGGACCGTGACGACGACGACCTCGCCCGCCGAGATGAGGAACATCAGCCCGCCCCACTGCATGAACTGGCTGATCTGGTCGACGTCGCCGGTGACGCGCGAGACGAGGCCGCCGCGCCGCTCGGTGCTCTGGGTGAGCATCGACAGGTCGTGCACGTGCCGGAACGCCTTGACGCGCAGCGTCGCCAGGGACCCCTCGGTGCGCCGGTAGAGCCGCACGTTCATGAGGTAGGCGCTCAGCGCGGTGACGACGGTCGCCGCCGCGCACAGCAGCACGGCGTTCCTGACGTAGCCGAGGTCGGCCCCGCCCGCGTCGGGCAGGCCGTGGTCGATGGTCTGCTGGACGGCGATCGGGATCACGACGCGGCCCGCCGTGGCGACCAGGGCGAGGAGCAGGGTCAGGGAGAGCCCGCGCCGGAACTCGGGGGTGATCGCGAGGCCGCGGCGCAGGGTGGCGAAGGCCCCTTCCTTGAGGGCCGTCTCGTTCAGTGCGGTCATGCCCTCACGTCCTCTCCCGCGTCGGCCCCGTCGAGGCCGTCCAGTGCCGTCGCGTCTTCCGGCGGGTCGCTCTCGACGCGTTCGGCCTCGGCGTCCTCGTAGGCGTTGACGAGGTCGCGGTAGGCGGCCGAGCGGGCGAGCAGCTCCGTGTGGGTGCCCCGGTCGGCGACCCTGCCGCGTTCGAGGTGCACGACCTCGTCGGCCAGCGCGATGGTGGCCTTGCGGTAGGCGACGACCACGACGCTCGCCGCGCTCTCCCGCAGTCCGCCGAGGATGCGTGCCTCGACCTGCGGGTCGACGCTGGAGGTCGCGTCGTCGAGGACCAGCAGGCGGGGCCCGCGGACCAGGGCGCGGGCCAGGGCGAGGCGTTGGCGCTGGCCGCCGGAAAGGGTGGCGCCGCGCTCGCCGAGGCGTGTGTCGAGACCGTCGGGCAGCCCTGCCACGAACCCGTCGGCCTGGGCGAGGCGGAGCGCGGCCCACACGTCGGCGTCGGGCAGGCGGCCTTCGAGGTCGACGTTGCCGCGGACCGTGTCGTCGAACAGGAAGGTGTCCTGGGGGACGAGCGCGGCGGCGCGGGCCACCTCGCCGGCGGCGAGGTCCCGCACGTCCGCGCCGTCGATGCGCACGGCGCCCTCGCGGGGGTCGACCAGGCGCACGAGCAGGGACGCCAGCGTCGACTTGCCCGAGCCGGTGGGCCCGACGATCGCGACGGTCCGGCCCGGCTCGACGCTGAGGCTCGCCCCGGACAGCACCGTGCCCTCGTCGCCGTACCCGAAGGTCAGGGACTCGGCTTCAAGGCGGGCGGCGGACGCGGAGTCCAAGGCGCCCTCCCCGTACGGCATCGCGCCTTCGGCGTCCAGGACGGCCCGGACCCGCTCCCAGCCGACGACGCTGCGGGGCAGCTCGGCCAGCACCCAGCCGAGGGACCGGACGGGCCAGGACAGCAGCGTGAACAGGTAGCAGACCTGGACGAGGTCGCCGGTGTCGATCGCGCCCGCGTCGAGGCGGGCGGAGCCGAACAGCAGCACCGCGAGCACCCCGAAACGGGGCAGGGACTCAAGGACCGGGTCGAACAGCCCGCGCACCCGCCCGACGTCGACGTTGGCGTCGCGCAGCCGCTCGGCGGCCGTCCGGAACCGCTCGGTCTCGGCGGCCTCCCGGCCGAGGGTCTTGACCACCAGGCCGCCCTCGAAGCTCTCGTGCGCGACCTCGCTGAGCTCGGCGCGCAACTGCTGCGCCCGCGCCACCCGCGGCGACAGGACGCGCTGGTAGACCAGGTTGAGCAGCGCGATCAGCGGGAAGAGCAGGAACCCGACGACCGCCAGAGGCAGGTCCACGGCCAGGATCGAGACCGCGGCGAAGACCAGCATGAACACCACGCCGACGGCCATCGGCAGCGGCGCGATCGGCGCCCACAGGGCCTCGATGTCGCTGCTGGCGTTGGACAGCAGCTGCCCTGTGGGGTGCCGCTGGTGCCACGCCAAGGGAAGCCGCAGGTACTGGCGGGTCACCGAGCGGCGGTAGCGGGCCTGGAGGTTGTACTGCATGAGGCCGGCCCAGAAGCGCCGCCCGGCCACCCCGACCGCCTTGAGCAGCGCGACGGCCACGATGGCTGTGGCGCCCGCGGCGAGCGCGCCCTTCCCTGCCTCGCCCGCGGCGAAGGCCGGGAGGATCACCCGCTCGGTGACCTCGCCGAGCACCCAGGCGCTCGCCACCGTCATCCCGCCGTACAGCGCGCTGGCCACGACGGACAGCGCGAACATGAGCGGTTCGGTGCGGATCGCCACCCCCAGCACCCGCAGCCCGGCGCGCAGCACCCGGGGGTTGACCCGATCTGTCACGAAAGATCTCCCAGCGTTACCCGACTATTTCGGCACCCATGCCTACCATCGCCGACCGACGGTTATTCCCGGAAGATCACTCGGAGGTGACAAAAGCCGATGAACCGGCGATGAGCGGTGATCATCCAGACCCGTCAGGGAAAAGGCACTTGCCCCCCGTGTCCTCACCTGCGCATGCTGGCGTGGTGGACGCACATGTGACTCAGCCCGTCGACACCCTGCACGGCCAGCTCCAGCGCGGTCTCGGCCGCGCCGCAAGGCGCGCGGCGCGCACGCGCGGCGCAGGGGAGTTCGTGTACGACTGCGTCCGCAGGGACCCCAGGTGGGACCGGCAGGTCGAATCGCGCAGCCTCTACTACGCGCGCCTGATCGTCGATCTCGAACTGCCCGTCCACCCGCTGTCGGACCACCTCTTCGACCCCGCCGACTCCGACGACGGCGACGAATGGCGGGCCTCCCTCGCCATCGACACGCTCACCGACCTCGTCCGGCTCAGCCGCCGGGAGGCCGCCGCCCCCCTGCGCCGCTACGCCGCCGACGGGGCCCACTGGTTCGAAGCCCTCGACGCCCTCGTCTCCCTCGGCGACCCCGCCCTCGTCCCCGGGCTCGGCGCCGTCGCCGCAGCCCGCTGCGACGAGGACGACCTGCACTGGCTCGTCGACGACCCAGGCAACCCCGTCATCCGGCAGTGGGCCGCCGAACACCCGGTGATCGCCGACGCCGTCGCCCGGCGCGGCACCGGCCCCACCCCGCGCACCCGCGAGCACCACCGGCCCACCGGCTCCGACGGCGAACTCGTGGCCCTCGCCCACCAGCGCTCCGACGCCTCCGTCGAAGCCATCCTGGAACTCGGCAGACGCCGCAGCCCCGCCCTGTTCGACCTCGCCGAGGAATTCCTGCCCGAAGGCGCGGGACGCTGGCGCGGCGTGATCTGCCGCGCCCTGCGCGAATGCGGCCCCGCCGCCCTCCCGAGCGCCCGCCGCTGGGCCCACGGCACCCCCGGATGCCGCAAGGTCGCGATCGCGATCCTCGCCGGCCACGGCACCGCCCAGGACGTCCCCGTGCTCGTCGACGACCTCGAAGCCGCCCTCAAGGCACGCGCCTGGGGCCGGGCCGCGCACCCCGTCGAAGGACTCGGAAGACTCCGCGCCGGCGCCGCCGTACCGCTGCTCAAGGAAGCCTGGACCGCCACCGAGTACGCCTACCTGCGGCCCAGACTGCTCACCGCGCTCCTGCGCACCGCCCCCCACACCGCCGAAGCGCACGCCGCCGAAGCGCTCTGGGACTGCGAGGAGGAGGCCCGCCGCATCGGCGCGCACAGAGCCCCCCTCACCGAGGACAACAGCCTGCGGCTGCGCCGCCTCGCCACCTGCGCCGCCGAAGAACCCGGAGTCGTCTCCGCCGCCGTCGACCGGGCCGCCCCCGAACTGTGACGCCCCGAACTCTGGCGCCCCGGACTGTGCCGCCCCGAAAAACCCGCCGCGGATCATCACCCGGTATCGGCCGGACCCCCCTCGTCCTCCTCCCGAAGCACGAGGAAGTGGTCCCCCAGCGCGATGTGCCCGCCCCCGCGCGCCGCCTACACTCGCTCGCATGATCTCCGCTAAGACGCGCCTCCTCCTGGCCGCCCCCCTGCTCGCCCTCGCCCTCGGCACGGCGTCGGCCTGCTCGAGCGAGAACACGGACTGCTCCCTGACCTCCGGCACCTGCACCGTCACCTTCGACCGCGGCGTCGACGCCAAGGCCAGCGTCCTCGGCGTCGACGCCCAGCTCGTCGAAGCCACCGACACCCAGGTCACCGTGAACATCGGCGGCCAGAACGTCACCGTCCCCCTCGACGGCGAACAGCAGTCCGGCGACTTCAACGTCCGCGTCAAGTCCATCACCCAGGACAACGTCATCCTGGAGATCTCCACCGGCGTCACCGTCACTGAGTAGCTGGCCCTACCTCCGGCCCTGGGGGCCTGCGGGACGGCTGTGATCGGGCTGTGTCCTTGGCCGTCCCTCCGGCCCTGGGGGCCTGCGGGACGGCTGTGATCGGGCGCTTTCGCGCCCTGGGCTGCCCCTCCGGCCCTGGGGGCCTACGGGGCAGCCCAGGGGCGCCCGATCACGTGAGAGACCGCGCCTGGCGGCGCTCCCTGGAAGCGACCCCGTGCAGGGCCGCGCCTGGCGGCGCTCCCTGAGAGCGATCCGCGCTCAGCCGCACCTTCGGTGCTTGGAACGACCCCTGTGCGGCCGGCCTTCGCGCTCCCTGGGACCAGCCCGCGCGTGGCGTGCCTTGCGGCGCTCCCTCGAACGCCGTGTGGCCGCGGCTGGGGGCGCATTCTGGGAGCGGTTCGTGGCATGGGTGCGGCTGGGGGTGGTTTCTGAAGGTCTGCGGCTTGGGCATGTCCGGCGGTGCTTCGTGGGAAACGGTGGTGGGGGCGNNNNGGGGGGGGGGGGGGGGGGGGGGGGGGGGGGGGGGGGGGGGGGAAGGGTCAGTGGAGTCTTTGGGTCATGGCGGTGGCTAGGCGGGTGGGGGAGCCGGGGGCGTGGGTGAGGAAGAGGGAGGGTTCGGCGAGTTCCAGTTCGAGGAGGACGGGGGCCCCGTCGGGGCCCGGGATCAGGTCGATCCGGGCGTAGAGGAGGTTCTTCGGGGCCGCGGCGAGGACCTCCGCGGCGAGGGACAGTTCGGCCCTTGAGGCCTCGCGAGCGGTGATCTGCTCCCGCTCGTCCTTGGTGTCGGCGATGATCTCCTGGACCCCGGAGCCCGGAGCGAGGATGGGGGCCTTGCGGACGGCGTGGCTGAACGCGCCGTCGAAGAAGATCAGGGCGGTCTCCCCCGCCGTGTCGACCGCGTCCAGGTACGGCTGGACCATGACGGTGGCGCCTTCGGCGCGCAGCCGCGCGAGGTGCTCGGCGGCCGGACCGGCCTCCTGCGCCGACCAGCGCGCGGTGTCGCGGGCCCCCGCCGAGACCGCCGGCTTGATCACGTAATCGGGCCACTCGGGCAGCTCGACCGGGTCCCACAGCGTCGGGACGACGGGGATGCCCGCCGCGCCGAGCTCGCGCAGATAGCGCTTGTCGGTGTTCCAGCGCAGCACCGCGGCCGAGTTCTCCAACCGGGCGCCGGCGCGCTCCACCTCCTCGGCCCAGGCGAGGAACTCCTCGCGCCGGGTCGAGTAGTCCCAGGTGCTGCGCACGAGCACGAGGTCGTACCGCGCCCAGTCGGCGGGCCCGTCCCAGACGACGGCCTCGGCACCGTGCCCCAGCGCGGCGAGCTCCTCGATGAGCGCGGGCGTGTCCTCGTCCCCGTCGGGCAGGTCGGCGAAAGTGGCGATGGCGAACTTCATCCCGACAGGTTATGCGTATAACGTGACCTTCAGCCCGCAAAAACCGGATATCTCACCACTTACCGGAAGAACATGAACGGGCGGCGTCCCGAAGGACACCGCCCGCACGCGCACCGCCCCGCCTCACCTGACGACGTGGCCCGCCGCCGCGATCGCGCCCTTCACCTCGGAGATCAGCAGATCGCCGAAGTGGAAGACCGAGGCCGCAAGAACGGCGTCGGCACCGGCCTCTACGGCCGGAGGGAAGTGCTCCAGGGCGCCCGCACCGCCGGAGGCGATGACGGGCACCCCGACGACCTCGCGGACCCGGCGCAGCATCTCCAGGTCGAAGCCCGCCTTGGTGCCGTCGGCGTCCATCGAGTTGAGCAGGATCTCGCCGACGCCCAACTCCTCGGCCTGGCGGCACCACTCGATCGCGTCGATGCCGGTGCCCTTGCGGCCGCCGTGGGTCGTCACCTCGAAGCCCGAAGGGGTGTCGGCGCAGCGCCGGGCGTCGGCCGACAGCACGATGCACTGGCTGCCGAAGCGGTGCGCGGCCTCGCGCAGGAACTCCGGCCGGGCGATCGCCGCGGTGTTCACCGACACCTTGTCGGCGCCCGCGCGCAGCAGCCTGTCGACGTCCTCGACGGTGCGGATGCCGCCGCCCACCGTCAGGGGGATGAACACCTGCTCGGCGGTGCGGCTGACGACGTCGTAGGTGGTCGAGCGGTCGCCGGAGGAGGCGGTGATGTCCAGGAACGTCAGCTCGTCCGCGCCTTCGGCGTCGTACCGGCGCGCGAGTTCCACCGGGTCGCCCGCGTCGCGCAGGTTCTGGAAGTTGACGCCCTTGACCACGCGCCCGGCGTCGACGTCCAGGCACGGGATCACCCGTACGGCCACGGTCATGCCACTGCTCCCCGGTAGGCGTCCACTTCGACTTCCACGAGCATCCGCGGGTCGAGCAGGCCCGCGACGATCAGCATCGACGCCGCGGGCCGCACGTCGCCGAACAGCGAGCCGTGGGCGCGGCCCACCGGCTCGGTGTGCTCGGCCGACGTGACGTACATCCTGGTCCGCACGACGTCCCGGATCGACAGCCCGAGCCGCTCCAGCGACCAGAGGGCGACCTGGAAGGCGGTGCGGGTCTGCTCGTAGGCGTCGCCGACGTGGACGACCTCGCCGTCCACCGTCGCGGTGCAGCCGGAGACGAACGCCATGTCGCCCGCGAGCACCGCCCGCGAGTACCCGATCACTTCCTCCCAGGGTCCGCCCGAGGAGATCCGCTCGATCATCGAGTGAGCTCCAGCGCTTCCTCTAGGGTGAACGCCTGCGCGTACAGGGCCTTGCCGACGATCGCGCCCTCGACGCCGAGCGGCACGAGGTCCTTCAGCACCTTCAGGTCCTCCAGCGAGGACACGCCGCCGGAGGCGATCACGGGCTTGTCGGTGCGCCCGCAGAACTCGCGCAGCAGATCGACGTTCGGGCCCTTGAGCGTGCCGTCCTTGGTGACGTCGGTGAGGACGTAGCGGGAGCAGCCGTCCTCCTCCAGGCGGGCCAGCACCTCCCACAGGTCACCGCCCTCACGGGTCCAGCCGCGGGCGGCCAGCGTGGTGCCGCGCACGTCGAGGCCGACGGCGACGCGGTCGCCGAACTCGGCGATGGCGCGCCGGGTCCACTCGGGGTCCTCCAGCGCGGCGGTGCCGAGGTTCACCCGCTGGCAGCCGGTGTCGAGGGCGGCGCGCAGCGAGGCGTCGTCGCGGATGCCGCCGGAGAGCTCGACCTTGACGTCCAGCCTTCCGGTGACCTCGCGCAGCAGTTCGCGGTTGGAGCCGCGGCCGAAGGCGGCGTCCAGGTCGACGAGATGGATCCACTCGGCGCCCGCGCTCTGCCAGGCGAGGGCCGCGTCGAGGGGGTTGCCGTATCCGGTCTCGGTGCCGGCCTCGCCCTGCACCAGGCGCACGGCCTGGCCATCGGCGACGTCAACGGCGGGAAGAAGCGTCAGGGTCATGCCGGAAAGCCTACCGGGAACGGTCTTGACCGGCGCTTTCCGCTCCCCGTCCGGAAATGATCTTCCATCCGGTCGCGCGCGCCGCGGGGACAGGGCGGGGTGGCGGCTATCACACTGCGTGAGCGTCGGATCACCACCACCTCAGTGAGAGGGGGCACTCCCCTTTGCTCTCGACCGTCTCCCGGGCCCTGTCGGTCCCGTTCGCGGCCCTCGTCGCCCTGCTGCCCGTCCAGGCTCCCGGTGCGGCGCACGCGGCCCCGCGGGCCGCCGCCGGGCCGTACCAGCGCGGTCCCGCGCCCTCCGCGGAGTCCGTCGCCTCGACGGGGCCGTTCGGGGTCGCGCGGCTGCGGATGGTGGCCGGGCAGGGCACCGCGGCGGGCACCGTGCACTACCCCGTCGACATCTCCCAGGGGACGTTCGGGGCGGTGGCCGTGATGCCGGGCTTCCTCGGCACGGAGAAGTCGATCGCGGTCTACGGGCCGCTCCTGGCCTCGCACGGGTTCGTGGTGTTCACCCTGAACGCCCGGCACCGCACCGACCGGCCGGACGCCCGCGCCACCCAGCTCCTCGCCGCGCTGGACCGGCTCGCCGCCGGGCCCGTCCGCGACCGGATCGACCCGGCGCGCCTCGCCGTCATGGGCCATTCGATGGGCGGCGGCGCGGTGCTGCGGGCGGCGGCCCAGCGGCCCGCCATCAAGGCCGCGGTGCCGCTCGCGCCCTGGCACCTGGAGCGGGACTGGCGCTCGATCCGGGTGCCCACCCTCATCTTCGGCTCCGACGACGACCGGGTGGCGCCGGTGCGCGCCCACGCCGAGCCGTTCTACAAGAGCATGACGCGCGCCCCGGAGAAGGCCTATGTCGAATTGCGCAAGCGCGGCCACCTGAGCTTCATCGTCGCCCATCCCGTGATCACCAGGTACACGGTGTCCTGGTTGAAGCGATATGTCGATGAAGACACCAGATACGACCAGTTCCTATGCCCGGGTCCGGCTTTTCCGACTCGGGAGATCAACGAATACCGTGGCACGTGCCCCTCATGACCCAAGACGGCACATCCGCCCCCGAGGTCGACCTATCCTGGCACCCGGGGTTACCCACTGGTCCGTAGAACGGATCACGCTGTTAACACGTCCGCAATCCGCCCATCACACAACCGAGGACCATCAGAAGAGTGCCTCGAAATGGATCGGTCCAGTACGGCCGTTACCTGCCCATCGAAGAACACGCGATCGTCGGCGACCTGCGCACCGTCGCACTCGTCGGCACCGACGGGACCATCGACTGGTTCTGTCCGGGGCGCTTCGACGCCCCCTCCCTCTTCGCCTCCCTGCTCGACGCGCGCAAGGGCGGGTTCTTCTCGCTGTCCTGCCGCTCGGCCAACCGCCCCAAGCAGCTGTACCTGCCCGACACCAACATCCTCATGACGCGCTTCCTCACCGCGGAGGCAGTCGGCGAGGTCATCGACTTCATGGTGCCGGAGACCAGCGGGTCGGCCCCGCCCCGCGACCTCATCGTGCGCCAGGCGCGCGCGGTGCGCGGCAGGGCCACCTTCGAGCTGGGCTGCTACCCCGCGTTCGACTACGGGCGCGCCTCGCACGAGATCGAGATCGTCGACGGGGTGGGCGCGGTGTTCACCTCCTCGGCCGGCCGCTTCGTGCTGCGCTCGAACGTGCCGCTGATCCACGACGGCGACGGGGTGAAGGCGACGTTCACGCTCGACGAGGGCGAGACCGTCGACGTCGTCCTGGAGTGGCAGGGCCAGGTGCACCCGCTGGTGCCCGGCGAGGCCGACGAGATGTTCCTGCGCACCCAGGAGTTCTGGCAGAAGTGGATCGGGCAGTCCCGCTACCGGGGCCGCTGGCGCGAGATGGTCCACCGCTCCGCGCTGGCGCTGAAACTGCTCGTCTACCACCCCACCGGCGCCCTGGTCGCCGCGCCCACCACGTCGCTGCCCGAGGGCATCGGCGGCGTGCGCAACTGGGACTACCGCTACGCGTGGCTGCGCGACTCGGCCTTCACCATCTACTCGCTCATGCAGCTCGGCTTCCTCGAGGAGGCCGCGGCGTTCATGGAGTGGCTCCAGCTGCGGTGCGAGGAGGCCACGCTGGAGCGCGACGTCATGATCATGTACTCGGTCGACGGGTCCGACAAGATCCCCGAGCACACGCTCGACCACCTCGAGGGGTACCGGGGGTCGCGTCCCGTCCGGATCGGCAACGGGGCGGCGGGACAGCGCCAGCTCGACGTCTACGGCGAGATCATGGAAGCGGTGTACATGTACAACCGCGAGGTCCCGATCTCCTACGACCTGTGGCAGACCCTCTCCAAGCGCCTCGACTGGCTCGCCGACCACTGGGAGGAGCCGGACGAGGGCATCTGGGAGGTCCGCGGCGGACGCCAGCGCTTCACCTACTCCGGCCTGCAGACCTGGACGGCCTTCGACCGGGCGCTGCGCCTGGCCCGCGACCGCGGCCTTCCGGCACGGTCCAACAAGTGGCAGCGCCTGGCCGCCAAGGCCTACCGGTTCGTCCAGCAGGAGTGCTGGGACCCCGCGATCGGCGCCTACGTCATGCACCCCGGCAGCAAGCTCCTGGACGCCGCCGTCCTGTGCATGCCGATGGTGAAGTTCTCCGGCCCGACCGACCCGCGCTTCCTCATGACGCTCGACCGCTTGGGCAAGGAACTCGTCTCCGACAGCCTGGTCCACCGGTACGCCGCCACCGGCCACGACGGCCTCGAAGGCGAGGAGGGCACCTTCAACCTCTGCTCCTTCTGGTACGTCGACGCCCTCACGGCCGCCGGACGCGTCAAGGAGTCCCGGATGGTCTTCGAGAAGATGCTCACCTACGCCAACCACGTGGGCCTCTACGCCGAGGAGATCGGCCCGTCGGGCGAGGCCCTGGGCAACTTCCCCCAGGCCTTCACCCACCTGGCCCTGATCAGCGCCGCGGTCAACCTCGACCGCGCCCTGGACAACAACGGCGCCCTGGTCCGCCCGTAGGCACACCGAGACCGCCCGGTCCCCTTCCTCGGGGACGGGCGGTCTTCGCGTCCGTCAGGCCGCGACCTTGGCGTGCATCTCCCAGACGAGGACCTCGGAGTCGGCCGAGGCCGTCACGCGCTGCCCGCCGGTGGCGGTGAGCCGCACCGCGTCTCCCTCGTGCAGCGCTCCCGCCCCTTCCAGCTCGACCCCGCCGCGCGCGACGAACAGGTGCAGGTAGGGCGCGTCCGGCAGGTTCACGGTGCCACCGGGCCGCAACCTCGCGACGTGCAGCGCCGCGTACTTGTTCTTGATCCGGATCGCGGTGTCGAACTCGTGCTTCGCCATCCCGGACGCGACGGTCTTGAGGCCGCCGCGCAGCAACTCGTCGCCGATCTCCAACTGCTCGTAGCCGGGCTTGATCCGCGCCTCGTCCGGCACCACCCACATCTGGATGAAGTGGACGGGATCGGCGTGCTCATCGCCGCCCTGGAGCCGCCACGCGTCGTTCTTCTCCGAGTGCAGGATCCCCGTCCCCGCGCTCATCCGCTGGGCGAGCCCCGGGTAGATCACCCCGTTGTGCCCCTCGGAGTCCTGGTGCACCAGCGACCCCCGCAGCACCCACGTGACGATCTCCATGTCCTTGTGCGGATGCGTCTCGAACCCGGCCCCGGGCTTCACGGTGTCGTCGTTGTTGACCAGCAGCACCCCGTGGTGCGTGTTGTCCGGGTCGTAGTGCCCCCCGAACGAGAACGAGTGCTTGGAGTCGAGCCAGTCGATCTTCGTCTTGTCCCGCTCATCCGCCCGCCGGATGTCCACCGCAGCCTGCGCCATCGGACGCACCTCCCTGCTTTCGTTGAAACTTAAACCATCCTCCCACCCCGCGCATTCCCCCGCCCTCCGGGTCACCTCTTGTCGAACGCCAGGAACGCCGCCACCGGCACGATCAGCAACGACCCCACCAGCACCGCGAACCGCTCCATCCCGCTCAGCCCGAACCCGGCGGCGAAGCTCTGCACGACCACCAGGAACACCACCATGCTCCCGAACCGCATCCTGCGCGCCCGCGCGGCCGACCCCGCCGCCCCCGAAGGCAGCACCTTCCCCACGGCCCTCCCCAACCGCCTCCACTTCGCCTTCCGCGCCTGCCGCGCCCGGTTCTCCTCAGCCGCCCGCGCCGCCGCAGCCTCCCGCTCAGCCCTCCGCCGAGCCCTCTCCTTGCTCATCCCCCCAGTATCACCGCAGCCCGGACACGCCGGAACGCCCCGGTCAGGGCGACCGGGGCGTTCCGCGGCGCGGCTACAGGGTGGTGAGCCAGTTGGTGAGGAGGGTGGCGCCGGCGTCGCCGGACTTCTCCGGGTGGAACTGGGCGGCGGACAGGGGGCCGTTCTCGGCGGCGGCGACGAAGGGCTCGCCGTGTTCGGCCCAGGTGACGACGGGGGGCTTCAGGCGTTCGGGCTCGGGAAGCTCCCACTTGCGGACGGCGTAGGAGTGGACGAAGTAGAAGCGGGTGTCGGCGTCCATGCCCTGGAAGAGGACGGAGTCCGGCGGGGCCTGCACGGTGTTCCAGCCCATGTGCGGGATCACCGGCGCGTGCAGGCGCTCGACCGTGCCCGGCCATTCGGCGCAGCCCTCGGTGGTGATGCCGTGCTCGACGCCTTGGGCGAAGAGGATCTGCATGCCGACGCAGATGCCGAGGACGGGGCGGCCGCCGGCCAGCCGGCGGCCGATGATCTGGTCGCCGCGCACCGCCTTCAGGCCCTGCATGCAGGCGGCGAACGCGCCGACGCCCGGGACGATGAGGCCCTCGGCCTCGACCGCCGCCTCGAAGTCCGACGTGACGGTGACGTCCGCGCCGACGCGCGCGACCGCGCGCTCGGCCGAGCGCAGGTTGCCCGACCCGTAGTCGAGGATGACGACGTTCTTCATTTCCGGCCCTCCCTCACAGCCTGCCCATGGCGGCGAGGGCCGACAGCACGGCCAGCACCGCGACGATCACCGCCGCCACTTTCAGTCCCTGCCTGATGAAGCTGTACACGCCGGTGGCGAGGAACAGCGCGACCGCGAACAGCAGCATGGCCGTCCACGGGACGGAGAGGCCGAAGAGGTTGACGGTCCCCTCGTCGGCGAGCACCCCGGCCGCGGCCAGACCCGTCTCGAGCGCCGTCACAGGGCGCCCTTGGTCGACGGGATGCCGTGCACGCGCGGGTCGAGTTCGCTCGCGTAGCGCAGCGCCCGCGCCAGCGCCTTGAACTGGGCCTCGACGATGTGGTGGGCGTTGCGGCCGTACGGCACGTGGACGTGCAGGGCGACCTGGGCGTTGGCCACGAACGACTCGAGGATGTGCCGGGTGAGCGTGGTGTCGTAGTCGGGCCCGATCATCGGCGCCATGCCGGCGGGCTCGGAGTGCACCAGGTACGGGCGGCCGGAGAGGTCGACGGTGACCTGGGCGAGGGCCTCGTCCAGCGGGATGGAGGCGTCGGCGAACCGGCGGATGCCGCTCTTGTCGCCCAGGGCCTGGCGGAAGGCCTCGCCGAGGGCGATCGCGGTGTCCTCGACGGTGTGGTGGCTGTCGATGTGCAGGTCGCCCTCGGTCCGCACGGTCAGGTCGAACGAGCCGTGCTTGCCGAGCTGGGCGAGCATGTGGTCGTAGAAGCCCACACCGGTCGAGACGTCGACCTTCCCGGTGCCGTCGAGGTCGATCTCGACGAGGACCTTGGTCTCCTTGGTGGCCCGCTCGACGCGGCCGATCCTGCTCACTGTGTCTCCTTGAGGGATTCCTGCAGGGCGGCGCGGAAGGCCGCCATCTCCTCGGGCGTCCCGACGGACACCCGCAGCCAGTTCGGGGGGCCGACGGCCCGGATGAGGACGCCGCGATCGAGCATCCGCCGCCAGAGCGCGTCCCGGTCGGCGAACTCGCCGAACAGGACGAAGTTGGCGTCGGAGTCGGCGACCTTGAGTCCTGCGCCGCGCAGCCACTCGACCGCCGCGTCGCGTTCGCCGCGCAGCTGCTCGACGTAGCCGAGCAGCTCTTCGCGGAACGACAGCGCGGTCCGCGCGACGGCCTGGGTGACCGACGACAGGTGGTAGGGCAGCCGGACCAGCAGCAGCGCCTCCAGCACCGCCGGGTCGGCGGCGAGGTAGCCGAGGCGGGCCCCGGCCAGGGCGAACGCCTTGGACATGGTCCGGGTGACGATCAGCCGCGGGTGGCCTTCCAGCAGCTCCAGCGCCGACGGGGTGCCTTCGCGGCGGAACTCCCCGTAGGCCTCGTCGACGACGACCATGCCGGGCGCGACCTTCAGGACGGCCTCGATGGCCGCGAGGTCGAGCGACGTGCCCGTCGGGTTGTTCGGCGAGGTGAGGAACACGATGTCGGGCCGGTGCTCGGTGACCGCGGCGATCGCCCGGTCGGCCTCCAACCCGAAGTCCTCGGCCCGGTAGGCGTCGATCCACCTGGTATTGGACACCTTGGAGATCGTCGGGTGCATCGCGTAGGACGGCTCGAAGCCCATCGCGGAGCGGCCGGGGCCGCCGAAGGCCTGGACGATCTGCTGGATGATCTCGTTGGAGCCGTTGGCGGCCCACACCCGGGAGGCGTCGAGGGCGACGCCGGACTCGGCCGTCAGGTAGGCGGCGAGGTCGGCGCGCAGCGCGAGGGCGTCGCGGTCGGGGTAGCGGTTGAGGCTCCCGGCGGCCTCGGCGACGGACTCGCCGAGCGCCTTGACGAGCGCGTCGGACGGCCCGTACGGGTTCTCGTTGGTGTTGAGCTGCACGGGCACGTCGAGTTGCGGCGCGCCGTAGGCCTTCTCCGAGCGCAGGTCGTCGCGCAGGGGCAGGTCCGCCAGCGATACGGACGAGGACGTCATGAAGGGATCTCCCAGTCGAAGCGGGCCTTGAGCGCGGCGCCGTGCGCGGGCAGGTCCTCGGACTCGGCCAGCGTGACGACGCGGGCCGTGGCCTCGGCGAGCGCGGCGCGGTCGTACTCGACGACGTGGATGCCGCGCAGGAACGACTGGACGGACAGGCCGGAGGAGTGGCAGGCGCAGCCGCCGGTGGGCAGCACGTGGTTGGACCCGGCGAGGTAGTCGCCCAGGGACACCGGCGCGTACGGCCCGACGAAGACGGCCCCGGCGTTGCGGACGCGGGCGGCGACGGCCGCGGCATCGGCGGTGTGGATCTCCAGGTGCTCGGCGGCGTAGGCGTTGACGACGTCGAGCCCGGCCTCGGTGTCGGAGACCAGCACGATCGCGGACTGGCGGCCGGACAGCGCCTCGGCGACCCGCTCGCGGTGCTTGGTGCGGGCGACCTGCACGGCGAGTTCGGCCTCGACGGCGTCGGCGAGCTCCACCGAGTCGGTGACGAGGACCGAGGCGGCGATGGTGTCGTGCTCGGCCTGGCTGATCAGGTCGGCGGCGACGTAGGCGGCGTCGGCGGTCGCGTCGGCGAGGACCGCGATCTCGGTCGGGCCCGCCTCGGCGTCGATGCCGACGACGCCGCGCAGGTAGCGCTTGGCGGCGGCGACCCAGATCGAGCCGGGGCCGGTGATCAGGTCGGTCCGGCGGCACTCCTCGGTGCCGTAGGCGAACATGGCGAGGCTCTGCGCGCCGCCGACCGCGTAGACCTCCTCGACGCCCAGCAGCGCGCAGGCGGCCAGGATGGTCGGGTGCGGGAGGCCGCCGTGGTCCTTCTGGGCGGGCGAGGTGACGGCCAGGGAGCCGACCCCGGCCTCCTGGGCGGGCACCACGTTCATGACCACGCTGGACGGGTAGACGGCCTTGCCGCCCGGCACGTACAGGCCGACCCGGTCGACCGGGACCCAGCGCTCGGTGACGGTGCCGCCGGGCACCACGGTGGTGGTGACGTCCTTGCGGCGCTGCTCGCGGTGCACGATCCGGGTGCGCCGGATGGCCTCCTCCAGCGCGTCGCGGACTGCCGGGTCCAGGTTCTCCAGCGCGGCGGTGATCGCCTCGGCCGGGACCCGCGTGGTGGTCAGCTCGACCCCGTCGAACTGCGCGGTGTAGCGCAGGACCGCCTCGACCCCGTGATGCCGCACGTCCTCACAGATCGGCCGCACCTTCTCCAGGGCGGCCTCGACGTCGAAGTCGGCGCGGGGCAGCACGTCGCGCAGGTCGCCGGGAAGGGCGCCGCGCAGGTCGATTCGGGAAATCACGAGCCCAAGTCTACGGACAGCGACGCCGGGGGCGGGAATCGGTTTCAGGTGCTGAGACGCCGGGAGGGGCCGGGAAGCACGTCAGACGCGGGCGGGGGCGGCCCAGTCGGCGAAGCGGGGGTCGCCGGAGAAGTCGGCGGTGGCGGTGGCCCCGCCGGGCAGCCGGGCCTCGGTGCGGGCGCCGGAGCGGCGGTAGGGCACGCGGTGGTGGGCGAGGAACCGGGTGAGGGTCAGCTGGGGGTCGGCGGGGAAGAGCGAGACGGCCTTGCCGATCAGCGCGGGGACGGCGGCGGCGTCGAAGGGCGCGAGCGGGATCGCGGGGTCGTCGACGAGCAGGTAGGCCGATCCCCCGTCGTAGCCGGCGCCTATGTAGCCGGACCCGCCGAGCACCCCGGCGGCGGCGACGGCGATCAGGTGGCCCGCGTGGCCCCCCTCGAACCAGGAGAGGTCCACTTCCGGCGCGGTGAACTCCGGGACGCCGAGGCGCACCCCCATCTCCCGGACGCCCAGGGTGGGTTTGACGGCGGGGTGGGCGGGGCCGAACTGGGCGTTGGCCCACCCCCACAACCAGGTACGCTCTGCGGAGGCGTAGCTGCCGAGAAGGCCCACCGTGACGGTGGTCCCCCCGCTGGTGTAGCTCCGGCCGTTGAGGTCGGCGCTCCAGTCGGCGCGGGGCAGCCGGGCGGCCAGGGTCTCCTGCTGGGCGAGGACGATGGCGGACAGCGCGGCACCCAGGCGTTCGAACGCCGAGCTGAATCCTGACATGTTCGGAACACTACCTGCGGCGGCCTGGTTTGTGTTCTCTTCGCGGAGGGACCCCTCGGTGACGTTACGCTGCGAGAGATCAACTTTCCGGGGACGTCTGGAGCGTGACTATTGTGGCCCGGCGAGACGTGGCCCGGCAACTGCGTGCCTGGGCGATCCTGACGGGAACACTGGCCCTGGCCGGCGTCCCCGCCGGGCTGCTGTGGGTCTGGCTGGCCGTCCGGCCGGAGTACGTGGTCGTCTCCGGGCAGGCGCTCCTCCTCGACCCCGAGACGCAGGACCTCATCGGCGCCGACGGCAGGCTCGCCGCCGTCTGCGCGGCCTTCGGCCTGGCGGCCGGGCTCCTCGCCTACTGGCGGGGCGGCAGGGGCCGCGACGTGGCCCTGGTCCTCGGCCTGACCGCGGGCGGCCTGCTCGGCTCGCTCGTCGCCTGGTGGCTCGGCCACAGGTTCGGGCTCGCCGCGTTCACCGAGGCGGTCGCCTCCGGCGCCGACGGCACCCGCGTCCGCGGCCCGCTCGGCCTCCACGCCACGGGCGTCCTGACGCTCTGGCCGCTCGTCTCGGTGGTCGTCTTCGGTGTCCTGGAGGCCCTGGACGCGGCCCGGCGGCTACCTGCGGCCGATGGCGGCGAGCCCGGCCCCGGTGATGCGGACCAGATCGGCGGGGGCCAGTTCGATCTGGAGGCCGCGCCGCCCGGCGGAGACGTAGACGGTCGGGAACGCTGACGCGCTGTCGTCGACCACGGTGGGGAGCCGCTTGCGCTGCCCGAGCGGGCTGATCCCGCCGACCACGTAGCCGGTGGCCCGCTCGGCGTCGGCGGGGTCGGCCATCTGCGCCTTCTTGCCGCCGACGGCCGAGGCCAGCGCCTTCAGGTCGAGCTGGCCCGCCACGGGCACGACCCCGACCGTGAGCCTGCCGTCCACCTCGGCCAGGAGGGTCTTGAACAGCCGCTCGGGCGCGACCCCGAGGGCCTCGGCCGCGGCCTCTCCGTAGGAGGCGGCGTTCTCGTCGACCTCGTAGGGGTGCAGGCTGTACTGGATCCCCGCCTTCGTCGCAGCGACGGTGGCCGGGGTCCCCTTGGATGCGCCTTTCGCCATGATCCAGAGCTTAACCGTCCCGCGCTAGGCGCCGGAGGCGTCGAGGCCCGCCTCGATGACCGCGTTCATGATCCGGGCGAGGTGCTCGCGGGTGAGGCTGGGCGCGAGCGGCAGCATCGCCTCGACGATCGCGGCCTCCCGCTCCAGGTCGCGTCCCCGGTGCCCGCCGACGGGCTTGATCCGCTGCACGGAGGCCGCGAGGGCGGCGCGGCGCTCCAGGAGGGCGGCGAGTTCGGCGTCCACCTGGTCGATGGCGGAACGAACCTGCGCCAAAGTGGCGGTTTCTGAATCATCCGGGCGCATGATCCCATCGTAGTGAAGTTCCGGGAGCGGCCCGGACGGGAAAGGCAGGGATCATGGCAGACCAACCGCAGCAGAAACTCCTCGTGATCGGGTTCGACGACCCGCTCAAGGCGAGCGAGTTCATGCTCACCGCCGCCCGGATGCAGAAGCACGACCAGCTCCAGGTGCACGACGCGGTCTTCATCGAACGCGACCTCGAAGGCAAGTCCGTCGTACGCGAGACCCGCGACGTCACCCCGGGCCGCGGCGCGCTCGGCGCGGGGATGTGGGGCCTGCTGCTGGGCACCCTGCTCGGCGGTCCCGTCGGCGGCCTCGTGGCGGGCGCGGCCAGCGCGGGCGGCGGCGCGCTGCTGTCCAAGCTGATCGACACCGGGATCAAGGACGAGAAGATCGCGGAACTGCGCGAGGCGGTCCCGCCGGGCAGCACCGCGCTCGCGCTGCTGATCAGCCACTTGTCGCTGGCCGACCTCCAGAGGGAGCTGACCCGCTTCCCCGGCGCCTCGCTCGTGGAGTCCGACCTCTACGACGCGGCCATCCACGCCGTCCGCGTCAGCCTCGGCGAGATCGAGGACTAGAGCTCGCGCCGCATCCAGACGTGCGGAATGCCCGCCTCCATCTCCTCCGGACCGTACTCACCGGGCCCGGCGCAAGAGCACTCTGCGAAACCGGCTTCGCCGGGGCGCCCGTGCACCGCGCAGAACGTGGAGTAGCCGAGGCGGGCGTAGAACCCGGCGGCGTGGGTCTGGGCGTGCAGTTCGATCGCGGTCAGACCCGCGCGGCGCGCGTGGTCCTCCACGGCGCGCACCAGCGCCGCCCCCAGGCCCGTGCCCCGGGCGGGCCCGCGCACCGCGAGGCGGCCGAGCACCCCGACGCCCTCGCGGGTGCGGGTGAGCAGCCGGACGGTGCCGAGCGCGACGTCGCCGGAGCGGGCCACGAAGTGGTCGGCCACGTCGTCGAGGTCGTCGATCTCGATCTCCTCGGGCACGCCCTGCTCGCCGACGAAGACCTCGAAGCGGATCTCGAAGGCGTCACCCAGCCCTTCGGCGCCCTCGACCAGGGCGATCGAGGGCGCCTGCGGCTCCATCAGGACTCCTCCGCGACGATGTCCAGCGCCCTCTGGAGATCGGCCGGGTACGGGCTGGTGAACTCGACGTACTCGTCGGTCGCCGGGTGCAGGAAGCCCAGCCGGACCGCGTGCAGCCACTGCCGCTCGACGCCCAGGCGCGCGGCCAGGGTCGGGTCCGCGCCGTAGAGCATGTCGCCGACGCACGGGTGGCGCAGCGCCGACATGTGCACCCGGATCTGGTGGGTGCGGCCGGTCTCCAGGGTGATGTCCAGCAGGGACGCCGCCCGGAACGCCTCGATCGTGTCGTAGTGGGTGACCGAGTTCCGTCCGCCCGCGACCACCGCGAACCGCCCGTTCCCGGACGGGTGCCGGTCGATCGGCGCGTCCACGGTGCCCCGGAACGGGTCCGGGTGGCCCTGGACGAGGGCGTGGTAGCGCTTGGTCACCTCGCGGTCGTGGAAGGCGCGCTTGAGGTGGGAGTAGGCCCGCTCGCTCTTGGCCACGACCATGCAGCCCGTGGTGTTGGCGTCCAGCCGGTGGACGATGCCCTGCCGCTCGGCCGCGCCGCCGGTGGCGACGGTGTGGCCCGCGCCCAGGAGGCCGCCGATCACGGTCGGGCCGGTCCAGCCGGTGGTCGGGTGGGCCGCGACGCCGACGGGCTTGTTGACCACGACGATGTCGTCGTCCTCGTAGAGGATCGTCATGCCGGGGACGGGCTCGGCGACCGGCACGGGGGCGCTCGGCGGGGGCGGGAGCAGCACTTCGAGCCAGGCTCCGGCGGTCACCCGGTCGGACTTGGCGACCTCGCGGCCGTCGACCTGGACGTCGCCGGCGGCGATCACCTCGGCGGCCCTGCCGCGCGACAGGCCGAAAAGCCTGGCCAGCGCGGTGTCGACCCGCTCGCCCTCCAGCCCCTCGGGCACGTACAGCGAACGCTGGTCGCTCATTCCTTCGCCTCCGGCGCACTGTCGGCCGGGGCCTTGTCCGAGCGCTCAGGGGCCGTCTCAGCGGCTTCGGGGGCGCCTTCTCCGGCCTCCCCCTCGCCGACGGACCCGGTCTCGGCTCCGGGCTCAGCCTCACCGGACTCCGCCTCGTCCGCGGACTCCTTGGTCTCCCGGGTGCCGTCCGGCTGGTAGCCCAGCCCGGCGAGCAGGACGGCCAGGATGCCGCCGAAGACGATGCAGGTGTCGGCGAGGTTGTAGACCGGCCACCCTTCGAAGAACGGCCAGGTGGGCCACTCGATCCAGTCCACGACATGGCCGTGGAAGACCCCGGGCGCGCGGACCAGCCGGTCGATCAGGTTGCCGAAGGCGCCGCCCAGCAGCAGGCCGAGCGTGATCGCCCAAGGGACGCTGCGCAGGTCCTTGGCGTAGCGGATGATCGCGATCGTCACGCCGAGGGCGATGATCGTGAACACCCAGGTCATGCCGCTGCCGATGGAGAAGGCCGCGCCCGCGTTGCGGACGACGTTCAGCCTGCTGAGGCCCAGCGGCAGCTCGATCGGGCGCTGGCCTTCGAGCACGGCCACGACCACGAGCTTGGACACCTGGTCGATCAGCACGGCGAGCAGCGCCACGCATCCGAACAGGACGATACGACGACGGGGCCGGGACCCCGTCTCTTCTGCGGTAATGGTCCCGGCTCCCTGAGAGTCGTAGGCGTCGCTCAGCGACGCTCCTCGCGTTGTTTGCATGGCACACATAGAGTCGCGCGCGGGAAGGCCTGGAGGCGCGCTTTGCCGATCGCCTGCCCGCAGTTGTCACATACACCATAGGTGCCCGCGTCGATGCGCGCGATCGCGCGCTCGTTCTGCTCGAGCAGGTCCCGGCAGTTGTTGGTGAGCGCCAGCTCGTGTTCCCGCTCGTAGGTCTTGGCGCCCGCGTCGGCCTGGTCGTCGCCCGCGCCCTCGCCGGAGTCGCCGTGCTCGGCGGCCTGGTTGAGCGCGGCCCTGATCTCCGCGGCGAACTCCTCGATCTCCGCGCTCAGCCTGGTCCTGACCTCGGCGAGCTCCTTGACCGTCCAGTGCTCTTCGCCCTCGCGCACCGGCAGCGCGTCGGCCTTGGCCGCGGCCTTCTCGGCGGCCTTCTCCGCTGCCGCGTCGGACGGCGCGGACTTCGACGGCGCCGATTTCGGCGCGGATTTCGTCGGTGCCGACTTCGATTGCGCCGACTTGTTCTTCACGCTCGCGGTTCCGGCCATCGCGGGCCCCCTCGCGTCGAGCTTCTCTTCGACGGGCAGTGCGGGAAGCATAGGTCTCCATTCGGCGGGACGGCAAACACCCGGGGGCGCTGCCGATCGGTCACCACCCGCATATGCCCCACGACGCGGTGTCAGGAACCGCGCAATTGGTCGATCTTTTCGGTGAGCTGGATCACATCCCCGTGCCCCCGCGGCGTCCGGTGAGCAGACGTACGGCACCGCTACCCCTACAATCGTTGCAGTCGTCGGCAAGGCAGTGATGGGGCCATCACCCCGGAGCCGCCGGAAGAACAGCACCGCGGATCGCCTCCCGGGCCCAGTAGAACCGGCAGCCGGACTGAACGAAGTGGATCATGCCCGGGCGCCGGGCGTGGTCAAGAGGGGTGGTACCGCGGCCTTCGGGTCGTCCCTTCAGAACTCGTGATCAGCCCAGTTCTGAAAGGTGCGACCACCGTGTCCTTCCGTCCTCTGCCCGCCCAGGTGGATCTGCCCGCCCTCGAACGCGACCTGCTGAGCCGCTGGCAGGACGAGAAGATCTTCCAGCGCTCCCTCGACCGTAACGCCGACGGCCCCCAGTGGGTCTTCTACGAGGGCCCGCCCACCGCCAACGGCATGCCCGGCGTGCACCACGTCGAGGCCCGCGTCTTCAAGGACGTCTTCCCGCGCTTCAAGACCATGCAGGGCTTCAACGTGCCCCGCAAGGCCGGCTGGGACTGCCACGGCCTGCCCGTCGAGGTGGCCGTCGAGAAGGAGCTCGGCCTGTCCGGCAAGCCCCAGATCGAGGCCTACGGCATCGCCGAGTTCAACGAGCGCTGCCGCGCCTCGGTCATGCGGCACACCGACGCGTTCGAAGAGATGACCGAGCGCATGGGGTACTGGACGGACCTCGCGAACGCCTACCGGACCATGGACCCGTCCTACGTGGAGTCCGTCTGGTGGTCGCTCAAGGTCATCTGGGACAAGGGCCTGCTCTTCCAGGACCACCGGATCACCCCGTACTGCCCCCGCTGCGGCACCGGCCTCTCCGACCACGAGCTGGGCCAGCCCGGCGGCTACGAGACGGTCTCCTCCCCCTCGGTCTACGTGCGGATGCCCGTCACGTCCGGCCGCTTCGAGGGCAGCGACCTGCTCATCTGGACCACCACCCCGTGGACCCTCGTGTCCAACACCGCGGTCGCCGTCCACCCGGACGTCACCTACGTGGTAGCGGTCAAGGACGGCGAGAAGCCGGTGATCGTCGCCGAGCCCCTGCTGGAGAGCGCGCTCGGCGAGGGCTGGACCGCCCGCGAGTCCTTCCCCGGCACCGAGCTGGAGCGCACCCCCTACTCCCGGCCGTTCGAGCTGGTCGAGATCCCGGGCGCGCACTTCGTCCTGCTCGCCGACTACGTCACCGTCGAGGACGGCACCGGCCTCGTCCACCAGGCCCCCGCCTTCGGCGCCGACGACCTCCAGACCTGCAAGCGCTACGGCCTGCCCGTCGTCAACCCGATCGGCCCGGACGGACGCTTCACCGAGGACGTCCCGATGGTCGGCGGCGTCCTGTTCAAGGAGGCCGACGAGCGGCTCACCGAGGACCTGCGCGAGCGCGGGCTGCTGTTCCGCGGCACCCACTTCGAGCACAGCTACCCGCACTGCTGGCGCTGCCACTCGGCGCTGCTGTACTACGCGCTGCCCGCCTGGTACATCCGCACCACCGAGATCAAGGAGAAGCTGCTCCGCGAGAACGCGGGCACGAACTGGTTCCCCGAGACGATCAAGGAGGGCCGGTTCGGCGAGTGGCTGCGCAACAACGTCGACTGGTCGCTGTCACGCTCGCGGTACTGGGGCACCCCGCTCCCGCTGTGGCTGTGCCCGGACGAGCACGTCACCTGCGTCGGCTCGCTGAAGGAGCTGTCGGAGCTGGCCGGCGAGGACCACTCCGAGCTGGACCCGCACCGCCCGTTCGTCGACGACGTCACCTTCCCGTGCCCGGTGTGCGCGCAGACCGCGACGCGGGTGCCGGACGTCATCGACGCCTGGTACGACTCGGGCTCCATGCCGTTCGCCCAGCACGGCGCGCCCTACACGAACCTGCCCGAGTTCGAGGCCAACTACCCGGCCCAGTTCATCTGCGAGGCCACCGACCAGACCCGCGGCTGGTTCTACTCGCTGATGGCCGTCGGCACGCTGGTGTTCGACAAGTCCTCCTACGAGAACGTGCTGTGCCTCGGCCTGATCCTCGCCGAGGACGGCCGCAAGATGTCCAAGCACCTCGGCAACGTCCTGCAGCCGATGCCCCTCATGGACCGCCACGGCGCCGACGCGCTGCGCTGGTTCATGGCCTGCTCCGGCTCCCCCTGGGCGGCCCGCCGCGTCGGCCACGCCGCCCTTGAGGAGATCGTCCGGAAGGTCCTGCTGACCTACTGGAACACCGCGTCCTTCTTCGTGCTGTACGCCAACGCCGCCGCGGCGCAGGACGGCGCGTGGACCCCGGCGCGGCTCGCCGAGGCGCCCGCCCCGGCCGACCGCCCGCTGCTGGACCGCTGGGCGCTGGCCGAGCTGCACCGCACGACCGCCGAGGTCACCGCGGCCCTCGAGGTCTTCGACACCCAGTCCGCCGGACGCCGCCTCACCGAGTTCGTCGACGACCTGTCGAACTGGTACGTCCGCCGCTCCCGCCGCCGCTTCTGGGAGGGCCCCACGACGCCGGAGAACAGCTCGGCGTTCGCGACCCTGTACGAGTGCCTGGAGACCCTCACCCGGCTCATGGCGCCGCTCGTGCCGTTCGTCACCGACCACGTCTGGGACGTGATCAAGCCCGAGGGCGCGCCGGAGTCCGTCCACCTGGCCGCATGGCCGAAGGCCGACCCCGCGCTCCTCGACGCCGACCTCACCGCCCAGATGGCGCTGGTGCGCCGCCTGGTCGACCTCGGCCGGGCCGCGCGCACGTCGTCGGCGGTGCGGATCCGCCAGCCGCTCGGCCGCGCCCTCGTCGGCGCCCCGGGCTGGGCGGCGCTGCCGGAGGCGCTGCGCGCGCAGATCGCCGAGGAGCTGAACGTCGGCGCGTTCGAGGACCTGTCGTCGATCGGCGGCGACCTCGTCGAGTACGAGGTCAAGCCGAACTTCCGTGAGCTCGGCAAGCGGTACGGCAAGCAGACCCCGCTCGTCGCCAAGGCCGTCACCGCCGCCGACCCCGCCGCGCTCGTCGCGGGCGTGCGGGCGGGCGGGTACGCCTTCGAGGTGGCCGAGGTCGGCGCGGTCGAGCTGGGCGCGGGCGACGTCATCGTCACCGAGCGGCCCCGCTCGGGCTGGGCCGTGGAGTCGGCGGGCGGCGAGACCCTCGCCCTCGACCTGGAGATCACGCCGGAGCTGCGCCTGGCGGGCCTCGCCCGTGAGGCGATCCGGATGATCCAGGACGCCCGCAAGCAGTCCGGCCTGGAGGTCACCGACCGGATCCGGCTCGTCTGGACCGCGTCCGACGCCGACATGGCCGCCGCCCTGCGCGCGCACGGCGGCGAGATCTCCGGCGAGGTCCTCGCCGACGCCCTCGACGAGGGCGCGGCCGAGCCGACCCACACCGACGCCGACCTGGGCCTGGCGTTCAGCCTCACCCGGGCGTGATCACTCGGGGTGGGCCCCTAGGGGTCCACCCCGGCATTTCCCCCATCCGGCCCCGAAGGGCTTGGGGGCGCCGCGGGGCTGGGTCATAGTGGAGGCGTGGAACTCGACAAGAAGCCGGACCTGCGCGCCTCCGACGCCGACCGGGACGAGGTGGCGGAACTCCTGGGTGCGGCCATGGCCGAAGGCCGCCTCAGTCCCGAGGAGCACACCGAGCGGCTGGAACTGCTGTACGCGGCCAAGACCTACGCCGAACTCGCGCCCCTCACCGCCGACCTCCCCCGCGACCGGTCGGCCGCCCGCGTCTCCCTGCGCAAGGAGGAGCCGGCCGCTCCGTCCGCGCCGCTGGCGCGCCCGTCCTCGACGATCACCTGCATCCTGTCCGGGGTCGAGCGCAAGGGCCGTTGGCTCGTCGATCCCGTCACCACGGTCACCTGCGTCCTGGGCGGCGTGGAACTCGACTTCCGCAACGCGGTCCTGACGCAGCGCGAGGTCGTCGTGAACGTCAACTGCATCCTCGGCGGCGTCGACGTCACCGTGCCGCCCGGCGTCCGCGTCGAGGTCGACACGACGGCGGTCCTGGGCGGCGCCGAATACCCCGAGAACGACACCGTCGACCCGGACGCCCCGTTGATCCGCTTCACCGGATTCATCCTCCTCGGCGGCCTCAGCTTCAAGCGCAAGGCGCTCAAGGGGGACAAGAGCGGCAAGAAGAAGTACGGCTTCTGAAAAGGGGACACGAGCGGCCCCCGGCCCCGCGCCGTGGAACGTGAAGAGCCCCATGCCTGTTCGGCACGGGGCTCTTCGCGTGTTCGGGGCGGGTCAGACCGCGGGCTCCTTGTCGGGCTGGCACACCAGGCACGGGGTGCAGCCACGGTCCTTGGCCTCATCGCGGGGCAGGGACTCCAGGTCCTCGTCGTCCTCGCCGATGTCCTCGATCAGGGCGCAGTCGGGCCGGTGGTAGCGCTTGGTGCCGGACAGGATCCGCACCAGCGGGCCCTCGGCCGCGGACTCGGCCGAGTCCGTGTACGTGGCCGAGTCCTCGGCATCCGCGGCGGGCTCCGCCTCGGCGGGCGCGTCGTCGGACTCCCGCGACTCCGGAACGCTGATCGCGACGGGCTCGGCGACGATCTCCTCGGCGGGAGCGGGCACGACCGGCACGACCGCGACGGGCCCCTCCGGATCGGGCTCCGCCTCGGGCTCCGGCTCGGTGTCCAGGACCCGGACGGTCCGGTTGACCGGCTCGGCCGCGACGGGCTCGACGACCCGCTGCCAGTGGCCGTCGCTCTGCTCGGGCACCTGCTCGCCGGCGGCGGGCTCGTCGGCCACCGGGTAGTCCTTGTCGAGCGGGCTCGGCGGGAACTTGGCGGGCACCCAGTCCGTCACGGTGTCCTCGACCGGCGACGGGGCGGGCAGCGGCGCGGGCGCCGGATCCGCCGGGGTGCTCCACCTGTCGACGGGCTCGGTCCGCTCGGCCCTGTCGGCCGCGCGAGGCGTGGCGTCGCCGCCGAACGGCGAGTCCGCGTAAGGCGCGGGGAACTCGGCGCGGGTGCGATCGCTGCGGGAGAAGTCACCGCGGGAGAAGTCCGGAGAGGAGAACTCCGAAGGAGAGAACTCCGAAGGAGAGAACTCGGTGGACGAGAACTCGGTGCGGGTGAACTCGCCGCGCCGGGTCTCGGCCGCCGCGAAGGGCTCGGCGCGCCGCGCGTCCTGCTCGCCTTCGAGGCCGGAGGGTGCATCGCCGGAGTCCGCCGGACCCGCGGTGGCGCGCGCCGCCAGTGCGGTGTCCGGCAGACAGGCGGTGCAGGGGCTGAACCCCTCCTCCTGCGCCTCGACGTAGGTGAGCTCCTCGGTCTGGCGGCCGGCGAGCTGCCGGCAGCTGTCGAGGTGGTAGCGCTTGCGGCCGGGCACCACGTGCACGATCGCGTCCTCGGGGACCTGGCCCGAAGGCATCGGGAAGGCGAACGGGGTCGCCTCCTCGCGCTCCTCCGGCTCCTCCTCGACGGTCCTGGCCGCGGCCCGCCGTGCGGCCCTGCCCGGCTGGCGGGACTTGGGCGCCGCGGCGCGGGCGGGCGCAGTGCCGAACAGCTCCTTGCGGCGGAGGAAGACCCCTATGGCCAGGCAGAGGAACGACACGATGCTGACGGCTATCGAGATGTACATCAGCTGCAGCCCGTGCAGTCCCAGGACCGCCTCGTCCTGCACGACTATCCCCGCCACCAGCAGCGCGATCGCACCGATCACGAGCAGGCCACTCAGGATGATCACTAGGTCTCCCTAACTCCCCGGTCCCCGGTCTCGCGGCGGCGCCTCGTGCCTCGCACCGAACGCGGACGGACCCCTCATCGGGCGGGACCACCGCCGTGCGCAGCACCCTATCGCGGGACGGCCCTGTCACACGTCAGGCAGAAGAATGCCGTGTCCGCGGAAGGCCACATCGCCCACCGACGGACACGTCCGTCCTCTGCGAGTGAAACATGCTCAACCCGTCGACGAGGGTCATCTCGCCGGAGACGCGTCAGCGCCGGTCCTGCGGCGGCTCGCCCACGTGGAACGCACCCGTGCCGCCGTGCTGGGCGGGCTCGGACGGGGGCGGGAACGGGGTCGGGCCGGTCACGACGGGCGCGGACTGCGTGGCCCCGGCGTGCGCGGGCACGGCCACGGGCTGCTGGGGTCCGGTCAGCGACGGCTGGAACGTCTGGGCGTCGGCCTCCAGCTCGCGCAGCTGGCCCTCAAGGTAGGCCTTGAGGCGGCTGCGGTACTCGCGCTCGAACGCGCGCAGGTCGTCGACACGGCGCTCGAGCTCCTCGCGCTGCTGCACGAGCGAGCCCATGACCTGGCGGTGCCGCTCCTGGGCGTCGCGGTCGAGCTGCTCGGCGCGCGAGCGGGCCTCGGAGACGATCTGGTCGGCCTGGCGGCGCGCCTTGCCGAGGATGTCCTCGGCCTCGCGGCGGGCGCGGCCGAGGTGCTCGTCGGCCTCGCGGCGCGCGTCGGCGATCGCCTGGTCGGCGGTCTGCTGGGCCAGCGCGAGGACGCGGGCCGCGGTGTCCATGTTGTCCTCGGTGGACGGCCGCGGGTTGATCTGCTCGGCGGCGTGCTGCGTGAGGCCCATCATCGGCTCGACCTGCTGCGGCTGCATCGGCGGCTGCTGCTGGAGCATCGGTTCGGGCATCGGCGGCGCGAGGTCGGGCTTGGGCTCCACGATCGGCGCGGCCATCGCGGGGACCTTGCCGCGCAGGCACTCGGCCAGCTTGGCCCGCAGCTCTTCGTTCTCCTGGATCAGACGGTCGAGCTCGGCCTCGACCTCATCAAGGAAGGCGTCGACCTCTTCCTCGTCATAACCGGGCCGCAGCCTGGTCGTACTGAACTGCTTGTTCCGCACATCCGCGGGTGTCAGCGGCATGTTGGTCTCCTTGGCGCGCTTGGAGTCTGTCCACAGGACGGTATCCGATCAAAGTCCCACGGCGAAGACGATCACCTCGTCAGTACGCTGACCACCCTGATGAGGATCAAGACGATCAGGAACAGCACCATGAAACTCAGGTCGAGACTCACGTTACCCAATCGCAACGGTTTGAAGATACGCCTCAGCCGCACGAGGATCGGCTCGGTGATCGTCCAGATCGGTTCGGCGAACAGGAGGACGACTCCCTGGGGCCGCCAAGGCTGCCTCGACGTGCTCTCCGCATACAACTTGAGGTAATCGAGGATCAACCTGCCGATCAAGACCAGCAGGAACAGATACAAGATCACCGTGAGAACGGCTCCAACGACTGTCACGGACACTCTCGCATGTGGCTGTCAGCTTTGGTTGAAGAATCCGCGTTCTGCCATCCTCGCCTTGTCTTCGGCGGTGACCTCGACATTGGCGGGGGACAGCAGGAACACCTTGTTAGTGACGCGTTCGATGCTCCCGTGGAGCCCGAAGATGAGGCCGGCCGCGAAGTCGACGAGACGCTTCGCGTCGCTGTCGACCATCTCGGTGAGATTCATGATCACCGGAGTGCCTTCACGGAAGTGCTCACCGATCAACCGTGCCTCGTTGTACGTCCTTGGATGAAGCGTAGTGATACGCGTCAAATCGGGCTCGGGGGCCCGGGTGCGCTCCTGCGTCGGAGCGGGGGGTTCGGAGGCGAGCTGCGCGGTGGCGTCGTCCTCGACGGGCAGCCGGCGGCGCGGGACGGCGGCGGCCTCGGGGGCCTCCGACTCCTCGTAGTCCTCATAGTCGTCGTAGTCGTAGCGGTCGTCCTCGACGAGGCCGAGATAGACCGCCATCTTGCGCATCGCGCTGGCCATGGACCCCTCCGATCCGAAATCCCGTCCAGAGTGTCTGGTTTCAACCCTCTTGTCGGACGGCGTCCGCTACCTACAGGGCGGACATTACCCGACGATTGCCCGTCTGCCGCCGAGCAACGCCGTACCGATGCGGACGTGTGTCGCACCACAGGCGATCGCCTCGTCGAGGTCCCCGCTCATGCCCGCCGAGACGATCCGCGCCCCGGGGTGATCCGCGCGCACCGCGGCGGCGATCTCGGCGAGCCGGGCGAAGCCCGGCGCCGGGTCCTCCCCCAGCGGCGCGACCGCCATGACGCCGCCGAGCTCCAGCCCCGGAGCCGCGGCGATCGCCTCGGCAAGCGCCGGGACCTCCACGGCCCTGGCCCCGCCGCGCCCGTCGGCGTCCGGCGGGTCCAGCGAGACCTGGACGAGGCAGCGCACCGGCTCGGGACGCTGCGCCGCCTCGGCGGAGAGGGCCGCGACCAGCCTCGGCCGGTCCACCGAGTGGACGATCGAGGCGTAGCGCAGCACCGACTTCACCTTGTTGGTCTGCAGCCTGCCGACGAAGTGCCAGGTGAGCGGAAGATCACCGCACTCGGCGGCCTTGGGGGCGGCCTCCTGGTCGCGATTCTCCGCGACGTCCAGCACGCCGAGCCCGGCCAGCAGCCGGACGTCGGAGGCGGGGCGGGTCTTGGTCACCGCGACCAGCGTGATCTCGGACGGGTCGCGCCCGGCCTTGCCGCACGCGGACGCGATGCGCTCCCGAACACCGGCCAAGGCGTCCGCGAGTTCCTGTGCACGAGTCATCGTCCTGTTTCGGGGAGGGGCTTACTTCAGGAAGTCCGGCACGTCGATGTCCTCTTCGAACTCGACGGGCTGCATGCGCCCGCGCCGCACCGGCTCGCCGCCGAGGAAGCGATCCACCCGGGTCACCGCGGGCGGCTCCTGCGCCGGCCGCGGCACCTTAGGGTGCGCCGCCTCCGACTCGTCGTCCTCGGGGGATTCGGCGACAGGCTCGGACGCCTTCTCCGCGACGGGCTCCGGCGCCTTCTCCGCCGCGGGGGCGGGGGCGGGGTCGGGAACCGCGACCGGGTTGGTCGCCTCGACGGCGACGGTCGGCCGTGGCGGGGGCGGCGGCAGTTTCTTGGCCTCCGGCTCCGGCGCCGGCTGCTGGAGCTCGTCGAAGCCCGCCGCGATCACGGTGACGCGCACCTCGTCGCCGAGCGCGTCGTCGATGACGGCGCCGAAGATGATGTTGGCGTCGATGGCCGCGGCGTTGGACACCAGCTGCGCGGCCTCGTTGATCTCGAACAGGCCGAGGTCGGACCCGCCGGAGATGGACAGCAGGACGCCGTGGGCGCCGTCGATGCTGGCCTCCAGCAGCGGGCTGGAGATCGCCATCTCGGCCGCGGCCACCGAGCGGTCGTCGCCGCGGGCGGAGCCGATGCCCATCAGGGCCGAGCCCGCGCCGGACATGACGGACTTGACGTCGGCGAAGTCGAGGTTGATCAGACCCGGGGTGGTGATGAGGTCGGTGATGCCCTGGACACCGGACAGGAGCACCTGGTCGGCCGCCTTGAAGGCGTCCAGGACGCTGACCTGCCTGTCGGAGATCGACAGCAGCCGGTCGTTGGGGATGACGATGAGCGTGTCGACCTCGTCGCGCAGGGTCTCTATCCCCGCCTCGGCCTGCATCGCGCGGCGCTTGCCCTCGAAGCTGAACGGCCGGGTGACCACACCGATGGTCAGCGCGCCGAGGGAGCGGGCGATGTTCGCGACGACGGGCGCGCCGCCGGTGCCGGTGCCGCCGCCCTCACCCGCGGTGACGAAGACCATGTCGGCCCCCTTGAGGACCTCCTCGATCTCCTCGCGGTGGTCTTCGGCGGCCTTGCGGCCGACGTCGGGGTTGGCGCCCGCGCCGAGGCCGCGGGTCAGCTCGCGGCCGACGTCGAGCTTGACGTCGGCGTCGCTCATGAGCAGCGCCTGCGCGTCGGTGTTGATCGCGATGAACTCGACGCCCTTGAGCCCCTCTTCGATCATCCGGTTGACGGCATTGACACCGCCGCCGCCGATGCCGACGACTTTGATGACCGCGAGGTAGTTCTGCGGTGCTGCCACGGTGAGGGGCCTTTCCGCTAGCTTGTTGTTCGGACTAACCTTTACCCTCTACTTGAGGCTTACAGTTATGTAAACCTGAGAGCTGCTAGGGACAGTAGGGCCGCCCCCCATCAGGGTCAACTAACGGCGTGCCGAGGAATTCGGCGTGTCGTAGTGCGCGACGCTCGCCCCGATTCGCGAGAATTACCGATCATCTGGTAGTGACCACTCCCGGGACGCTCACATCTATCGTCCCGGCCGCCTTTCCCGCTTTCGAGGAAAGCACGGCCTCCAGCAGTCCGATCTTCTCCGAACCGCGCTCCGCCGCACCCCAGACCACGACCAGGCCCCCGTCCAGGCGCAGCACGACGTGCTCGGCGCCGGGCACCTCGACCTCGGTGAGCCGGGCCCGCCACGCGTCGGGCAGCTCGCGCAGCACCGCGAGGCCCGACCGGGTCGCCGGGTCGCCCGCGCCGGGCGCGGCCACCACGAGTTCCGGCAGATGGCCCGGTTTGCGCGGGCCGGTGAGAACTGTCACACCGAACCGGTCGAGCTGCGCGTAGCCGCCCTCCCCCGCTACGACCGCGACCGGGACCCGTTCGACGACGCGCAGGACGAGGGTCGTCGGCCAGGACCGCTCGGCCTTCACCGACTCCACCTCGCGCACCGCGGCGATCCGCCGTTCCACCGCGCCCGCGTCGAGGCGCGCCATCGGGGTGCCGATGGGCACCAGCGCCGCGTCCAGCACCTGCTTGCGGGTGAGCAGCGAAAGGCCTCGCACCTCCACGTCGCGCACGACCAGCAGCCGCGAGCCGAGGACCACCCACACCGCCGCGCCGATCAGCCCGGCGAGCAGCAGGACCACGAACAGCGTCTTCCACCGGTCGCGGCGCTGCGGGTGCGCGGGCGGCTCGGCGGGGGGCACGGGACGGGTCCGGGCGGGCGGGGGCGTCTGCGGCATCTGACGATGATGGCCCGCCCGACGTGCCGGGTCGGTGCCCGACACGCCCGGATCGGGCCCGCGCGGGGTCAGGACAGCAGGCCGAGGATGGCCGGGCCGAGCGTGGTGACGTCGCCCGCGCCCGCGGTGATGACGACGTCGCCGGGCCGGGTCAGCGCGACGACCTCGGCGGCGGCGGTGGCGAAGTCGGGCAGGTAGTGCACCTCGGGGCCGGCCGGGACTGCGTCGGCGATGAGCCGCCCCGTCACGCCGGGCTCAGGGTCCTCGCGGGCGCCGTAGACGTCGAGCACCACGGCCACGTCGGTGGCGCCGAGCGACTGCCCGAACTCGGCGGCGAAGAAGCGGGTGCGGCTGTAGAGATGCGGCTGGAAGACGGTGACGATCCGGCCCCGGCCGGTCTCGCGCACGTAGTCGCGGGTGGCCGACAGGTCGGCGGTGAGCTCGGTCGGGTGGTGGGCGTAGCTGTCGAAGACCTGGACGCCGCCCGCCTCGCCCTTCAGCTCCAGCCTCCGGCGCGCTCCCCCGAACTCCGCGAGGCCCTTCACGACGGCGCCGGTATCGGCGCCGAGCGCGGTCGCGACCGCGATGACCGCCGCGGCGTTGAGCGCGTTGTGGCGGCCCGGGACGGACAGCGCCACCTCGCCGACGCCCGGCACCTGGAAGGTCGAGCCGAGACCGCGCGGGGTGAAGCCGGTGACGCGCAGGTCGGCGTCCTCGGCCTCGCCGTAGGTGATCACCCGGGGGGCCGCCGCGGCGAGCTCGCGCACGACGGGGTCGTCGATCCCGGCGACGAGGACGCCGCCCGGCTCGATCCGCTCGACGAACCTGGCGAAGTTGGCCTTGACCTCGGCGAAGCCGCCGTAGTTGTCGAGGTGGTCGGCCTCGACGTTGGTGATCACCGCGACGCGCGGGGTGTACATGAGGAAGGAGCCGTCGCTCTCGTCGGCCTCGGCGGCGAACACGTCGCCGCTGCCCTCGTCGGCGCCCAGGCCCGTGGTGACGAGCTGGCCGCCGATGCAGTACGACGGGTCGAGCCCGGCGGCCTGGAGCGCGACGGTGAGCATGGACGTGGTGGTCGTCTTGCCGTGGGTCCCGGCGACGGCCACGGCCCGCCGCCCGGCCATGAGCGAGGCGAGGGCGGCGGCGCGGTGCAGGACGCGCAGGCCCCGCGCGCGGGCCTCGACCAGCTCGGGGTTGGTCTCGCGGATCGCGGTGGAGACGACCACGGTGTCGGCGTCGCCCAGGTGGGCGGCGTCATGGCCGACGTGGACGCGGGCGCCCAGGTCGCCGAGTTCGCGCAGGATCTCGGAGTCCTTGGCGTCGCTGCCGGAGACGGCCATGCCGCGGGCCAGCATGATCCTGGCGATGCCGGACATGCCGGCGCCGCCGATCGCGATGAAGTGGACGCGGCCCAGCCGATCGGCGGGGACTGCGTCGACGGGGCTGACCAGGCTCAACGGCTTTCTACCTTCTGCATCTCTTCGGACCTGTCGGCGCGCCGGGCTATCTGCCCGCGCGGACGACCTCGTAGACCATACGCGCGAGGGTCGCGTCGGCGTCGCGGCGGCCCATGGACGCCGCGGCCTCCGACATCTGGACGACCAGGTCGGCGTTCTTCAGGATCGGCAGCACGTGGTCGACGATCCACTGCGGGGACAGCGCGCCGTCCTCGACCATGATCCCGCCCCCGGCGTTCACGATGGGCGCGGCGTTAAGGGCCTGCTCGCCGTTGCCGATGGGCAGCGGGACGTAGGCGGCGGGCAGTCCGACCGCCGACAGCTCCGCGCACGTCATCGCGCCGGAGCGGCACATGGCGAGGTCGGCGGCGGCGTAGGCGAGGTCCATCCGGTCGCAGTACGGGATGGTGACGTACTGGGGCTCGCCGGGCCGGCCGGGCTCGGCCTCCTCGGTGTTCTTCTTGCCGACGATGTGCAGCACCTGGACCCCTGCGGCGCGGAACGCGGGCGCGGCGGCGACCGCGGCCCGGTTGAGGGAGCGGGCCCCCTGGGAGCCGCCGAAGACCAGCAGGGTCGGCAGGTCGGCGTCGAGGCCGAAGTAGCTGCGGGCCTTGTCGCCGATGGCGAGCCTGTCGAGTTCGGCGATCTGGCGGCGGATCGGGATGCCGACGAACTGGGCGTTCGGCAGCGGGGTGTCGGGGTGGGAGACCGCGACGTGGTCGGTGAAGCGGGCGCCGAGCTTGTTGGCGATGCCCGGCTTGGGGTTGGCCTCGTGCACGACGATCGGGACGTGCCTGCGCCGGGCCGCCAGGTAGGCGGGGCTGGCGACGTAGCCGCCGAACCCGACCAGGACGTCGGCGCCGGTGCGGTCCAGGACCCCCGCGGCCGCGTTGATCGCGCTGTTGAGGCGGCCGGGCACGGCCAGCAGCTTCGGGGTGAGCGTGCGGGGCAGCGGGACGGGCGGGATCAGCGCCAGCTCGTAGCCGCGCTGCGGGACCAGGGTCGTCTCCAGGCCGCGCTCGGTGCCGAGACAGGTGATCCGGGTGGACGGGTCCATCCTCCGGAGCGCGTCGGCGAGGGCGAGCGCAGGCTCGATGTGACCGGCGGTGCCGCCACCGGCGAGAACAACCCTCATGACGCGACGACCTTTCTGGCGGGAGATCCCGGGATCTCGGACGGGGGGTTGGGGTTCATCTGGACCGGCCCAGACCCAGCCAGCTTAGAGCGCGGGCGGCCGGTCCGGGGCCACGTGCGGCGAGAGCCTGCCGGGCACCCGGCTCTCGTTTGGCGAAGGACAGCAGGACGCCCAGCCCGATGAGCGTCGGGATCAACGCGGAACCGCCGTAGGAGACCAACGGCAGCGGGATTCCGGTAATG
This sequence comes from Actinocorallia aurea, assembly GCF_054783995.1. NCBI lineage: Bacteria > Bacillati > Actinomycetota > Actinomycetes > Streptosporangiales > Thermomonosporaceae > Actinocorallia > Actinocorallia aurea. The sequence continues at coordinate 149,083 of NZ_BAAGPQ010000004.1, forward strand.
GGTAGGACGTTGATCACCGCCCCGATGTTCACGATGGCCTGCACGACGACCCAGGCGGTGACGCCGGTCGCGGCCAGGCGCATGAACGGGTCGCGCACCCGCCGGGCGACGCGCAGCCCCGCGTAGGCCAGCAGGCCGAACAGGGCGAGGACGGTGAGCGTCCCGACCAGGCCGAGTTCCTCGCCGAGGACGGCGAAGATGAAGTCGGTGTCGCCGTGCGGCAGGTACTCCCATTTGGCGCGGCCCTCGCCGAGGCCGGTGCCGAAGACGCCGCCGGAGCCGAGCATGTAGAGGCCCTGGTTGCTCTGGTAGTTGCTGCCGAGGGGGTCGCCGGTGGGGTCGAGGAAGCCGGTGAGGCGCTGCATGCGGTAGGGCTCGACCACGATCAGGATGCAGGTGAGCAGGACGACCAGGCCCATCATCCCGACGAACAGCCGGCTGGGGGCGCCGATCACCCACAGCAGCGCGAGAAAGATCGTGAAGACGACGAGGGTGGTGCCGAGGTCGTTGCCGAGCATCACCAGCAGGACGAGGATGCCCGAGCCGGGCAGCAGCGGGATGAGGAGCTGCCGCCAGTCGTTGAGCATCCGCAGCTTGTCCTTGCGGGCCAGGAGGTCGGCGCCCCACAGCACCAGGCCGAGCTTGGCCGGCTCGGACGGCTGGAGCTGCAGGCCGCCGCCGAAGCTGAGCCAGCGGGTCGCGCCGTTGACGTTCTGGCCGAGGCCCGGCACCAGGACCAGCGCGAGCGCGAGGACCGACAGCAGCAGGATCGGGTAGGCGGCCACCCGGAAGAACCGGGGCGGCAGCATCGCGGTGACGGCCATGAGGGGAAGGCCGATCGCCACCCAGGTGGCCTGCTTCTGCAGCAGCGTGAAGGCCGAGCCCGTCGACTTCAGCTGGTTCACCGACGACGCCGACAGCACCATCGTCAGGCCGAGCGCCAGGAGCAGCAGGGTGCAGCCGATCACCAGGTAGTAGGAGGTGAGCGGCCGGTCCAGCAGGCCGAGCGCGTGCGCGACGTGGGCGCGGGGCCCGCGGCGGGCCCCGGTCTCCGGCTCCGGGCCGGTCGCGGTGCTCACGCGTCCGGGCTTCCGCCGTCCCCGGGGCCCGCGAGCCGGTGCACGGCCGCGGCGAACGCGTCACCGCGCGCCCCGTAGTTCGCGAACATGTCCATCGACGCCCCCGCCGGGGCGAGCAGCACGGTGTCGCCCGGACGGGCGAGCCGGGCGGCTTCGGTCACCACGAGATCCATCGCACCAGTGTCGGTCGCGGCGACGTCTGAGACCGGGACATCCGGGGCGTGTCGCGCCAGCGCGTCGGCGATCTGGGCGCGGTCGGCGCCGAGCAGGACCGCGCCGCGCAGCCGCGGCGCGGCCTCGCGGACGAGATCCTCGACGTCGGCGCCCTTGAGGAGGCCGCCCGCGATCCACACGATGTGCTCGTAGGCGGCCAGGGACGCCGCCGCGGCGTGCGGGTTGGTGGCCTTGGAGTCGTCGACGTAGGCGACCCCGTCGACCTCGGTGACGAGGGCGATGCGGTGCGGGTCGGGCCGGAAGGCGCGCAGGCCCTCCCGGACGGCTCCGCAGGGCACGCCCAGGGCTCTGGCCAGGGCGGCCGCGGCGAGGGCGTTGGCCACGTTGTGCGGGGCGAAGGGGGCCACGTCGGACAGGGAGGCGAGCTCCTCGGCCGAGCGGACCGGGTCGTCGGTGGTGGCCCGGTCGACCAGGAGGTCCTCGACGACGCCGAACTCTCCGGGCGCGGGGGTGCCGAGGGTGAACGCCTGGGCGTCCGGTCCGGCGAGCGCGACCGTCACGGGATCGTCGGCGTTGCAGACCCGGACGGTGCCGGGGCCGTAGATCTTGGCCTTGGCCGCGCCGTAGGCGTCCAGGGAACCGTGCCAGTCCAGGTGGTCGGGCGCGATGTTGAGGATCACCGAGGCGGCCGGGGCGATGCTGGACGACCAGTGCAGCTGGTAGCTGGACAGCTCGACCGCGAGCACGTCGTGCCCGGCGGTGACCGCCTCGACGATCGGCTCGCCGACGTTGCCGACGGCCGCGGCGTCCAGTCCCGCGGCGCGCAGGATCGAGGTGAGCATCCGCACCGCGGTGGTCTTGCCGTTCGTGCCGGTGATCGCCAGCCAGGGGGCCGCGCCCTCTTCGGGGCGCAGCCGCCAGGCGAGCTCCACCTCGCCGATGACCTCGACCCCCGCCGCCGCCGCGGCGGCGAGCAGGGGCGCGGTCGGCTTCCAGCCTGGCGAGGTGACGACGAGGCCGGTGCCCTCGGGGAGGGTGTCGCCGTCCCCGAGGCGGAGCCGGACGCCGACGGCCTCCAGCTCCGCGGCCCCGTCGACCTCGGTTCGGGCGTCCACGCCGGTGACGACGGCCCCGCGTCCGGCCAGCACGCGGGCCGCGGCCCTGCCGGAGACGCCCAGGCCCGCGACGACGACGGGAACGTCCTTGAAGTCCATTACTTCGGCACCCACTCCAGGTAGAACAGTCCGACGCCGGCGGCCACGCACAGCCCGCAGATCAGCCAGAACCGGACGACGATCGTGGTCTCGGCCCAGCCGGACATCTCGAAGTGGTGCTGGAGCGGCGCCATCTTGAACAGCCGCTTGTTCTGCCCGAGCAGCCTGCCGCTCAGCTTGAACCAGCCTACCTGCAGGATCACCGACATCGTGATCAGCACGATCAGGCCGCCGAGGATCGCCAGCAGGATCTGGGTGCGGGTGGTGATGGCCAGGCCGACCAGGACGCCGCCGAGGGCCAGCGAGCCGGTGTCGCCCATGAAGATCTTGGCGGGGGGCGCGTTCCACCACAGGAAGCCGAAGCAGGCGCCGAGCACGGCCGCGGCGACGACCGCGAGGTCGAGGGGGTCGCGGACCCAGTAGCAGTGCGGCTCCAGGAAGCTCTGCGTGCAGCTCTGGCGGAACTGCCAGTTCCCGATGATCACGTACGCGGCGAGGATCAGGCCGACGGTGCCCGAGGCGAGGCCGTCGAGGCCGTCGGTGAGGTTCACGCCGTTGGACACGCCCTGGATCAGGATCAGCGCCCAGAGCACGAACAGGTACGGGCCGATGTTCGGCCCGAAGTCGCGCAGGAACGAAAGGTAGGTGTCGGCCGGCGTGATGGTCAGCGCGTTGGGGAACTGGAGGCACCCCACCGCGAAGATGACGCCGACGATGACGATGCCCGCCGCCTTGGCGCGGCTGCGCAGGCCGAGGCTGCGCTGCTTGAACACCTTGATGTAGTCGTCGATGAACCCGACGACGCCCAGGCCCGTCATCAGGAAGAGCACGAGGCCCGCCGAGATCGTCGGCCGGGTCCACGTGATCAGGTGCGCCGCGGCGTACCCGAGCAGGGACCCGACGACGATGACGGTGCCGCCCATCGTGGGGGTGCCGCGCTTGCTGAGGTGCGTCGCCACACCGTCTTCGCGGATCATCTGGCCGTAGCCGAGGCGCACGACCAGGCGGATCCACAGGGGGGTGCCGAGCAGGCCGATGAAGAGGGCGATCCCGCTCGCCAGGATTACGTTGTTCACGCCGAAGCCTCCGGGGGGGCGTCCGCGAGCAGTGCCTGGGCCACGCGTTCCAGGCCGGCGACCCGGGAGCCCTTGACGAGCACCACGTCGCGCGGCCCGAGCCGTTCGCCCAGCACGGCCACGGCCGTACCGACGTCATCCACCTGTACGCACTCTCCGTTCCATGTCCCGATCCGCTTCGCGCCCTCCAGGAGGGGAGCCGCGTCCGGGCCCACCGCGATGAGACCGGCCACTCCGGTCCGCGCGGCATGTTGTCCGATCTTCTCGTGTTCCGCAACGGAGTCGGCGCCCAATTCGGCCATATGGCCGAGTACCGCGTAAGTCCGCCGCCCGTCCGCCATTCTGGCGAGCGCGTCGAGGGCGGCGCGCACCGACTCGGGATTGGCGTTGTAGGCGTCGTTGACCACGGTCAGGCCGTCGGGCCGGTGGGTGACCTCCATGCGCCAGCGGCTCACCTGCTCCGCCTGCGACAGCGCCTGTGCGACATCCGTCACGGCGAGGCCCGCCGCCCGCGCCGCCGCCGCGGCGGCCAGCGCGTTGGAGACGGCGTGCGCGCCGTGCAGCCGCAGGGTCACGGGGGCGGAGCCTTCGGGGGTGACGAGGGTGAAGGACGCCCTGCCCTCGCCGTCGTAGGTCTCCGCTTCCGCGCGCACCTCGGCCGCGGGGTCCCGGCCGTAGGTGACGACCTGGGCGGCGGTCCGCGAGGCCATCGCCGCGACGAGGGGGTCGTCGGCGTTGAGCACCGCGGTGCCCGAGGCGTCGAGCGCCTCGACGAGCTCGCCCTTGGCCCGCGCGACGGCCTCCCGCCCGCCGAACTCGCCCAGGTGGGCGGTCCCGACGTTGAGGACGACGCCGATGCCCGGCCTGGCGATCTCCGTCAGGTACCGGATGTGGCCGACGCCGCGCGCGGCCTTCTCCAGGACCAGGTAGCGGGTCTTCTCGTCGGCGCGCAGGACCGTCAGGGGGTGGCCGATCTCGTTGTTCAGCGACCCGGGCGGCGCGATGGTCGGCCCGGCGGCGGCGAGCACCTGGGCCATGAGGTCCTTGGTGGAGGTCTTGCCGGACGAGCCGGTGACGCCGACGACGGTCAGCCCGGGCAGCTCCGCCAGGACGCCCCGGGCGAGGCGGCCGAGCGCCTCGACGACGTCGGGGACGACCACGGTCGGGATGCCGGGCAGCGGCCTCGCGCCGAGCACCGCGACGGCGCCCCGCTCGACGGCGGCGGGCGCGAAGTCGTGGCCGTCGGCCCGCTCGCCGGGCAGCGCGACGAACAGCGCGCCGGGCTCGGCGAGCCGCGAGTCGATGACTACGGGTCCGGTGACCTCGGCCGGGCCGCCGTGCGGCGCACCCCCGGCCAGCTCCGCGATCCGCTCCAGGGAGAGTGTGATCACTGCCGCTCCCTGATCGCCTTGGCGAGGACCTCGCGGTCGTCGAACGGGATGACGCGCCCTGCCACGTACTGGCCGCTCTCGTGGCCCTTGCCCGCGACGACCAGGACGTCGCCGCGCCCGGCCCGGGAGACCGCCAGCGCGATCGCCGCGGCCCTGTCGGGCTCGATGACGAGGTGGGCGCGCTCCTTCTCGGGGACCTTCAGGGCCCCCTCGACCATCGCCGCGAGGATCTCCAGGGAGTCCTCCGAGCGCGGGTTGTCGTCGGTGAAGACGGCGAGGTCGGCCAGGCGCACGGCGGCCTCGCCCATGAGCGGCCGCTTGCCCTTGTCGCGGTCGCCGCCGCAGCCCAGCACGATGACCAGCCGCTCGGCGGTGACCGGGCGCAGGGTCGTCAGGACCGCCTCGACCGCGCCGGGCTTGTGCGCGTAGTCGACCAGCGCCGCGAATTCCTGGCCCTCGTCGACCCGCTCCATCCGGCCCGGCACGCCGGGCATCAGCGCCACGCCCGCGACCGCGCGCTGGAGCGGCAGCCCCGCCTCGACCAGGGCGACGATCGCGCCGAGGGTGTTGGCGATGTTGAACGGCCCGGCCAGGCTCACCTGGGCGTCGGCCTCGATGCCGAGCGGCCCGACGATCCGGAAGACGCTGCCGTCGGCGCCCATCCGGACGTCCTCGGCCCGCCAGTCGGCCGACCTGTCGCCCGACGGCGAGTAGGTGGTGATGGGCACGCCCGCGCGGGCGACCAGCTCGCGCCCCCACGGGTCGTCGGTGTTGACGACGCCGACGCGGCTGCGCTGCGGCGTGAACAGCGCGGCCTTGGCGTTGAAGTAGTCGCGCATCGTCGGGTGGTAGTCGAGGTGGTCCTGCGACAGGTTGGTGAACAGCGCCACGTCGAAGACGGCGCCGCCGACCCTGGCCTGGTCGAGGGCGTGGCTGGAGACCTCCATCGCGATCGCGCCGATGCCGCGCTCGCGCGCGGTGGCGAGGATCGCGTGCAGGTCGGTGGCCTCGGGGGTGGTGAGCGACGACGGCATCCGCTCGCCCGCCATGCGGGTCTCCACGGTGCCGATGACGCCCGCGGGCAGCCCCGAGCCCTCCAGGCCGGCCTCAAGGATGTAGGCGGTGGTGGTCTTCCCGCTGGTCCCGGTGACCCCGATCAGCAGGAGGCTCTTCGCCGGATCCCCGTAGACGTAGGCGGCGGCTTCGCCGAGCACCGGCCGGACCGCGCGGACGACCAGGACGGGCAGGCCCGTCTCGTGGGCCTCCGCGGCGCCCTCGGCGTCGGTGAGGATCGCGGCGGCGCCGGCGTCGGCGGCCTGCGCGGCGAACCGGGCCCCGTGGAACCGCGCCCCGGGGAGTGCGGCGTACAGGTCTCCCGGCTGGACCTGGCGGGAGTCGTGCGTGATCCCGGAGACCTCGCCCTCACCCGGCCACTGCACCCCCAGCCGCTCGGCGAGGCCGGTCAGAGACCGCGCCGGATTGCTCGAAGGACGCATCTGGTAACTCTCTCGTGCGGACATTGCTCTGTGGGACGCCGGAGGCATCCCCCCGGTTGGCGGTCAGTCGGCGAACATCTTCAGCGACGGCGCGACCGTACCGGTCGGCGGCACCTTGCGGGACTTCAGGGCGAAGGACATGACCTTCTGGAAGACCGGGGCGGCCGTATCGCCACCGTAGTACTTCTTCTTGGGATCTTGCAGCACGACCTGGACGACGAGCTGCGGATCATCGGCCGGAGCCATGCCCGCGAACGACGCCGTGTACCCCTTGTAGCCGCCCGCCTTCTCCACGTAGCGCTCGGCGGTCCCGGTCTTGCCCGCTACCCGGTATCCCGGGATCCGCGCGGCGGGTGCGGTGCCCTCCCGGCCCACCGCGCCCTCCAGCATCCGGATGAGCTGGTGGGCGGTCTCCTCGCTGACCACCCGGCGGCTGCGGGGCGCGGCCGCCGCGGTGAACTCGCCCTCCTCGTCGAGGGTCCCGGCGATGAGGGTCGGGGTGACCCGCACCCCGCCGTTGGCGATCGTGGCGTAGACGCTGGCCATCTGGAGCGAGTTGACCGACACCGTCTGGCCGAAGGAGATCGGGTACCTGTCGGTGCCGCTCCAGCTCGACGGCGGGTGCAGCAGGCCCGGGGTCTCCCCCGGCAGGCCGACGCCCGTCTCCGTGCCGAACCCGAACGCGGTCAGGTAGCCGTACAGCTTCTCGTCCGAGAGGTTCTGCGCCGCCAGGATCGTCCCGACGTTGCTGGACTTGGCGAGAATGCCGCCGAACGTGATGTTCTTGTAGGTCTCGTGCTCGTGGGAGTCCTTGAACTTCTTGTCGTACTCCCAGATGTGGTCCGGGACGTCAAAGGGGGTCTCCGGCGTGACCAGGCCCTCTTCCAGCAGCCCGGCGGCCGTGATGATCTTGCCGGTGCTGCCCGGCTCGAACGCCTCTTGGACGACCCGGTTCTGCAGCTCGCCGGAGCTCGCCTTCGCGAACTCGTTCGGGTCGAACGTCGGCATCGAGGCCATCGCCAGGATCTTGCCGTCCGGGGTCATCACCACGACGGTCCCCGACTCGGCCTTGTACTCCTTGACGGCCTCGGCGAGGGCGGTCTGCGCCTCCCACTGGATGTCCTGGTCCAGGTACAGCCGCAGCCCCCGGCCGGGGACCGGGTCCTGCGTCTGGCCCTCGCCCATCGGGATGTGCTGGCCGTCGCCCGCGCTGATCTCCACCCGCTGCCAGCCGGCCACGCCCTTGAGCAGCTTGTTCTGCGCGTACTCCAGCCCCGCGCCGCCGTCTCCCGCCTGGTTGACGAACCCGATGACGTTCGCGGCGACCGCGTCCGACGGGTAGGACCGGCGGGACTCCGGCACCACGCCGATGCCCTTGTAGCCGAGCGACAGCACGAGCCGCCCCTTCTCGGGGGTGACCGAGTGGGCCAGCACGACGTACCGGGAGTTCGGCGTGCTGACGGCGTCGAGCACGTCCTGCACGTCGAGGCCGAGCATGGACGACAGGCGCGCGGCGACCTCGGTGCGCCTGGCGGGCTCGATGAGCGACGGGTCGGCGAAGACGCCCCTGGCCTCCTGGGTGAGCGCGAGGGGGCGGCCCGCGGCGTCGGTGATCGTGCCGCGGGTGGCGGGCAGGTCGATCTTGCGCAGCCGCTGGCTGATCGCCAGCTCCTCGTACTTCCCGGAGTCGATGCCCTGGAGCTGCACGAGCCGTCCGGCGAACAGCGACAGCACGAACGCGATGATGAGCAGCCCCGCGTTCAGCCGCTTCATCGGCTCCTTGAGCCGCATCGTCTGGCGGCGGCGGGGCGGGGGGCGCCGCGGCGGGCGCGGCCGGGGCTGCTGGGTGCGCGGCCGGGCCTGCTCCCGGTCCCCCTGCTGGGCCCGGTCCTGGGTCCGTGCGGGCCGACGCGTCCCGCGGGGATCGGGCAGGGTGCCCGCGCCGCCGCCGGGGCGGCGGCGCGGTGCGGCCGGACGGGGTCTGCGCCCCGGCGGGACCGCCCCGCCGGGGGTGCGCGGGCGGTCCGTCACCGCTCCCCCGCGGCCGCGGGATCGGTCGGGACGCCCTGCTGGGTGCCGGTGTAGCCGGGGATGCCGTCGCCGGGGACGATCGCGCCGGGCACCCCGATGACGCCTGCCGCCGCGGCGGCAGCGGCGGCCGCCGACGGGACGGGCCGCTTCTTGCCGCCCGTGACGGTGCCGTCGACCGGGTCGACGAACGCGAGCTGCTCCGGCTGGACCATGCCCTCGTTCTCCGCCTTGGCCGCCAGCCGCTCGGGCGCCTCCTCGCGGGCGATGTCCTCGACGAGCTGCTGCTTGTCCTGGATCAGCTGCCGCTCGCTCTTCTGGAGGGCGCTGAGGGTGAACGAGTCGCGGGCCAGCACGGTGTTGAGCACGAGCAGGCCGACCAGCGCCCCGCCCATGAGGCAGAGCACCAGCAGCACGAACGGGGCCCGGGGCCGTCCGTCGCGCGCGGGTGCCTTCGGCCTCGTGGACCTGGGACGCGGGGCTTTCTCGGGCGCCTTGCTCGGCTTGGAAGGTCTATCCGGCTCGCCAGGCTTGTCCGGACCCGGACCCGGCCGCGCGGGGCGCGGATCGCGGACGGGCGCACGGCGACGCGGCGCGGCGCGGCCGGGCGCGGGGTCGGCGACGGTCGTGGTGGCGCCCTTCGCGGCGCCCTTCCGCTCGGCCCTGCTCACCCTGCCCGTCTTGCCTGCCTTGTCCGCCGTGCCTGTCTTGACCGTCTGGTCGGCGGTCTCGACGGACGTCTTGTCGGCCTTGCGCGTCGCCTTCCGGGTGGTCCTCCCGGCGGCGCCCGCGGCCTCGGCCGCCTTGCGCGCCGGGACGGGCCGGGACGCGGCGTCCTCGGCCGGCGCCTTGCCCGTCTCGGGGCGTGCGGCGGCGGGGGCCTCCTCCCGCCGGGCGGGACCGGTCCCGCGACGGCCGCGCGGGCCGCCCCGCTCGATCGTCGTCATGAGTCCTCCCGGATCCGCTCGGCGGCGCGGAAGCGGACCGAGGCGGCCCGCGGATTCCCGGCGATCTCCGCCTCGGTGGCCTGCTCTCCGCCCCTGGTCAGCAGGCGGTACGTCGGTTCCATCCCGGGCAGCGGCACGGGCAGCCCGGGCGGGGTGTGGTCGGTCACGCGGTCGGCTATGACCCGCTTGGTGATCTTGTCCTCCAGCGAGTGGTAGGACAGGACGGCGATCCTGCCGCCGACCGACAGCGCGTCGAGCGCGGCGGGCAGCGCCCGCTCCCACACCGCGAGCTCGCTGTTGACCTCGATGCGCAGCGCCTGGAAGGTGCGCTTGGCGGGGTTGCCGCCGGTGCGCCGGGCGGCGGCCGGGATCGCGGCGCGCACCAGCTCGGTGAGCCGCATGCTGCCGGAGAACGGCTCCTTCTCACGCTCGCGCACGATCGACGAGACGATCCGCTGGGCGAACTTCTCCTCGCCGTACACGCGCAGGATCCGGACGAGGTCGCCCGGCGGATAGGTGTTGAGCACCTCCGCCGCCGTGACGCCGCGCGTCTGGTCCATCCGCATGTCGAGCGGCGCGTCATAGGAGTAGGCGAAGCCGCGGTCGGGTTCGTCGAGCTGTGGCGAGGACACCCCCAGGTCGAACAGGACGGCCTGGATGTTCGGCTCGCCGAGCCGCGCCAGCACCGAAGGCAGCTCGTCGTAGACGGCGTGGACCAGCGTCACGCGGTCGCCGAACCGGGCGAGCCGCTTGCCCGCCCGCTCCAGCGCGACGGTGTCGCGGTCCAGCCCGAGCAGCCGCAGGGAGGGGAAGGCGGTCAGCATCGCCTCCGCGTGCCCGCCCATGCCGAGCGTCCCGTCGACATAGAGCGAGCCCGGTGCCCCCACCGCTGGCTCAAGCGTCCGCAGGACGCGGTCAAGCAGTACCGGAACGTGTCCGGGATCGATCATGGTGGTACTCCCCCACGGCAGCCGACCGCTCGCGGTCGATCGGACATGCGCCCGGGGCGGGGTTTCGCCCGGCCAGGTCCCCAACCGCTTGCCCTGAGGAAGGGCCACCTGGCGCCGGGGAAGCTGCGCCAGCTGGCGGGGAGAGCGGGTGGAGACCTGGCCGGACGGAATTACCCATCCCGGGTCGTACTAAAGAATTCCCGGCAGCACCTCCTCCGAGAGGTCGGAGAAGGACTCTTCTTCGGCCGACAGATAAGACTCCCAGGAAGGGGCGTCCCAGATCTCCAGCCGGGTGTTCGCGCCGATCACGACGCAGTCGCGATCGAGGGCGGCATAAGCGCGCAGCGCGGGCGGAACCGTGATCCTGCCGCTCTTGTCGGGGACCTCGTCGGAGGCGCCGGCGAAGAAGACGCGGCTGTAGGAGCGCACCGCCTTGGCGGTGACCGGGGCCGTCGAAAGGGCGTGGGTGATCCGCTCGAACTCCGCCATGGGGAAGACGTACAGGCAGCGTTCCTGGCCTTTCGTGATCACCAGTCCCCCTGACAGCTCCTCGCGGTACTTGGCCGGCAGGAACAGCCGCCCCTTGTCGTCCAGGCGCAGCGGATGGGTGCCGAGGAACAAGGCCCCACCCCCTGGCGCCGTATGTCCTACAGCTCGGGAAAGCCAACATTCGCGGGACCCTTGCCCCACAGCGCCCCACTGTACTCCACTCCTCCCCACCGTCAACTAGGAAAACGGGCGTTTCGCACCCCGCCCGCGCCCGAAACGCGCTGCTCAGGGACGGTGGGGCGAAGTGGGGGCGGGCGCCTCCTCCACGGTGTGCCGCGGGGCCCGGAGAGGGGCCCGGGAGCCGACCGCGCGGCGATCTTCGGTGATCTTCGCCGCACTTGGGAAAGGGGCTCCCGCGGCGATCTTCGGGGCTCTCTTCGGCGGTCGGCGCGACGGACGGGCGGCGAAGGCCGTACTGTCGGTAACACCGGCAAAAGACGGATAATGCAGCGACCGGGCCATGGGCGTCAGAAGCCCTACATTGGACCGCGGGGAAATCACCGAGTGGGCGGAGAGTTCGTGACAGTGGGTGTGCGAAGCGGCGCCGGAACCGGGTTCGGTGACGTGGCCGGTGTCGCCGGGAAGATCAGGGCCGCGGTCGAGTCCGTCATCGAGGGCAAGAGCGAAGCCGTCAACCTCGCCTTGACGGTCATGCTCGCCGAAGGCCACCTGCTCATCGAGGACGTCCCCGGCGTCGGCAAGACGATGCTGGCCAAGACCCTCGCCCGCGCGGTGGACGGCACGGTCCGCCGGATCCAGTTCACCCCGGACCTGCTGCCCAGCGACATCACCGGCGTGAGCGTCTTCCAGCAGGACCGCCGGGTCTTCGAGTTCGTCCCCGGGCCGATCTTCGCCACCGTCGTCGTCGGCGACGAGATCAACCGGGCCTCGCCGAAGACCCAGTCCGCCCTGCTGGAGTGCATGGAGGAGCGGCAGGTCACCGTCGACGGCGTCACCCACCCGCTGGAGCGGCCGTTCATGGTGATCGCCACGCAGAACCCCGTGGAGATGGAGGGCACCTACTCGCTGCCCGAGGCGCAGCGCGACAGGTTCACCGCCCGGATCTCGATGGGCTACCCGAGCTTCTCCGCGGAGCTCGCCATGCTCGACGCGCACGGCGCCGCCAGCCCGCTGGACCTCCTGCAGCCCGTCGCCACGGTGGAGGAGGTGCGCGGCCTCGTCGCGATCGTCCGGCGCGTGCACACCGCTCCCGCGATCAAGCAGTACGCGGTCGACCTCGTCACCGCCACCCGCGAGCACCCCGACCTCCGGCTGGGCGCCTCTCCCCGGGCCACCCTCCAGCTGATCCGCGCCTCCCGCGCCCGCGCCGCCCTCGACGGCCGCGAGTACGTGCTGCCCGACGACCTCCAGGCGCTGGCCGCGCCGGTCCTGGCGCACCGGCTGCTGCCGACCGCCGAAGCGCGGGTCGAGCGGCGCAAGCCCGAGCAGATCGTCGCGGAGATCGTCGCTCGGCTGCCCCTGCGCGGCTGAGGTGGGCATCGTCACCGCCGCGCTCGAGGCGCTCACCACGCGCGGCAGGTCGTTCGTCGCCGCGGGGTTCACCGCGGTCGTGTGCTCGTTCCTGCTGGGCGAGCGCGACCTCCTGCGGGCCGGCCTGCTCATCCTGCTGCTCCCGCTGATCTCCGCGCTCGCGGTCTCCCGCACCCGCTACCGGCTGGCCTGCGCGCGCCGGCTGTGGCCGTCGCGGCTCCCGGCCGGGCACGAGGCGCGGGCCGACCTCCGGCTGGAGAACGTCTCCAAGCTCCCCTCGGGCCTCCTGCTCGTCGAGGACCGGGTGCCGTTCACCCTCGGCGGGCGCGCCCGGTTCGTCCTCGACCGGGTCGAGCCGCACGGCTTCCGCGAACTCGGCTACCGGCTGCGCTCGGACGTCCGGGGCAGGTTCCGGGTCGGGCCGCTGACCGTCCGGCTCGCCGACCCGTTCGGCCTCGTCGAACTCGCCCGCTCCTTCAGCCTGACCGACACCCTCACCATCACGCCCCGGATCGTCGATCTGCCCGCGCAGCGGATGACGTCGTCGTGGGACGGCGACGGGGAGAGCCGTCCGCGGGCGATCGCCGTCGGCGGCGAGGACGACCTCGCGCCGCGCGAGTACCGGCGCGGCGACGACCTGCGCCGCGTCCACTGGCGGTCCACCGCGCGCTACGGGGAGCTGATGGTGCGGCGCGAGGAACAGCAGTGGCAGCGCCGCGCCACGCTGCTGCTCGACACGCGCCGCGCCGCCCACCCCTCGGAGGAGTCCTTCGAGTTCGCCGTGTCCGCCGCCGCCTCGGTGGGGGTGCACCTGGCCGAGGAGGGCCTGGCGCTGCGCCTGGCCACCGACGCGGGGCGCGAGGCGGCGGTGAGCTTCCCGGCGGGGGTGGAGTCCGGCGGCGAACTGCTCGACGCCCTGGCCGTCGTGCCGCTGTCGGAGGAGCAGAGCCTCGTGCCGGGCGCCGCCGCGCTGACGGGATCCGGCCCCGGCGGAGCGGCGGGCCTCATCGTCGCCGTCCTCGGGACGATCACTCCGGCGGAGGCGCGGATGCTGGCGCCCGCGGCCGGCCGGGCCGCGCCGATCGCGCTGCTCACCGCGGGTGAGGACGCCGAGGCCGCGGCCGTGCTGCGCGCCGCCGGATGGCGGGTGCTCGCGCCGACCTCGCTGGAGGTCCTCCCGTCGGTCTGGGCGGGGGCCGGCCAGTGACCTTCCCCGGAGAGGACCCGGACATGAAGCCCCGGCCCGCGCTGGCCGTCGCCGCCTCGGCCGCGACCGCGCTCGCCGCGACGAGCCTGGCGCCGCTGTTCCAGGACCGGTCGTGGATCGTGCCCGTGCTGGGCGCGATCGCCGTCGTCTCGGTGGCGGGCGCCGTCGTGCGGCGGTTCCGGCTGCCCCCGGTCTTCACGCTCGTCGGCGCGTTCGCCGCGCTGCACCTGTACCTCACCGTGGTGTTCACCGGCGGCCACGCCCTGCTGTGGGTGATCCCGACCACCGACTCGATCTCGGCGATGCTCGACCTCCTGCGCGACGGCAGGCAGACCGCCCAGACCTACGCGGCCCCCCTGCCCGTCGGCGACGGGGTGCGGATCATCGCGGCCTTCGGCGTCGGGCTCATCGCGGCGACGGTGGACCTCCTCGCGGTCCGGCTGCGCCGGGCGGCCCCGGCGGGCCTCCCCCTGCTGGCGATGTACAGCGTCCCGGTCGCGGTCCCGTCCGAGAGCGTGAGCTGGATCGCCTTCGCGCTCGGCGCGGGCGGCTACCTCGTGCTGCTGGCGCTGGAGGCCCGCGAGAGGGTCGGCACGTGGGGGCGGACGGTCCCGTCCCGGGCGGACGGCACGGCTCCGGCGCCCCGGCTCCCGTCGGGCAAACGGGCCGGTTTCGCCGCGATCGCGGTGGCCGTGGGCATCCCCGCGCTGCTGCCCGGCCTGGGCGCGCACGGCATCCTCGACCTCGACGAGCGGCGCAAGGGCGGCTCGGCCACCATCACCACCGCCGACCCGCTGGTCGACCTCAAGCGCAAGCTCACCGACCTCGGCGACACCGAGGTCCTGCGCTACACCACCGACGACCCCAGCCCCGACTACCTGCGGATCTTCGCGCTCGACAAGTTCGAGGAAGAGCACTGGAGCTACTACCCGCTCTCCACCGGGTCCGCCCCGATCGTCGGCGACGGCACCGCCATGCCGCCGGTGCCCGGCCTCAGCGCCTCGGCCCATCTGGACACCAGGACCGAGATCACGGTCGGACCCCAAGTCCGGGACATGAAGTTCCTGCCGCTGCCCTACGCGCCCCGGTCCGTGCGCATCGAGGGGGACGACTGGCGGGCCGACCGGAACTCCCTCATGGTCTACTCCCCCAGCTCGGACGCCGACGGCCTGACCTACACCGTGCAGAGCCGCCGCGCGACCCCCACCGCGGCGCAGCTCCGGCGGGTGACCGGTGGAGGCCCGGCGCAGTACACCAGGCTCCCCGGCCTGCCCGCCGACCTGGTCACGCTGACCCACCAGGTCACCCGGAAGGCCGCCACCCCGTTCGACCAGGCCCTGGCGATCCAGCGGTGGTTCAACAAGGAGTTCACCTACTCCTTGGAGCCGGCCCCGCCGACGCAGCTGTCGGACCTGATGGCCTTCCTGAACGACCGCCGCGGCTACTGCGAGCAGTTCGCGGCGACCATGGCGCTGATGACGCGCTCGCTGGGCATCCCGACCCGGGTCGTCAGCGGCTACGCGCCGGGGACCCGGCAGGCCGACGGGAGCTACGTGGTCAAGGAGCGCGACGCGCACGCCTGGCCCGAGCTGTACTTCGAGGGCACCGGGTGGGTGCGGTTCGAGCCGACCCCGGGCGGGACGGGCGCCCCGACGTCCGTCGGCACCCCCTCCTACACCGAGCCGCGCCGCGACAACGGCACGACGGGCCAGGAGCAGACCGGCCCGGAGACCCCGGTCCCGACCGAGTCGGCCGCGCCGACGGACGCGGCCTCCCCCTCCGCCGCCCCCGGCGCCACCGAGACGCCCGAGGCGAAAGTCTCCGTGGGCTCCGTCCCGTTCTTCCTCTGGGTGCTGATGCGGGCCCTGGCGCTGCTGCCGCTGCTGCTGCTCCTCGCGCTGCCCTGGCTGGTGCGGGAGGCCGCGTCGAGGCTGCGCTGGCGCAGGGCCGCCGATCCGGCCGCCGCGGCCTGGGCTCAGTTGCGGGCCGACACCCTCGACCACTCCCTCGGCTGGCAGCCGTCGGAGTCGCCGCGCGCCGTCGTCGCCCGGCTCGGGCCGCGGCTCGGGCCCTCGGCCGCCCAGCCGCTGTCCCGGATCGCCCTCGCACAGGAGCTGGCCAGGTACGCGCCGCCCGAGGCGCTGCCCCCGCAGGGCGGCCAAGGGCTCCGCGCGGACGCCGAGGCCGTCCGCTCCACCATGGCCGCCGCGGTACCCCGGTCGGCCTCCCTGAAGGCCCGCTTCCTCCCCGCCTCGGCATTGGACTCCCTGCGCCACGGGTGGACGTCTCTACGCGCCGCTTTGACCCGCCGCTGGACCCGTAAGGGCTCCTGACCCGGGCCTCCCGCCGGACCTCCGTGCGGAGATGCGAAAAGGCCGTGCCCCTGAGGGGCACGGCCTTTTCGCAGTACTCGCTGTCGCAGGCGCTACTGGTCCTCGGAGCGGCGTCGCCAGCGCTCCTCCAGCTTGTTCATGAAACCGCCGGACTGCCGGCCTCCGCCGCGCGGGACCGAGGTGCCGCCGGACTCGAAGTCGGCCGCGCCGATCCCCGTCATGCGCTTCCAGCTCGACAGCGCCCAGACGCTGCTGGCGAGCATGAGCAGGAAGCCCGCGACGCTGATCGCGACGGTGATCCCGCCCTTCGCGACGACCAGGCCGGCCATGAGCACGATGATGCCCACCACCAGCCCGAGCCCCGCTTTGATGATCTGACGCTTGTAGTGGCTCTGCGGGTTGATGGTTCGGACGGCATGCGCGAGCTTGGGGGATTCCTCATAAAGCGCATGCTCGATCTGATCGAGCAGACGTTGCTCGTGCTCAGAGAGCGGCACGGTGCCTCCCAACGACTGCCCCGTGGTTCCGGTGCCTGGCGCTCCTTGGCCGGACGGGGACCTGGCTAACGGTGATATGCCCAGAATACGAGTCGAGACGACCTGAGTGAAGAAAACCCGAACGGTCGGGCGACAAACTATGCATCGGCGCCTCCCCTTGCGTTACCGGCTTCCCGTGCGTCACTCGCGCCCCGCCGGGCCTTGCGCGGACCCGGCGGAAGCAGCGCCGCGGGCCTGATCGCCCCGCTGCCGAACCGCCGCGCGGCTTCGTCCATGGCCTGCTCCGCCTCACGCCAGCCCGTCTCCGGCTCGTCCAGGGCCATCTGGCGGGGTGCCTCGCCCGCCTCGGACAGATTCTCCAGGCGGACACCGATCAATCGGAGTGGTACCCGTTCCCGGCCGGATGCCTCGAACAGCTCGCATGCTGTGAGATAGATCACACGAGAAAGATCGGTGGGTTCGGGCAGGGTGCGTGACCTGGTGATCGTCGCGAAATCGGGTTCGCGCAGCTTGACGCTCACCGTCCTGCCGCGCAGCCCGGCCGCGCGCAGCCGGGACCCCGTCCGCTCGGCGAGCCTCAGCAGCTCCCGCCGGACCTCGGCCGGATCGGCGACGTCGATCTGATACGTCTCCTCGGCGCCGATGCTGCGATCAGGGGTCTCGGGGGTGACGCCCCGGGGATCGCGCCCCCAGGCGAGCTCGTGCAGATGGGCGCCGAGGGCGTTGCCCAGCTCCGCCCGCAGCGTGCCGACGGGGACCGCGGCGAGTTGGCCGACCGTGGCCAGCCCGAGCGACCGCAGCCGGGCCTCGGTGCGCTCCCCCACCCCCCACAGGGACGCGATCGGCAGCGGATGCAGGAACTCCAGCACGCCGTCGGCCGGGACGACGAGCAGACCGTCCGGCTTGCAGCGGGTCGAGGCGAGCTTGGCGAGGAACTTGGTGGGCGCCACCCCCACCGAGCAGGTCAGGCCGAGCTCCGTCTGGATCCTGCGGCGGATCAGCGCGGCGATCTCCGCGGGCCTGCCGAACAGCTTGGCCGCGCCCGCGACGTCCAGGAACGCCTCGTCCACCGACAGGGGCTCCACCAGCGGGGTCACCGAGCGGAGGATCTCCATCACGCGCCGGGACGCCTCGCCGTAGCGGCCGTGCCGGGGCGTCAGGACGACGGCCTGCGGGCACAGCCGCAGCGCCCGGGTCATCGGCATGGCCGAGTGGACGCCGAAGCGCCGCGCCTCGTAGGAGGCCGCCGACACCACGGCGCGGGCCCCCTTCCCGCCCACCAGGACGGGACGGCCGCGCAGCTCGGGCCGCTCCAGCAGTTCGACGGAGACGAAAAAGGCGTCCATGTCGACGTGCAGGATCGGGCAGCCCGTGTCGTCGGCGAGCGGGCCCCGGCTCGGGCCGGGCCGGTGCAGCTGCTGCTTACGGGACACGGGGCCGGATCGCGGTGAGATGGAGCCCGGCCGCGAGATCGGCCAGGACGGGATGGGTGCTGGCCGCGGTCTCCAGCACGGCGAGCGCCTCGGCGGCCCGTGGATCCTCGGCCGCGGCGCCCGGCACCAGGTCGCCGAAGACCCGGACGCCCTGAACGCGCGGTTCGGCGAGGCCCGCCTCCTGGACGAGCGCCAGCAGGGAGGCGCGGGTGAACCTGCGCGGGACGGGGTCCCGGTCGCCCCAGCGGCCGTCCGGGGCCGTCAGAGCCCTGTGGGCCTCCGCGAACTGCCCGGCCGCGGCCCGGTGCACCACCGCGGCCAGCGCGCCCGGCACGAGCAGGCTGACGGTCCCGCCGGGCCGGGTGACCTCCACCAGGGCGGCGAGGCCGCGCGGGACGTCCTCCAGGTACTCCAGGACGCTGTGGCACAGCACGAGATCCGCCCTGGACCGGCCGACCAGCGCGGCCACGTCGGACGCCTCGCCCTGCACGCCGTGGACCGCCACGCCCGCCTCGGCGGCGCGCCGCTCCAGGATCGCCAGCGCGTCGGCGTTGGGATCGACGACGGTGACCCGGTGGCCGAGGGCGGCCAGCGGAACCGCGTAGTGGCCGGTGCCCCCGCCGACGTCCAGGACGTCCAGCGGACCCGCCGACAGCACCGTGCGCAGCGCCTCGCGCACCACCGACACCGGATCGGCGGACACCCGCGCGGCGCGCTCAGGCTGCGCGCCCGCCGGGGTCTTCTCCGGTGAATTCGCCGGTGTGCTCGACTGCGCACTCGGCGGCGTCCCCGCTGGTGTACGCGCCGGCAGGCCTTCCTCCACGGTCATGCCACCACCCTAACCACAGGCTGTGACATTCCGCCGCAGGGTCGCGCCGACCGGAACACGCAAGGCCCGGACCCCCGCGAGGGGCCGGGCCTCGGGCAAGGCGTGCCCTTACAGAGCCGGTCCAGAGCCGGTCCGTTACAGAGCCAGGCTCGGCTTCAGCTCCTGCAGGCGCGAAAGCAGGCCGTTGACGAACTTCGGCGACTCCTCGGTCGAGAAGTCCGTCGCCAGCGCGACGGCCTCCGACAGCGCCACGCCGTCGGGCACGTCCTCGGCCCACAGCAGCTCGAACGCGCCGATGCGCAGGACCGTCAGGTCGACGGCGGGCATCCGGTCGAGGGTCCAGCCGACGGCGTAGGTCGCGAGCAGCTCGTCGATCCGCTCGCGGTGCCGGTTCACCCCCTCGATGATCCGCACGGCGTGCGCCTGCTCGGCCAACTGCTCGCCCTTGGGCTTGTCGCGCCGCAGCGCCACCTCGCCCGGGGAGATGTCCCGCTGCTGCGCCTCGAAGAGGATCTCGAAGGCGTAGCGGCGGGCCTTGGACCTAGCCGCCATCAGGCGCGGCCGAGGTAGTCGCCGGTCCGGGTGTCGACCTTGATCTTCTCGCCGGTCGTGATGAACAGCGGGACCTTGATCTCCGCGCCGGTCTCCAGGGTGGCGGGCTTGTTGCCGCCGGTGGAGCGGTCGCCCTGCAGGCCCGGGTCGGTGTGCTGGACGACGATCTCGACGGTGACGGGCAGCTCCACGTAGAGCACCTCGCCCTCGTGCAGCGCCAGCATCGCCTGGCCGTTGTCGAGCAGGAACTTGGTCGCGTCACCGAGCGCGGCGGGCGAGACGTGCAGCATCTCGAACGTCTCGTTGTCCATGAAGACGTAGTCGTCGCCGTCCTTGTACGAGAACTGCATGTCGCGCTTGTCGACGGTGGCGGTCTCGATCTTCAGGCCGGCGTTGAAGGTCTTGTCGATCAGCTTGCCCGAGCGGACATTCTTGATCTTGGTACGGACGAAGGCGGGGCCCTTGCCCGGCTTGACGTGCTGGAACTCCACCACCGACCACAGCTCGCCGCCTTCGAGCTTCAGTACCAGGCCGTTCTTGAGGTCGTTCGTCGTCGCCACTCGAATCGTCTTTCCGTATCGGCCGCCGCCCTGTGCGTCACAGGACCAGCAGCTCCTTGGTGGTCTGGGTGAGGAACTCCGGGCCGTCCGCGCGGACCACGAGCGTGTCCTCGATCCGGACACCGCCTCGGCCGGCGAGATAGACGCCCGGTTCGGCGGTGACGGGAACTCGATCTCCCAGTTTACCGGTCCTGGAGGGGCCGAGCATCGGCGCCTCGTGGATCTCCAGCCCGACGCCGTGGCCGAGGCCGTGCGTGAAGTCCGCGCCGTGCCCTCCGGCCGAGATCACCGTGCGCGCTGCGGCGTCCACGGCGGCGACGTCGGCACCCGGCGCGGCGGCCGCGACGGCAGCGCGCTGGGCCTCGGCGACGAGCCCGTAGACCTCCCGCTGCCAGGCCGCGACGGACCCGACGGCCACGGTCCTCGTCATGTCGGCGTGGTAGCCGCCGACCTGGGCGCCGAAGTCCATCGTCACGAGGTCGCCGTCGGCCAGCGGCCGGTCGCCCGGGACGTGGTGGGGCACCGCCCCGTTGGGGCCGCTCGCGACGATCGAGGGGAACGCGATCCCGTCGGCGCCGAGGTCGATCATGTGCCGCTCCAGGGCGATCGCGACGCGCCGCTCGGTGACACCCGGCGCGAGCATCGGCAGGACCAGGGCGAACGCCCGGTCGGTGAGCGCGCAGGCGCGGCGCAGAAGATCGATCTCCGACTCGTCCTTGACGCTGCGCAGTTCCTCCACGAGCCGGCCGAGCGGGGTGGCGCGCACCTCGGAGAACAGCCGCGCGTGCTCCTCGACGGTGACGTCGTGGGCCTCGAAGGCCAGTTCGGGCCCCGCCCGTTCGATGAGCGCCTCGGCGATGTGCGGGGTGACGACGGTCTCCAGGTCGGGCGCGACGACGGCGGCGGTGCCCGCGTAACGGCCGTCAGTGGCCAGTACGGCGCGTCCGTCGGCGAAGACCAGGACCGCGGCGTTCGAGGACTCCAGGCCGGTCAGGTAGCGGACGTTCACGAGGCGGGTGATCAGCGCGGCCGGGGTCTGGAGCCTCGCGGCGAGCGCGGCGCGGCGCTGCTGGTGGATCTGCGGCATGCCTTCGACCCTAAGCCGCGCGGGCGCGGGGGGCGCGGGCGGCGCGCTCCCCTCCGGCCGGGCTTTATTGATCGGTTCCCTTGATCACCGGCGGCGGGTCCCCATAGCTTGTCCCGGGTCAACGTGAGCCTTGTTCATATCCGTCTCGCTCGTCCCCCTCACCCCGAAGGAACGGCATATGACGTCAGTAAGCCGCAGAAGGATGATCGGAGGCGCCGCGCTCTCCGCCGCCTCCCTGGCCGCCCTCCCCACCGCGAGCGCCTCGGCGGCCCCCGGCGACCCGGGAGAGCCCCTCCAGGTCGACGTGTGCGTGGTCGGCGGCGGGCTGTCCGGTCTTGCCGCCGCCCGCGACCTCGTCGCCGCGGGCAAGTCCGTCGTCGTCCTCGAAGGCCGCGAACGGGCCGGCGGGCGCGTCTACGGCATGACGCTCGGCGACGGCACCCTCACCGAAGGCGGCGCGGAGTTCATCGGGCCGACCCAGGACCGGATCGCCGCCCTCGCGCAGAGCCTCGGCGTCGCGACGTTCCCGACCTACAACACCGGCAAGAACGTCTACCACCGCAACGGCAAGCGCTCCACCTACGCCACCGACGGCCTCCTCGGCGCCGTCCCGCCCGACTGGGGCGTCGTCGACCTCGAACTGGCGATGACGACCCTCGGGAACATGGCCGCGACCATCACCCCCGGCAAGCCGTGGACCGCCGCCAAGGCCGAGGAATGGGACTCCCAGACCTTCCACACCTGGTCGCGCCTCAACACCGTCAGCTCCGGCGCCCGGTTCCTGTTCGACGCCTTCATCTCCTCGACGCTCTCGGTGCGCTCCAAGGAGGTCTCCCTCCTCTACGTGCTCAACTACATCGCGTCCGCCGGGAACGCCGCGAACGCCGGGAACATCGACCGGCTCATCAACACCGCGGGCGGCGGCCAGGAACTGCGCGTCACCGGCGGCTCCCAGGAGATCCCCCTCCGCCTCGCCGCCCAACTCGGCGACCGGGTGCGGCTCAACACGCGCGTCCGGCGGATCACCGTGGACGGAGGTCCGCGCGCCCTCATCGAAAGCGACGCCCTCCAGGTCTCGGCCAGACGCGTCATCGTCGCGATGTCCCCGCAGCAGACCGCGAGCATCGAGTTCCGGCCCGGCCTGCCCGCCTCCCGCGCCCAGCTCATCCAGCGCTACCCGATGGGATCCGTCGCCAAGTTCGTCGCGGTCTACCCGACCCCGTTCTGGCGCGCCGACGGCCTCACCGGCCAAGCCGTCGCCGACGCCGGCGCCATCGACGCCACCTTCGACAACAGCCCCCAGGACGGCTCCCGCGGCCTCCTCATGGGCTTCGTCAACCAGACGAACATGCGCCGACTCCACGGCAAGAGCGACGCCGAGATCGCCACCGCCTGCCTCGACTCCTTCGTCAAACTCTTCGGCGCCCAAGCCGCCGCCCCCACCTACTACGCCTACCACCTCTGGGACGCCGACCCCCTCAGCGGCGGCGGCCCCACCGGCATCGCCGCCCCCGGCGTCCTCACCGAATTCGGCGAAGCCCTCCGCACCCCCCACGCCCTCATCCACTGGGCCGGCACCGAAACCGCCACCTACTGGACCGGCTACATGGACGGCGCCGTCAGCTCAGGCGAAAGAGCCGCCTCCGAAGTCCTCCCCCTGCTCTAGGGCTCTCTATCGCAGCATTCCGCCCGTAGAAGGCTCCTCGCCCATCGCAGCGCGTGCGAGACGCGGGGTTCGGGAGCAGTCCCGATCACGCCCGTAGGCCGTAGGCCTCAGGTCGAGGGACCCCTGAGTCCTGTGATCGGGCGCCCCGGCGCTGCCCCGTAGGCCCCCCAGGGCCGGAGGGGCAGCGCCGGGATCTCAAGCGCCCGATCACCG
Organism: Actinocorallia aurea; assembly: GCF_054783995.1. Taxonomy (NCBI): domain Bacteria; kingdom Bacillati; phylum Actinomycetota; class Actinomycetes; order Streptosporangiales; family Thermomonosporaceae; genus Actinocorallia; species Actinocorallia aurea. The sequence continues at coordinate 171,855 of NZ_BAAGPQ010000004.1, forward strand.
CCGCGGCGGAGCCGCGGCCAAGATCATGCGTCCTCGACGAGGCCCTTGAAGCGCTCGATGAGGGCGAGCTTGCTCTTGTGGTCGGCGGCGACGGGGGTGATGTTGAAGGTGGTGACGCCGGCGGCCTTGAAGGCGGCGATGCGCTCCTTGACCCAGGACTCGGGGCCGATGAGGGACATGTTCTTGAGGAGTTCGGCGGGGACCTTCTCGGCGGCTTCGGCCTTCTTGCCGGAGAGGTAGAGGTCCTGGATCTCCTCGGCCTCCTTCTCCCAGCCGTAGCGGCGGCACAGGGAGTTGTAGAAGTTCTTGCCCTTGGCGCCCATGCCGCCGATGTAGAGGGCGAGGTGGGGGCGGCCGAAGTCGAGGTAGCCCTCGACGTCGTCGCCGATCGCGAGGGACGCGGCGACGGAGACGCCGAGGTCGCCGAGGTCCGCGGAGCGCTTGGCCTTGCCCTTGGCGAGGGAGTCGCCCCACACGTCGGCGGCCTTCTCCGGCAGGAAGAAGATCGGCTGCCAGCCGTCGGCGATCTCCGCGGCGAGTTCCACGTTCTTCTCGCCGATGGCGGCGATCTCGACCGGGATCGACTTGCGGACCGGGTGGTTGATGATCTTCAGCGCCTTGCCGAGGCCGGTGCCCTTCTCGGCGGGCAGCGGCAGCGTGTAGTACTTGCCGTCGTAGTTCAGCGGCTCCTCGCGCTTCCACACCTTGCGGCAGATCTCGATGACCTCGCGGGTGCGGCCGAGCGGCGCGTGGTACGGCAGGCCGTGGAAGCCTTCGATGACCTGCGGGCCGGACGCGCCGAGGCCCAGGGTGAAGCGGCCGTCGGAGACGTAGTCGATGCCCGCGGCCGTCATCGCCATGAGGGCGGGGGTGCGGGAGTAGATGTTGAGGATGCCGGAGGCGATCTGGAGCCGCTCGGTCTTGGCCGCGATGTAGCCGAGCTGGCTGACGGCGTCGAAGCTGTAGGCCTCGGGGACATAGACGATGTCGAGCCCGGCCTTCTCGAAGTCGACGAGCTCGGTGACGGCTTCCTTGAAACCGCCCGCGTAGCCCAGGGGCATGCCGATGCGCATTGGTGCTCTCCTCGAAGTCAGTGCCGACCTACCGAATCAGGTTCAGTATGCCGGTCGTCATATCCGGTCGGTACGAGTGGGGTGGGTCAGGCCGAGGGGGCGGCCTCGGCCGCCTCGGTGAGCGCGGTGAGCGCCGGCCGGTAGATCGTGCGGCGGATCGCCCCGAAGGTCTTGCCGTGCTTGGCGCCCAGCCCGGAGGCGAGTTCGACGGCCTTGGCCAGCACCTCGTCCTCGGCCACGGCGTGGTGGGCGATGCCCGCCGCGACCGACTCCGCACCGGTGTACCGGCGGCCGGTCAGCGCGGCGTCGTGCACGGTCTCCTTGGGCAGCTTCGCCTGGATCAGCGCGACCATCGCGGGCGAGAACGGTATCTGGAGGTCGACCTCGGGCAGGCAGAACCAGCCGCGGTCGGCCCGCATGACCGTGTAGTCGTGGGACAGCGCCAGCATTCCGCCGCCCGCGAAGGCGTGCCCGTTGACGGCGGCGACCGTCGGCAGGTTCAGCCCGAGCAGCCTGGCGTACAGGGCGTGGACGCGGCCCAGGTACCACTCGAACTTCTCCCCGTTGGCCGACAGCCAGTCCAGGTCGAGGCCATTGGAGTAGAACTTGCCTTCACCCGTGGTCACCAGGGCCTTGGCGGAGCCCTCCACCTCGTCGAGGGCCTTGCCGAAGGCGTCGAGGAAGTCGGGACTGAACCGGTTCTCCCCCTGCGTCAGGCGCAGGACGAAGACGCCGGACCCTGCTTCGCCGATCTCGATCATGTGTCCTCCGGGCTGTTCTCGGCTGATTATGATGACCGTCATAGGGATACTGGCATAATGGGACAATGAGTGCCAAGCAGCGCATGGTCCGCAGTGCCGCGTACCTGTTCCGGGAACGGGGCTACAGCGGGACGGGGTTCCGGGACGTCATCGCGCACAGCGGCGCGCCCCGCGGCTCGATCTACCACCATTTCCCCGGCGGCAAGGTGGAACTCGCCGTCGAGGCGATGCGCTACGCGGGCGACTTCATCGCGGCGGGCACCGAATCGGCGATCAGCGAGGACCCGCGCGCCGCCATGCACGCCTTCATCGGCTGGTGGCGCCAGGTCCTGCTGCGCAGCGGCTTCCAGGCGGGCTGCCCCATCGCGGCCGTCACCATCGAGTCCCACGAGGAGGCCCCCCAGCTCGCCGAGGCCGCCGCCGCGGCCTTCCGCCGCTGGCGCGAGACCCTCGCCGCAGGCCTCGTCTCCGGCGGCTGCCCGCCCGCCCGGGCCGCCACCCTCGCCACCCTCATCGTCTCGGCCGTAGAGGGCGCCACCATCCTCTCCCGAGCCGCCAAGAACACCGACGCCCTCGACGCCGTAGCCGACGAACTGGAGGACCTGGTGGCGGCGGCGCTCAGCCCCGCCGACCCAGAGCCGGACGAGGACGCGACCTGACCGCCCCATGGCCGGACCGGCCTCTTCGGCAGGCGCCGCAGGCACGTGCCGTGCTCCGCGAAGCGGCCTCCGGTCCCGGCCCGGTGTGCCGCAGGCCGTGCGCACGTGACGCCCCCTCTCGGGAAGGGAGCCGCAGCCGTACCCGAAACGCGCGAGGCCCGCGGAGACTCGAAGCGCCGTGCCGCGACAGGGGTCTGGGGATGGCCGGAGCTCCGACCCCGTCCGCAGCGGGGCCACAGGAGGTTCTTGAAGGTGTGGAGGGCCGACGCCGACGGGGAGGACGTGTCCCGGGGCGGCGCTGCGGCGGGCTACAGGAGGTGCTTGAGGGCGTGGAGGGCCAGGGCGTAGGAGTCCAGGCCGAAGCCGGCGATGGTGCCGGTGGCGACGGAGGAGACGACCGAGGTGTGGCGGTACTCCTCGCGGGTGTGCGGGTTGGAGATGTGCACTTCGATGAGCGGGGCCGTGCGCTGGGCCAAGGCGTCGTGCAGGGCGTAGGAGTAGTGGGTGAACGCCGCTGGGTTGATGACGACCGGGGTGCGGGCGTCGGCGGCGGCGTGGACCCAGCCGATCATCTCGGCCTCGTCGTCGGTCTGCCTGACCTCGACCTTCAGACCGAGCTCCGCGCCGGTGCGGCGGCAGAGGTCGACGAGGTCGTCGAAGGTGTCGGAGCCGTAGATCTCCGGCTCGCGGGTGCCGAGACGGCGCAGGTTGGGACCGTTCAGGACCAGGACCATCGTCACCGCGCCACCTCCAGGTAGGCCGCCTGGAGCAGTTCCTCCGACGGGCCCGCGAGGCGGCCGCACTCGCCCAGGGAGTCCAGCACGACGAAGCGCAGGGTCGAGCCGCGGGTCTTCTTGTCGACGTTCATGACCTCGCGCAGCGCCGGCCACGCGTCGGCCCGGTAGGAGGTCGGAAGACCCACCGAGGCGAACACCGCACGGTGCCGCTCGGCGAGGTCGGCGTCGATCCGGCCCGCGAGACGGCCCAGCTCGGCCGCGTACACGCAGCCGATCGCGACGGCGTGGCCGTGCCGGAAGCCGTAGTTCTCGACCTTCTCGATCGCGTGGGCGAGGGTGTGCCCGTAGTTGAGGATCTCGCGCAGGCCCGACTCCTTGAGGTCGGCCCCCACGACGTCGGCCTTCACCTGCACGGCCCGTTCGACGAGTTCGCGGGTGTGCGGACCGGACGGGGACGCGGCCCCCGCAGGGTCCTCCTCGATGAGGTCCAGGATGCGCGGGTCCCGGATGAAGCCCGCCTTGATCGTCTCGGCGAGGCCGGAGATGTAGTCCTCGTGCGGGACCGTGGCGAGCGTGCCGAGTTCGCACAGCACCCCGGCGGGCGGCGCGAACGCGCCCACGAGGTTCTTGCCCTCGGCGATGTTGATGCCGGTCTTGCCGCCGACGGCGGCGTCGACCATGGCGAGCAGGGTCGTCGGGACCAGGACGCAGCGCACGCCGCGCAGCCAGGACGCCGCGGCGAAGCCGGCGAGGTCGGTGACCGCTCCCCCGCCGACGCCCACGATCGCGTCGGAGCGGGTGACGCCGAGGCGGGCGAACTGCGACCAGAGCCCGGCGAGCACCTCGACGTTCTTGGCGGCCTCTCCATCGGGCACGGGCAGCGCGTGCACCGCGTACCCGGCCTCGCGCAGGACGTCCAGGACGGGGCGGGCCGACTCGGGCAGGGCGGTGGAGTGCACCACCGCCACCGTCCGGGCCTTCTCTCCGACGAGGGAGGGCAGCTCGCCCAGCACCCCGGTGCCGATCACGACATCGTAAGGCTGGTCGCCGTGGACGGTGATCCTGCTCGCGTCGCTCATCGCACGGCCTCCAGGGCCGCGGCGATCTCGGCGACGACCTCGTCCTCGGCGCGGCCGGTGGTGGCCGCGGTGATCTCGGCGAGCCGCTGGTAGATCGGCAGCCGCTCGGCCATGAGCTTGCGCAGCTGCGAGCGCGGGTTGAACACCAGCAGCGGGCGCACGGAGTTCAGGCCGACGCGCTTGACCGCCTCCTCCAGGGAGACGTCGAGGTACACCACGCGGTGCCCGGCGAGCAGCTCCTGGGTCTCGGGCGCGAGGATCGCACCGCCGCCCAGGGCCAGCACGCCGTCGTGCTCGGCGAGCGCGTCGCGGACCGCGTCCCGCTCCAGCGCGCGGAAGGCGTCCTCGCCGTCGTCGACGAAGATGTCGCTGACGGGCTTGCCCGCCTTGAGCACGATGTCGGCGTCGGTGTCGCGGAACTCCACGCCGAGGACGGCGGCGAGCGCCAGCCCGATGGTGGTCTTGCCGCTGCCGGGCGGGCCGATGAGCACCGCGCGGGGCGTCACTTGACCACCAGGGACTCGAGGTAGGCGCGGGCGTTGCGGGCGGTCTCCTCGACGTGGTCGCCGCCGAACTTCTCCAGCACCGCGTCCGCCAGGCACAGCGCGACCATCGCCTCGGCCACGACGCCCGCGGCGGGCACCGCCGTGACGTCGCTGCGCTGGTTGATGGCCTTGGCGGGCTCACCGGTGATCACGTCGATCGTGTCGAGCTGGCGGGGCACCGTGGAGATCGGCTTCATCGCGGCGCGGACCCGCAGCACCTCGCCGTTGGTCATGCCGCCCTCGATGCCGCCGGCGCGGTTGGTGCGCCGGTGGACGCCGCCGGGGGTGTTCTCGATCTCGTCGTGGGCGCGCGTGCCGGGGCGGCGGGCCGTCTCGAAGCCGTCGCCGACCTCGACGCCCTTGATCGCCTGGATGCCCATGAGGATGCCGGCGAGGCGCGCGTCCAGGCGGCGGTCCCAGTGCACGAAGCTGCCGAGGCCCGGGGGCAGGTTGTAGGCGAGGACCTCGACGACGCCGCCGAGGGTGTCGCCCGCCTTCTTCAACTCGTCCACGTGCTCGACCATCGCCGCGTCGGTCTCGGCGTGGAAGCAGCGCGCCGGAGTGGCGTCGATCGCCTCAAGGTCCTGCGGGCCGGGCAGCGGGGCGTCCGCGGGCACCGCGATCTCGCCGAGCGAGACCACGTGGCTCAGCACCTCGACGCCGACGGCCTGGCGCAGGAACGCCTTGGCGACCTCGCCGAGGGCGACGCGCGCGGCGGTCTCCCGGGCGCTGGCGCGCTCCAGGACCGGCCGGGCGTCGTCGAAGGCGTACTTCTGGATGCCCGACAGGTCCGCGTGGCCGGGGCGCGGCCGCGACAGCGGGGCGTTGCGCGCCTGGGCGGCCAGCACCTCGGGGTCGACCGGATCGGCCGACATCACCGTCTCCCATTTGGGCCACTCGGTGTTGCCGACCTCGATCGCGATGGGACCGCCGAGGGTGGTGCCGTGCCGGACCCCCCCGAGGATCGTCACCTTGTCCTGCTCGAACTTCATCCGGGCGCCCCGGCCGTGGCCGAGCCTGCGGCGGCGCAGGCCCTCGGCGACGTCGGCGGACGTCACCCGCACTCCGGCGGGCATGCCCTCGACGATCGCGACGAGAGCGGGCCCGTGGGACTCCCCAGCGGTCAACCAGCGCAACATGACGGCAATTCTTCCACCTTCCGGCGACCGGCCGGGACCGGCGTCCACCTGCTGAGATGCTGCGGCCCCGGAGCGCGCCGCCCCGGATAAGGCGTGCAGCAGGACCGCGGCGAGGGTTCCGGCCAGCAGGAACGGCCCGTAGGGCAGTTCCGAACCGCGCGTGGCGCGGCCCAGGGCGAGCAGGCCCAGCGCCCACAGCGCGCCCGAAAGATGGATGACCAGGAGGCCGGTGACGACCGCGGAGACGCCCATCCAGCCGAGGGCGAGGCCGAGGGAGACCGACAGGACCACGTCCCCGAAGCCGATGCCGCGATCCGGCGAGAACCACCACAGCACACCGTAGAGCGCGAAGAGGGCGACCGCGCCGAGCAGGGCGCCCGCCAGGCTGCGGCCCTCCTGCGGGGAGGCGATCCACAGCAGGACGGCCAGGCCGACCGGCAGCGGGAGGGTGAGCGGCTCGGGAAGGGTCTTGGTGGCCGCGTCGACGAAGGCCAGGACCGTGCCGACCACGCCGAGCAGGGCGAAGGCGGCGAGCTCGGGCCGCGGCCCGATCCGCCAGGCCAGCAGCGCGAGCACGCCCGCGGCCACCGCCGCGACCGCCGCCGGGCGGGCGCGGACGGGCTCGGTCCACGACGCCGTCTCGCTCATGCGCCGCACACTAACGCCAACCGCCGCCACCCCGCCCGGGCCCCTGTGGACAACTTTTCTCCCGGCTTTCCGGCGCCGTCCGCAAGGCCGGGCACGCGCCGCGCGCGTGGGCGTACGCGAGGCCGGGGGCCTTCAGGCCGCCGAGGCGCGCCGCGGCCGCGACGGGCGGCCCCGAGCAGGGGCCGGGCGGCGGGCGCGGGGCGGGCTCAGCGGCGGGCCACGCCCAGTTCGACGCCGCCGACGATCCTGCCGCGCAGCACGTCGGCGAGGCGGTCGCCGACGCGGCGGACCGCGGCCTGCTCGTCGACGCCCGGGTCGACGTGGAAGCGGACCGACAGCTCGGTGGCGTCGCCGGGGCCGACCCGGACGCCGGTGACGCCCGTCTCGGGCCGGAAGGCCGCCTCGATCGCGGCGAGCACGTCGGGGTCGCGGTGCGGCGGCGGGACGGGCGCGCCCTCGGCCAGCAGGTGCAGCCTGACCCCGTCGACCGCGAACGGGACGGGGCCGGCCACGTCCACGACCAGGGCGTCGGCCCCTTCGTCCAGGGCGGTCCGGCAGGCGTCGCGGGCGTGCGCGGGGACCGGGCGGGCGTCGGCCCGCCAGAGCTGGAGCGTCTTCAGCGAGGTGAACCCGAGCACGCCCTTGCGGCCGTCCTGGCCGGTGAGCATCGGCATGGCGACCTCGCTCTCCTTCTCGCGGCGCAGGCCGTCGACCTCCTCTTCGGAGGTGACCATGGCGACGATCGGGATGAGCAGCCGCGAGGCGGCCAGCGCCTCCAGCACCGTGTACTCCGCGGCCCGTCCGCCCGCGTAAGCGGTCAGCGCGGCCTGGAGGCGGGGGTCGGCGCTCCCGTCGTCGTCGGGGAACTGCGGCTGGATGAGATTCGGCAGGGACACGCACGGAAGGGTATAGCCATCGGCGCTCACCGAGGGTGCCGTTTCCGTCACACGACCGAGGCCGGCTCAGCCGGATGCGCTCCCCTTGAGCCGGGCGACGGCGTCGTCGATCACGTCGGCGCGTTTGCAGAACGCGAAGCGCACATAGTGCCTTCCGTGGGCGGGATCGGCGTAGAAGACCTGGGTCGGGACGCACACGACGCCTGCCCGCCCGGGCAGCGCGCGGGCGAAGGCCAGGCCGTCCGCGTGGCCGAGCGGACGGAGATCCGCCTGCACGAAATAGGTGCCTTCAGGACGAAAGACCTGAAATCCCGCGGATTCCAGCCCTTCCATGAGGCGGTCCCGCTTCGTCTGGAGGGACCTGCGCAGCCCCTCCACCCAGGCCGTCTCGTGGGCGAGCCCGTAGGCGACGGCCTCCTGCCACGGCCCGGAGCCCACATAGGTCAGGAACTGCTTCACCGTCCGGACGGCGTCCAGCAGCGGGGCCGGCGCGCAGACCCACCCGGTCTTCCAGCCGGTGACGGAGAAGGTCTTGCCCGCCGAGGAGATCGTCACCGTCCGCTCCCGCATGCCGGGGAAGGACGCCAGCGGCAGGTGCTCCGCGCCGTCGTACACGAGGAACTCGTAAACCTCGTCGGTGATCGCGAGGAGGTCGTGCTCCACGCAGAGCTCCGCTATCGCGGCCAGTTCCTGCCGGGTGAAGACCGTCCCGCAGGGGTTGTGCGGGGAGTTCACGAGAACGGCCCGGGTCCGCGGGGTCACCGCCCTGCGCAGCTCGTCGGGATCGAACGTGAACCTGCCGCCTTCGGGCCGCAAGGTGACCGGGCGCAAGGAGGCCCCGGAGAGGGCGACGGAAGCGGCGTAGGAGTCATAGAACGGCTCGAAGGCGATCACCTCGTCGCCCGGCCCCGCGAGCGCCATGACGGCCGCCGCGACGGCCTCGGTGGCTCCGACGGTGACGAGGACCTCCGTCTCCGGATCGTAGGACTGCCCGTACCTGGCCAGCCGCTGCGCCGCCACCGCCTCACGCAGCACGGGCAGGCCCTGCCCCGGCGGGTACTGGTTGCGGCCGCCCTCGATCGCCTCGACGGCCCGGCGCAGGACGCCCCGCGGGCCGTCCTCGTCCGGGAAGCCCTGGCCGAGGTTGATCGCTCCGGTCGCCGCGGCCAGCGCGGACATCTCCGCGAAGATCGTCGTTCCGAAGCCCCGCATGCGCCCGACCAGTGGTTCCCTCACGGCGCCACCTTAGACTGGCGCTCATGCGCGCCGCACTCTGCCAGATCGACGTGACCGACGACCCGGCCGCCAACCTCGCGGCGGTCCGCGCCGCCCTCGACGAGGCGGCCGGGGCCGACCTCGCGATCTTCCCCGAGGCGTCCCTCGTGCGGTTCGGCAACCGGCTGCAGGACTTCGCCGAGCCTCTGGACGGCCCCTTCGTCTCCGCGCTGCGCGCCGAGGCCGCCGTCCGGGGCACCGCCCTGATCGCCGGCACCTTCGAGCCCGCCGAGGACGGGCGCGTCCACAACACGCTCGTCGCGATCGACGCCGACGGGGCCCTGGCCGGGACGTACCGGAAGATCCACATGTTCGACGCCTTCGCCTACAAGGAGTCCGCGTCCGTCGCGCCCGGCGAGGAACCCGTCGTGGTGGAGCTCGCCGGAGTCCGCGTAGGGCTGATCACCTGCTACGACATCCGCTTCCCCGAGCTGGCGCGCGCGCTGGTGGACAAGGGCGCCGACCTGCTCGTGGTGGCCGCCGCCTGGGCCCAGGGCACCTTCAAGGAGGAGCACTGGACGACCCTCGTGCGCGCGCGGGCCATCGAGAACACGATCTGGACCCTCGCCGTCGACAAGGCCCCCGACCTCACCGACCCCCCGCGCGGCTCCCGCATGGGCGTCGGCCGCTCCCTCGCCGTGGACCCCATGGGCGCCGTCACCGCCGACCTGGGCCCTTTCCCGGCCGTCCGCACCGTCCCCGTCGACCTCGCCCTCACCGCCCGCGTCCGAGCCGCCATCCCGTCCCTGGAGCACCGGCGACCCTTCCCGACCGGCTGACTCAGCGGGCGAAGCGGGCGGCTCTGGTCTCGGGGCGGGCTTCGGCGGGGAGGGACGCGGCGGCGCCGAGGGCCTGTTCCAGGTGGGGGACGAGGGCGGCCGGGGCGTCGGGGACGATCGCGTCGGCTATGCCGCGGGCGAGGAGGTCGGGGGCGGTGATGCCCTGGGTCTCGGCGAGTTCGGGGGCGCGGTCGGGGGTGCGGTGCACGATGATCGAGGCGCCCTCGGGCGGCAGCGGCGTCAGCCAGCCGGTCTCGGCGACCAGGACGCGGTCGGCGGGCAGGAGCGCCAGGGCCGCGCCGCCGGTGCCCTCGCCGAGCAGAAGGCAGACGGTGGGCGCGTCGAGGGTGACGAGGTCGGCCAGGCAGCGGGCGATCTCCCCGGCCAGGCCCCCGTTCTCGGCGTCGGCCGACAGGACGGCGCCCGGGGTGTCCACGACGGTGAGCAGCGGCAGCCGCAGTTCGGCGGCCAGGCGCATGCCGCGCCGGGCGACCCGCAGCCCCGCCGGGCCGAGCGGATGGCCGGACCGCTGGCTGACCCGGTCTTGACCGACGACGACGCAGCCGGCGTCCCCGAACCGCGCCAGGGCGAGGCGCAGCCCCGGGTCGTTCTCCCCCGCCCCCGTCCCCGACAGCGGCGTCACGTCCGCGGCCTCGCGAAGCAGCTCCCGCACCCCCGGGCGGTCCGGCTCCCTGGTCGCCAGTACCGAGTCCCACGCCTTCCGCCTGACGGGGGTGACAGAGGGCGGCGCGGCAGTGATAGGCGTGACCAGGGCGGGCCCGCCGGACGGGTCCGAAGGCCCGGCCTTCGCTTCCAGGACCGACAGGATCCGCAAGACGGCCGGGCGGAGGTCCTCGGCCGTGATGACCGCGTCGACGAGGCCGCGCGCCGCGAGGTTCTCCGCGATCTGGACGCCCCCGGGGAACTCCTCCCCGTACAGGCCGGCGTAGACGCGCGGGCCCAGGAAGCCGATGAGGGCCTCCGGTTCCGCGGCCGTCACATGGCCGAGCGACCCCCAGGAGGCGAGGACGCCGCCGGTGGTCGGGTGCCGAAGGTAGACCAGGTAAGGCAGGTGAGCCGCTTTGTGCGCCATGACGGAAGCCGTGATCCGGGCCATCTGGACGAATGCGAAGGTGCCCTCCTGCATGCGGGTCCCGCCTGAGGCGGGGGCGGCGAGCAGAGGCAGCCCCTCAAGGGTGGCGCGTTCTACTGCCGCGACGATCCGATCGGCCGTGGCCACGCCGATGGAGCCGGCGAGGAAACCGAACTCGCTGACGATCAGCGCCACCCGCCGCCCACCGACGAGCCCCTCCCCGGTCAGCACCGCCTCGTCGGCCCCCGACCGCTCGCGCGCCGCCGCCAGCTCCGCCTCGTAGCCTTCCGGCTCGTCCGGCGCCGTGTCCCATGACGCCCAGGACCCCTCGTCGAGGGTCAGCCCGATCAGGTTCCGCGCCGCCCGCTTCCCGCCCGCCATCCCCCGATTAGACCAAAGCGCCCCGTCCCGGCTCCGACCGGGACGTGCGTGCGGGCCCGGCATCACGCGCCGGGCATCACGGATCGGGCGATCAGGGCTCCAGGAGCTTCTTCTGGACCTTGCCGAGCGCGTTGCGGGGCAGGGAGTCGACGAAGTGCACGGTCCTGGGGCGCTTGTGGGCGGAGAGGTCGCGGGCGACGAAGTCGATGAGGTCGGCTTCGCCGACGCCGTCGGCGATGACGAACGCGGTGACCTGCTCGCCGAGGTCGGGGTGGGGGGTGCCGATGACGGCGGCCTCCCGGACGGCCGGGTGGGCGAGGAGCGCCGACTCGATCTCGCCCGCGCCGATGCGGTAGCCGCCGCTCTTGATGAGGTCGGTGGAGGCGCGGCCGACGATCCGGTGCCAGCCGTCGGGGGCGATCGCGGCGATGTCGCCGGTGCGGAACCAGCCATCGGGGTAGGCCTCGGCGGTGGCTTCGGGCCGGTTCAGGTAGCCCTGGAAGACCGTGGGGCTGCGGACGAGGAGTTCGCCGGGGGTCGTGCCGTCGTGGGGCACGTCCTCGCCGTGCTCGCCCACCAGGCGGGTCTCGACGCCGCGCAGCGGCAGCCCCACCTGGCCGGGACGGCGCTCGCCGTCGTGCCGCGCGCTGACGGTGATCAGCGTCTCGGTCATCCCGTACCGCTCGACGGCCCGGTGCCCGCTGCCGGCGGCGAGCGCGTCGAAGACCGGGGCGGGCAGGGCCGCGCTGCCGGAGACCAGCAGCCGCGCCCTGCGCAGCGCCTCCGCCGCGCCGGACTCCACGACGCGCGACCACACCGTCGGCACGCCGAAGTAAAGGCTGCCGCCCGCCTTCGCGTAGGCCTCGGGTGTCGGCCTTCCGGTGTGCACCAGCCCGGAGCCCACGCGCAGCGCCCCCAGCACGCCCAGCACGAGCCCGTGCACGTGGAACAGCGGGAGCCCGTGGACGAGGACGTCGTCGGGCGTCCAGGCCCAGGCTTCGGCGAGGGCGTCGAGGTCGGCGGCCACAGCGGACCGGGACACCATGACGCCCTTGGGCGCGCCCGTGGTGCCCGACGTGTAGAGGATCAGCCCGGTGGCGTCGTCGGACGGCTCGGGGAAGGAGCCCGCTCCGGAGCCCGTCGAAGGCACCGCGGGAAGGCCGAAGACCTCCCCGTCCGCCTCCTCCCCCACGAGGAGTTCGGCCCCGGAATCCCCGAGGATGTGCCCGCGCTCGGCGGGCCCGGAGTCCGGCGGCACCGGCACCACGGGCACGCCCGCGACCAGCCCGCCCACCACCGCGGCCACCGTGTCCACGCTCGCGGTCGCGTTCACCGCCACGGCCCGCGCCCCCGCGATCCGCCCCGCGACGGCCCGCGCCCGCCCGGCCAGCTCCTCTCGCGTCACCCGCTCGCCGGCGACGCTCAGGACTCCGTCACGCTCCACACCCAGCAATCCCATGCCGACATCTTCCAGCCCCGCCGGAACCGCCCCGCACGCGCCCCCGCGAGCGCGCGGGGCGGGTTCCGGGTCAGGGCTCGGATGCGACTTCGGCGGAGCTCCGATGTCAGAGCCCCGACGTCACAGCTTCGACGCGACCTCGGCGAGGGCCTGGGCGAAGACCTCGGTCGGCTGGCCGCCGGAGACGGCCCACTTGCCTTCGAAGAGGAAGAAGGGGACGCCGCTGACGCCCAGGTGGCGGGCCTCGTCGATCTGGGCGTCGACCTCGGAGGCGCCTTCGGCGGAGGCGAGGAGGGCGCGGACGCGCTCGGCGTCGAGGCCCGCCTCGGCGGCGAGGTCGGCCAGGGTCGCGGGGTCGTTGAGGTCGCGGCCTTCGGCGTGGTGGGCGCGGAAGAAGCGCGCGACGACGGCGTCCTGGACGCCCTCCTCGCCCGCGAGCCAGATGACGCGGTGGGCCTGGTGGCTGTTGATCTGCCGGGCCTGCTCGGGCTCGAACGGCAGCCCCTCGGCGGCGGTGAGGGCGCGCAGGCGCGAGTGCGCCGCGTCGACCTTGTCGGCGCCGCCGAACTTCTCGGCCAGGGCGGTGCTCGCGAGTCCCGCGCCGGGCTCCGCCGGGGACGACGGGTCGAGCTGGAACGGCCGCCACACGATCTCGACCTCGCCCGGGAACTCCTCGACGGCCTTGCGGAAGCGGGCCTGTCCGAGATAGCACCAGGGGCACACCACATCGGAGTAGATCTCGATTTTCACCCCCGAACCAACACCGCTCCCTCGGCCCGCATTCCCGGGCCGGGACCGGTAGCCTCGTGCGGTCCGAGATTCACCACCGAGGAGCACACAAGCGATGGCGCTGACCAAGCCCGAGATCGACTTCCCCGAGGGCGCCCCGCCCGCCAACCTGGAGATCACCGACATCGTCGTCGGCGACGGCGAGGAGGCCAAGAAGGGCCAAGACGTCCACGTCCACTACGTCGGCGTCGCCTTCTCCTCCGGCGAGGAGTTCGACTCCTCCTGGAGCCGGAACCAGGAGTTCGTCTTCCCGCTCGGCGCCGGCCGCGTCATCAAGGGCTGGGACATGGGCGTCGCCGGCATGAAGGTCGGCGGCCGCCGCAAGCTGGTCATCCCGTCCCACCTGGGCTACGGCGCGCGCGGCGCGGGCGGCGCGATCAAGCCGAACGAGACGCTGATCTTCGTGGTCGACCTGCTCGGCGTCGGCTGACCCGAGGAACGACGCAAAGGGGACCCACCGAACGGCGGGTCCCCTTTCGACGTTCGAAGGACCGACGCCCGAAGGGTCGACGCCCGAAGGGTCGACGTCGGCCGGTCCGGCGCCGGCCGGGTGCGTCAGCCCTGCAGGATCTCGGGGTCGAGGGCCCCGCAGGCGACGCCCCGCTGGAGCCTGTCCAGCAGCGCGGGCGACTTCTCCGGGGCGGCGTTGAGCCGCCCGATCGCCGCCTCGACCCCGCTCAGGTGGAAGTCGAACAGCGCGGCGTAGCGGGCGGGCAGGTGCGCCGGGTCGGTGTCCCAGCCCTGGTAGAAGCCGTGCGCGAGCGAGTGCCTGACCTCGGTGGCGTGCGCCTGCCAGGCCGGGACCACCTCGTCGGCCGTGTCGTCCCTGGGCGTCAGGTGCGGGGGCCCGTCGGACAGCCGGACGCCCCAGCCCGCCGTCGTCGTCTGGAGGACGTGCCGGGCGAAGTCGCAGACGGGGTGGTCGAGCCGCCGCTGCTCCTCGGGCAGGCCGAGGGCCGCCGCGTAGTCGAGCCCGCCGAAGTGGACGGTCTGGATCCTGCCCTGCCCCGACACGAGGACGCGCCGGACGCCGAGGCCGCCGCGCTGGTCGGCGATGCCCTCGGGCGCGTCGATCTGCACCTCGAAGCGCAGAGTGCCGTTGGGCAGGCCGAGGGCGGCCTCCAGCCGGTCGAGGAAGTCGGTGAAGACCGCGACCTGCTCGGCCGCCGTGACGCCCGGCAGCGTGATGGTGAAGCCGCCGGGGAGCCTTCCGAGCCTGTCGCGCAGCGAGGTGAGGAAGCCGTCGAGCGTCCGCATCGCCCGCACGTGCCCGCCGCCGGAGAACGACTTGACGCGCACGCCCCAGAAGTGCGGGAGCTGCTGGGCGTTGTAGGAGGTCGCGACGGCCTCGACGACCTGCTCGACGTGCTCGTCCTCCTCGGCGTCCGGCCGGTCGCCGTAGGAGGAGGCGAAGTCGACCCGCAGGTCCTCGATCGGCTCGCGGGAGAGCTTGGCCGCGACCCGCGCCCGGATCTGCCCGGCGAGCGTCGGGTCGAGCATGAACGAGGCGCCGAACGAGCCGTCCCCCGGGGTGTGCTTGTTCAGCAGCCGCAGCGCCTGCGCGCCCCAGTCGGCGGTCGTGGTGCGCGAGAAGCGGTCGGCCGGGACGAACACCGTGTGGACGGGCTGGCGGCCCTCGGCTGCGGGACGGCCCGCCGATGCACCGGCCAGTGCGCGGACCCGCTCCGCCAGATCGTCGGTCTTGGAGACGCTGAGGTTCACAAGGAGATGATCCCCCAAGAACTGGTGAACGCGTCACCCGGTTTGAGGGTGATGAGGTCCACTCCGGTGTTGAAGGCGTTCGGCGGGCACGTCATCGGCTCGGCGGCCAGGCCGGGGCGGCCTTCCATGTGGTCGGCGGTGTAGAGCTGGAGCCACGGGTGGCCGTCATCGGCCCACAGCCCGACGGTGCGGCCGCCGCCGGACAGGCCCACCCAGGCGCGTCCGTCGGCGAACTCCAGGCCGGTGTAGGCGGTGTCGATGCGCCGGTCGCCGAAGACGCCGCCGGAGCTCAGGTCGTACTGGGTGCCGGCGACGGGCACGGGCGCGCCCGACGGGATGAGCCGCTCGTTGACGGGTTGGTAGTGGGTGGCCCCGAACGTCACCGTGCACTCGTCGAGCGGAAGGCCGACGGTCAGGTACGGGTGGGCGCTCTGGCCGTAGGGCGCGTTGCGGGTGCCGGTGTTGGCCGCGCCGAGCCGGACGGTGAGGCCGGTGCGCGCGTCCAGCGTGTAGGTGACGGACAGGTCGAGCCGGTAGGGGTAGCCGGGGCGGCCCAGCAGCCGGTGCACGAGGGTGACGCGGTCGGCCTCGTGCTCGACGGCGGTCCACGGCTCCCACCGCACCAGGCCGTGGATGGCGCAGTCGCGCTCGGGCTCGGTGATGGGGGTGCGCTGCTCGACGCCCTCGAACACGTAGGTGCCGTGCGCGACGCGGTTGGGCCAGGGGGCGAGGATCTGCCCGCGGGCGCCGTCGACGACCTCGTCCGGGGCGAAGCCGAGGACGAGGGGGGTGCCCTCGTGCGTCAGCTCCCGCAGGCTCGCGCCCTGCTCGGTGACCACGGCGCGGTAGCCGCCCGCGGCGATCTCGTACTGGTTCCCCGAAAGACTCATGGCAGCATTCTCGCGGAACCGGAGCCCGGCAAGATCCCTTCGGCTGCCACATTTCCCTGACCTCGCCGTGAGGGCGGGCCCTAGAAGGCGTCGAGGCGGGCCAGGACCGAGCGCGCTTCGCCCGGGGCCGCGGAGACCACGGGCTTGCCGAGACGACGGGCCGCCTCGCGCAGCAGGGCGGCGACCTCTCCCGCCGGGCGTTCGGCGGCCAGCACCACGGCCTCGATGGCGGGGTCGGCGTCGAACGCCGCGAGGGCCTGGAGGGTGGCCCGTCCGCAGACCGCCGCGGACAGGTCGCGGGAGCCGACGGCGAGGACACGCCCGCCCTTGCCGACGAGCACCTCGACGACCTCCTCGGTGGCCCGCGACGAGACGCCCACGACCCCGTAGGGTCCGGGCGCAAGGGTGTGGGCGCAGGCTCCCGGGCCCAGGACGAGCCTGCCGAGCATCGCCGCCTCGTCCTTGAGCGCGATCTCCTGTGCGACCGAGAGCTCCTCCCCCGGGAGCAGCACGTCCCGTCCCCCGCGGAGGGCCTCCAGCGCCGTGCGGTACGCGCCGGGTCCCTCGACCGTCAGGGGTGGTGTCACGCGGTCGCCCTGCGCACGGCCTCGCCGCGCAGCGCCAGGGTGGCCCGCGCCCCCGCGAGCAGTCCCCAGGCGAGGTCCTGGCCTCCGGCGCGGCCGGGCCTGGCCAGCCGTCGCACCGCGGGGACGAGCTGTTCGCGCCCGGCGAGGCCGCGCAGCACCGCGGCGGCCTCGGCCGCGGGCCGCCCCGCGGCGGCGCAGTGCAGGACCGCGGCGCCGATCGGCGTGGTGCGGGTCTCGGCGTCGGCGGTGACGGCGGCGGCGAGCCATCCCGCGAGCCAGACGGCCCGGCCGCCTCCGTCGAGGACGGAGCCGAGGAGGCGGAGCGAGAGCAGGAGCCCGGCGAGGACGTCGTCGCCGCTGGGGGTCAGGCCGGGCCCGAGCCCGACGATCCGCTCGGCGGCCGGGACGGCGCGGACGAGGTCGCCCGCCGCGCAGGACTCGGCGAGCGCCGCGGGGCCGGGATGCCCGGCGAGGCCGCAGTCCGCGGGGTCCAGCGTGTTCTCCAGGGTCATCACCGCGTGGTGCAGCCCCGCCGAGGTGAGCGGCCCGAGCACGGGCCGGGGATCCCACCAGCGTTTGACGCGCACGGTGAGGCCGCCCGCCTCGATGAGGCCATCGCCCGCCCATGCCTCGTCGCCTTCGCGGATCCCGGTGAAGGGCAGGTGGCGCGTGACGGAGGGCACGATCACGGAGTTGGCGGGGCGCGTCTCGTCGGAGCCGGTGAGGACCACGACGCGGGGGCCCGCGCCGGACTTCAGGAGCAGGTACACCGCCGTGGGGAACACCGCGACGACGCGGGCCGGGGTGCGGGGCCGCTCGACGACCTCGCGCAGGGCCACGCTCGCCGCCCCCGGCACAGGGGGCAGCCGGTCGCCGTCGGCCGGTTCGGTCACGAGCAGCCGGGGGGCCGGGCGGTCCGTCACGGGCTTTTTCCTCCAGTGGTCGGCGCGTTGAACGGACGTTAACGCTCGTTCACAGGATCGCCGTATGGAGAAAGTTGCCAAGGATGCTTGTCATCCTTCGTCTTTCTTGTGATGGTTACTCCGCCGATGGAAACACGCACCGATCTCTGGACCCGCAGGACCGGCGAGACCCACACCGTCCCGCCCCGCCTGCGCCTCGCCAGCACGGGCACGCTCAAGTACGGCCTGCCCGTCCGCGAGGTGCTCGGCGTGTCGACCCTCGCCGACGCCGAACTCGTCGCGGGCGCCGCCGGGCTCGACCGGATCGTGCAGCGCCTCAACGTCATGGAGGTCCCCGACGTCCTGGCGTGGGTGAAGCCGAACGAGCTGCTGCTCACCACCGGCTACCCGCTGCGCAACCGGCCCGAGGCGCTCGGCCACCTCGTCACCGGGCTCAACGAGCGCGGCGTCGCGGCCCTGGCCGTCAAGCCCGGCGCCTATCTGGACGCGCTGCCGAAGGAGATGCTGGCGCGCGCCGACCGGCTCGGTTTCCCGCTCATCCAGCTGCCCGAGCACGTCGGCTTCGACGACATCCTCAACCAGGTCCTCACCGACATCCTCAACCGGCAGGCCGCGATCCTCGCCCGCACCGAGGAGGTGCACCGCGCGCTCGTCCAGATCGTGCTGTGCGGGGGCGGGCTGCCGGAGGTGACGGCGGAGCTCGCCGAACTCCTCGACGGCGCCGTCCTCACCCTCGACGGCGACGAGCGGATCCTGGCCGGGGCCGGCGACCCCGGGGACCTGGAGACCCTGGAGCGGTGGCTGGAGCGCCACCACGGCCTCGGCCTGCACGGCGACCGGGTGGTGGTGCCCGTGGCCGCGGGCGGGCTCGACCACGGGATGATCGCCGCGTACTTCCCGGGCCGGGAGCTGTCGGACACCGAGGTCGGCATCCTGGAGCGGGCCGCGACCGTCGCCGCGCTCGTCGTCACCAAGCAGCAGGCCGTCGCGGCGGTGGAGAGCAAGTACCGCGCCGACTTCCTGCGCGACGTGCTGGCCGGACGGGCGGGCGACCCCGACCGGGTCGTCGCGCACTGCGCCGGGTTCGGCTGGGACCTCGCCCGGCCCGTCGCGGTCGTCGTCGCCTCACTCGACCTGGACGGCGACGGGACACGCCAGCCCGACGGCGCCAAGCACGCCCAGGAAAGACTGGCCGCCGCCTGGGCCGCGGCCGTGCGCCGCCGCGACAGGGACGCCGCCGTGGCCGCGTTCGCGCACGAGGTCGTCGCGGTCATAGGGCTGCCCGCCGAGGGCACCCTCGCCGACCTCGTCGCAGGGCTCGTCCGGGAGGTGTCCACGGTCGAGGGCGTGGAGTTCACGACGGGGGTGAGCCGCGCGGCGCCCGGCCCCGCCGTCCTTCCCGAGGCCTACGACCAGGCCGTGAAGGCGGTGCGGGTGGGCAGGCAGTTGCACGGGCCCGGCGAGACCGCCCACTTCGACGCCCTGGGCGTCTACCGCCTGCTCAGCCTCGTCGACGACACCGCGGAACTGCACGCGTTCGTCGCCGAGACGCTGGGCGACCTGGCCGGCGACGCCGATCCCGAGGCCGCCGACCTGCGCCGCACCCTTCAGGTCCTCCTGGAGACCAACCTCAACGTCGCCGAGACGGCCCGCCGCCTCCACTTCCACTACAACACCCTGCGCTACCGCATCGGCAAACTGGAGCGTCTGCTCGGCCCCTTCACCGAGGACCCGCACCTCCAGCTCAACGTCAACCTCGCCCTGCGCGTCCTGCGCATGCGCGGGATCTAGCCGGGGGCGTTGCCGCCGAGGGAGACGGGGAGGTAGTTCTCCAGGGCGGCGGGCTTGAAGCCCTGCTCCTTGATCCAGCCGAGCATGGTGGCCATCTGGCCGGCGAGGCCCTTGCGGTAGTGCATGAGGATGATGTCACCCGGTTTGAAGCCCTCGCCGCCGTCGCCGCGAACGAAGGCGTCGGCGACGCCCTGGGGGGAGGTGGTGCCGTTGTAGAACTCCGCCGACCACAGGATGATCGACTTCAGGCCGCAGTCCTTGGCGACCTGCTTGGTGATGTCGTTGTAGGCGCCGAAGGGCGGGCGGAAGATCGTGGGGCGGCGCGCGTACTGCTGCTCGATCGCCTCGGACGCGCCGCAGATCTGCTCCTTCTGGCCCTCCGGGCCCAGGCCGGGCAGGTTGGCGTGGGTGGTGGTGTGGTTCTCCATCTGGGAGCCCGCGTTCTTCAGCGCCCAGAAGTAGGGGCCGTGCATCGGGATGTAGCTGCTCGTCAGGAACGTGAGGATCGGGACCTTCTGATCCCTGATGATCTTGACGAACTCCGCGTCGTACTCGTAGCCGTCGTCGATGGTCAGGAAGACGACCTTCTCCTGCGTCTCTATGCTGGTGATGACGGGCGGGAGCCCGTCCGCCGCGGGGGCGGGGGGCGTGTAGGAGCCCTTCTTGGGGACGGGCCACCCCTGGTCGGCGATCGTCGCCGCGGCGCGCACCTCGGCGGCCTCAGGGCCGCCGTAGGCCGCCGAGCGGACCGAGGGCCACACTCCGGCGGCGACCGCGAGGGCCGCCGCGACAGCACTGGACAACAGGGGGAATCCGCCGCGCATGCCGACCAATCTTGCACACCTCCGCGATCACTGGCGAACTCATTCGCGCGCCGTCGGCGGGTGCGTCACTCTCCCGCCTCTGACCCTGACGCCGGAAAGCGCCGCTATGTTCGGTCCCGAACGGATCACGGGGCCGGAAACGGCCCGGGACGCCGCCCGAGCCGGATGTCCCGAATGCCGATTGACTTTGTAGGGAATGAGGGGCCATGCTGAGACGATGCTGCGGGAAGATCTTCGCAAGGGCGACGGCGACCGGGAGATGAACTGGGAGGAGATGCGCGGAGTCGGCCACCACACCCCCACCGACCGCTTCTTCGTGCACCACCACACCGAGGTCCCCGTCATCGACGTCGCGGCCTGGACCCTCACCCTGCACGGCGACGGCCTGCGCGGCGGCCCCGTCACGTTCGACTACCACGACCTGCGGGCCATGCCGTCGGTGACGATGAGCGCCTTCCTGGAGTGCGCGGGCAACGGCCGGACGTTCTACACCTCGCAGCAGAACCAGCGCGTCACCGGGACCCCGTGGGGGCTCGGCGCCATCGGTGTGGCCGAGTGGACCGGGGTGCCGCTCCGCCACGTCCTGGAGCACGCCGGCGTCCGCGCCGAGGCCGTCGACCTCATGCCCCGCGGCCTCGACCCGTCCTACGTCGAGGACGGCGTCGACCACGGCAGGTTCCGCAGGCCGATCCCGGTCGCCAAGGCGATGAAGGACGTCCTCGTCGTCTGGGAGATGAACGGCGCGCCGCTCACCCGCGAGCACGGCTTCCCGATCCGCCTCATCGTGCCCGACTGGGTGGGCGTCGCCTCGATCAAGTGGCTCGGCGACATCGAGGTGTCCACCGAGCCCCTGCACTCGCCCTGGAGCACCGACTTCTACCGGCTCTTCGGCCTCGGCTACCCCGAGGAAGGCAGCGCCCCGCTCACCACGATGCCCGTGAAGAGCGCCTTCGAACTGGCGCCCGGCGCCCGGCTCGGCCGCGGTGAGGAGGTCCTGCTGACGGGCCGGTCCTGGTCGGGCAACGGCGCGATCCGCTCGGTCGAGGTCAGCACCGACGGCGGCCGGAGCTGGACTCCGGCGCGGATGGTCGGGCCCCGGCGGCCGCACACCTGGTCGCAGTGGGAGCTGCCCTGGTGCCCGGCCGTGCGCGGCCCCGCGGTCCTCATGGCCCGGGCCACCGACGAGCTGGGCGTCACCGAGGCCCTCGGCTCCCCCTACAACGCCAAGGGCTACCTGTGGTCCGGGGTCGTCCGGCACGAGGTCACCGTCGTCTGAGGCGCGTCACTCCCGCGCGGTGCTGCCCGACCCGCCGTAGGGCTCGTCGCCCCGGAAGGTGTCGCCCGGGCCGCTGGTGAGGCCGCCGGGCTCGCCCGGACCGCCCGGCTGGTCGAGCGGGTCCGGGCCCTCCTTCATCGTCGGGCCGCCCCGCCGCGGCCGGTAGATGGTCCAGCCGAGGAAGCACAGGCCGAACACCAGCATCACCAGGCCGACCCACAGGTTGATGTCGACGCCCTGGGCCTTGGCCTTGGCCGCGGCCTCGTCGATGATCCCGAGGATCGTCAGGATGATCCCGTAGATGGTGAAGATGCCGCCGATGACGGTCCGGATGTCGAGGAGGACGGCGAGCGGGTTGGTGCGCATGGCAGGCTCCTACCAGAAGGGGATGTAGCAGGCGAGGGACAGCGCCAGGGCGCCGAGGCCGAGCTTGACCGGCGAGCGGTACCACTTGTCGTCACCGGTCTGGAAGTCGTCCGGGCGGTCCGACGGGATGCCCCGGACGAGGCCGCGCAGTTCCTCGGTCGACTTGGCGGTGCGCGCCGTCATCTTGCTGACGACGAGCGACACCACGACGTCCACGACGAACGCGATCCCCGCGCCCCAGAAGCTCGCGTTCAGGTCGGTGCCGTAGAAGTCGCGCAGCACGCCCGTCTCGTACAGCGTGTAGGAGACGACGGCGCTCAGCGTGCCGATGAGCAGGCCCCAGAAACCGGCCCAGGGCGTCATCCTGCGCCACAGGAGGCCGACGATGAAGGTGGCGAACAGCGGCGCGTTGAAGAACGAGAACAGCTGCTGCATGTAGGCCATGATGTTGCTGTACTGGGCCGCGATGAAGGCGGTGAAGATGCCGCAGACCACGCCGATCACCGTGACCCAGCGGCCGGTGTTCAGGTAGTAGTGGTCGCTCCGCCCCTTCATCAGGTACGGCTTCCAGATGTCGTAGGTGAACACCGTGTTGAAACCGGAGACGTTGGCCGCCATGCCGGCCATGAACGACGCGAGAAGGCCGGTGAGCGCGACGCCGAGGACGCCGTTGGGCAGCACGTCGCCCATGAGCAGCGGGATCGCGTTGTTGTAGTCGGCGCCGGGCTGGCTGAGTTGCGGGAAGACCACGAGGGCGACCATGCCGGGCACGACCGTGAGGATCGGGATGAAGATCTTCGGGAACGCCGCGACGATCGGCGTCATCCGGGCCGCCGCGGTGTTCTTGGCCGACAGGCCCCGCTGGACCTCCGCGAAGTTCGTCGTCCAGTAGCCGAAGGAGAGCACGAAGCCGAGGCCGAGGACGATGCCGAGCCAGCTGGCGTTCATCGGGTTCGGCGTGCCGAACCCGGTGTCGGCCCAGGTGTGCAGGCCGGGGTCGCCGAGCGGGCTGCCGATGATCTTCTCCTTGAGCCCCGAGATCCCGCCGACCTTGCGCAACCCCAGGTAGACCACGGGGATCAGGCCCGCGACGATCACGAAGAACTGCAGCACCTCGTTGTAGATCGCCGAGGACAGACCGCCGAGGGTGATGTAGATGAGGACGAAGATCGCGGCGACCACCACCGAGACCGGCAGCGGCCAGCCGACCAGCGCCCGCATCACCAGCGCCAGCGCGTACAGGTTGATGCCCGCGATGAGCACCTGCGCGATCGCGAACGAGACCGCGTTGAGCAGCTGGGTCGCGGAGTTGAAGCGGCGCCGCAGGAACTCCGGCACCGAGTGCACACCGGACTTGTAGTAGAACGGCATCATCACGATGCCGAGGAACACCATCGCCGGGACGGCGCCGATCCAGTAGTAGTGCGTGGTCATCAGGCCGTACTGGGCACCGTTGGCGGCCATCCCGAGGATCTCGGTGGCGCCCAGGTTCGCCGACAGGAAGGCGAGGCCGGTGATCCACGCGGGCATCGACCGGCCCGACAGGAAGAAGTCGACACTCGAGCGGACCGTGAGCCGGGCCGCGAACCCGATGCCGAGGACCGTCGCGAAGTAGATCGCGAGCATCAGCCAGTCGATGCCGTTGACGTCCAGCCGGAGCTCGTCGTTGGGCTGCGCGAGGAAGATCACCTCGGGGATTTTTCCCAGGGCCTCTTCGGGCAAGCTCACGCGAACGCATGAGGTTTTACAGGATCAGGGCATGGAACCGGCGGGTCAGGAGGGTTCGGGGGCCTCGCCGCGTTCGGCGATGAGGGCCTTCAGTTCGGCGACCGCGGTGCGCGCGGACTCGCCCTCGGAGCCCTGGATGCCGACGAGGCCCTTGGTGGTGCCGTCGGCGAGGTCGAGATAGGGCCAGGGCGCGCCGACGCCGAGGCTGACCCCGACGATCTCGGCCCACGCGTACCGGTGGGTGCGCAGCGGGTTGACCACGGTGAGGCCGTCGTCGTCGGCGACGACCTTCACCCGGGCCAGCAGGGACAGCACCCCCACCACGAACAGGCCGAACAGCAGGATGCCGATCCTGTCACCGGTCTTGAAGGTGTCGGAGATCGCGATGGCGAGCCAGATCATGGTGGCCATGATCAGGACCGCCATCGCGACGGCGGTGGCCCGCGTCTTGCGCGGCCGCCAGGTGGTGGTGCCGGACATCCCGTCAGTCGACGATCTTGGAGATCGGGATCTCCAGGATGTCGCGGCCGCCCGCGGCCTTGACGTTCGGGATGAGCTCGTTGATGCCGGCCTTGGCCACGACGCTCTCGACCGCGTACATCTCGCCGCCCGCCAGCGGCGTGACGGTCGGGGAGGCCATGGCCGGGACGACGTTCAGCACGTCCTGGAGCTGCCCGGCGGGCACGTTCAGCTTGATCAGCACCTGGCCGCGGGCCCGGATGACGCCCTGGAGCAGCAGCGCGATGTCCTCCATCGCGGCGCGCTTCTCGGGGTTCTCGTACGCCTCGCGGTTGGCGACCAGCTCGGTGTAGCTGGTGAGCAGCGTGTCGAGGATGCGCAGCCCGTTCTTGCGCAGCGACGAGCCGGTCTCGGTGAGGTCGACGATGACGTCGACGATGTCGGGGACCTTCGCCTCGGTCGCGCCGTAGGACGGGAAGACCTTGGCCTTGACGCCGTGCTTGTCCAGGAACCGGTCGGTCAGCGCCGGGAACTCGGTGGAGATCCGGACGCCGTCGGGCAGGTCGGAGACCGTCTGCCAGGGCGCGTCCTGCGGGACCGCCATGATGACGCGGACGGGGTTGGAGGTGGCCTTGGAGTACTTCAGCTCGCCGAGGGACACCACGTCGGCGTCGGTCTCGGTGATCCAGTCGCGGCCGGTGATGCCGAGGTCGAACAGGCCCTGTTCGAGGTAGGTCGGGATCTCCTGCGGGCGCAGGACGCGGACCTTGTCGATGCGCGGGTCGTCGATGGAGGCGCGGTAGTCGCGTTCGCTGGCGCGGCGGACGGTGAGGTCGGCGGCGGCGAACAGCTCGAAGGTCGCCTTTTCCAGGGAGCCCTTGGGCAGAACGAGGGAGAGCATGGTGGAGCCTTTCGGTGGTCTTGTGGAACTGGGGACGGGTTCGGGCAGGTCAGGAGCTGCGATGCTCCCCGGCATGCCCGGCGTGCCCGACGTGACGCGTGCCTCGCAGGTCGAATGCCATGCCGCGCGCGGTCACTTCGCCTCCTCCACCGGAAAGACTCGGGGTTCGCGGAACCGGGTCGGGTTCACGTGCCCGCGTGTTGCGGGCACGTGAACTTTACCGCAGTGCTCAGCGACCGCCGTCGCGGGCCCGCAGGTCGCGCAGGGTCAGCGCGGCGTCCAGCGCCGCGACGACCGACTCCCAGCCCTTGTCCTCGGTGCTGCCGGGCAGGCCCGCGCGGGCGCGCGCCTGGTCCAGGTTCTCGCAGGTGAGGACGCCGTTGCCGACGGGCGTGGCCTCGTCCAGGGAGATCCTGGTCAGGCCCGCGGTGACCGAGTCGCAGACGTAGTCGAAGTGAGCCGTCTCACCCCGCACGACGCAGCCGAGCGCGACCGCGGCGTCGTGGTCGCGGGCGAACTGCTGGGCGATCACCGACAGCTCCAGCGTCCCGGCGACCCGGGCGACGACGGGCTCGGCGCCGCACGCCTTGGCCGCCTCGACGGCACGGGCGAGCAACTGGTCGGTGATCTCGCCGTGCCAGCGCGCGGCCACGATCCCGATGGTGAGGCCGGAGGCCTCGACGACGGTGTCCTCCGGACGTCCCGCTCCGCTCATGTCACAGTCCTTCGATCTGGTGGCCGAGACGGTCGCGCTTGACCGTCAGGTAGCGCCGGTTGTGCTCGGTGACGTGCACCGGCAGGGCCTCCCGGCCGGAGACCTCCAGGCCGAACGACGACAGCGCGGAGATCTTCTCCGGGTTGTTCGTCAGCAGCCGCACCGACTTCACGCCGAGGTCGGCGAGGATGTGCGCGGCGTTGGTGTACTCCCGGGCGTCGATCGGGTGGCCGAGCTCCAGGTTGGCATCGACGGTGTCGGCGCCCGCGTCCTGCAGGCCGTAGGCGCGCAGCTTGGCGATGAGGCCGATGCCGCGCCCCTCCTGGCCGCGCAGGTAGACGACGACGCCGCGGCCGGCGCGGGCGATCTCCGCCATGGCGCCGTCGAGCTGGGTGCCGCAGTCGCAGCGGTCGGAGTGCAGCACGTCGCCGGTGAGGCATTCGGAGTGGACGCGGGTGAGCACGTCGGAGCCGTCGCCGAGGTCGCCGAGGACGAGGGCGATGTGCTCGCCGCCGTCGATCGCCGAGGTGTAGCCGACGGCGCGCCAGGCGCCGAACCGGTTGGGGATGACGGTCTCGGCGGCGCGCGCGACGAGGCTCTCGTGGCGCTTGCGGTACTCGACGAGCTGCTCGATGGAGATCAGCTTGAGGTCGTGCTCCTTGGCGAAGACCTCGAGCTGGGGCAGCCGGGCCATGGTGCCGTCGTCGTTGACGATCTCGCACAGGGCGCCGGCGGGGCGCAGGCCGGCGAGGCGGGCGAGGTCGACGGTCGCCTCGGTGTGGCCGCGGCGGACCAGCACGCCGTGCTCGCGCGCCCGCAGCGGGACGACGTGGCCGGGGCGGCGCAGGTCCGACGGGACGGTGTCGGCCGAGGCCAGCAGCCGGGTGGTGCGGGCGCGGTCGGCGGCGGAGATGCCGGTCGAGACGCCCTCGGCGGCGTCCACCGAGACGGTGTAGGCGGTTCCGCGCACGTCCTGGTTGGAGTGGTACATCGGCGGGAGGTCGAGGCGCTTGCAGTCGCTGTCGGGCAGCGCGATGCACACGTAGCCGGAGGTGTACCGGATCATGAAGGCCATGAGCTCCGGCGTCGCCTTCTCGGCGGCGAAGATGAGGTCGCCCTCGTTCTCGCGGTCCTCGTCGTCGACGACGACGACCGGACGTCCCAGGGCGATGTCGGCCAGGGCCTCTTCGATGGTGCTGAACGTCGTCACTTCCGGTCTCCGATCATGCGCTCGACGTACTTGGCGACGACGTCGACTTCCAGGTTGACGGGGTCCCCGACGGCCTTGCGGCCCAGGGTCGTCAGCTCCAGCGTGGTGGGGATGAGGCTGACGGTGAAGGAGTCGGCGGCGGCTTCGACCACGGTGAGGCTGATGCCGTCGACGGTGATGGAGCCCTTCTCCACGACGTAGCGGGACAGCTTCCCGGGCAAGGACACCCGGACGATCTCCCACTTGCCGTCCGGCGAGGGGGCTCGCTCCGCGATGGTGCCGACTCCGTCGACGTGGCCCTGGACGAGGTGGCCGCCGAGACGGTCGGCCAGGCGGACGGGCCGCTCCAGGTTGACGCGCGCGCCGGGCGTGAGGGCGCCGAGGCTGGAGCGTGCCAGTGTCTCGTGCATCACATCGGCGGTGAAGACGTCTTCCTTGAGGTCGACGACGGTCAGGCAGACGCCGTTGACCGCGATCGACGCGCCGTGGACGGCGTCGGAGGTGACGATGGGGCCCTTGATGGCCAGGACGGCCGATTCCGGGCCGTCGGTCTTACTGATGATCTCGCCGAGTTCTTCGACGATTCCGGTGAACACTCCCCTGTCCTCCCTGTCTGGCGGGGAGCTCCGGGGGTCTAGGAATAGCCGAACAAGCCCTGGTCAGGGCATGATTCGGCGCGCGCG
This sequence comes from Actinocorallia aurea, assembly GCF_054783995.1. Classification (NCBI taxonomy): domain Bacteria; kingdom Bacillati; phylum Actinomycetota; class Actinomycetes; order Streptosporangiales; family Thermomonosporaceae; genus Actinocorallia; species Actinocorallia aurea. Next base: position 199,243 of record NZ_BAAGPQ010000004.1, read on the forward strand.
CTGCCTCCCATCCGGACTATGACCGTCGGTACCGGAATCTCACCGGATCAGCCGGCCGATGGCTTCGGCCGGGTCGCGGACTTTACCGCCGGTTCGGAATTGCACCGACCCCGGAGCACGCTTGTTCGCGGCGCGCTCTGCGCCGCTCTTGCTGGGTACTGCCTACTGTCGAGTTCTCGACCGCATGAGGGGTTCATCTCTCATCAGCCTTATGACTCGGTAACAAGTCTGCCATGGCAGATGTTCCCCTCGCCATACCGACCCCCCTCGATGGCCGAATCGGGCCAACCAAGCGCTCGCTTGGTCGTCCCAATCCTCAGGTGCGCCCGAAGCCGATCGGGCGGGGGTGGGCGGTCTTCGACTCGGCGAGGGCGCGCAGATCGCGGATCGCCTCGGCCGGGTCCTCGGCCCCGTAGACGGCGTTGCCCGCGACGAAGACGTCGGCGCCCGCCTCGGCGCAGCGCTCGATCGTCTCGGCGGAGACGCCGCCGTCGACCTGGATCCACAGGTCGAGGTCACGGCCCTTCACCAGCTCGCGGGCGCGGCGGATCTTCGGCAGCATGATGTCGAGGAACTTCTGGCCGCCGAAACCCGGCTCGACCGTCATGAGCAGCAGCATGTCCAGCTCGCCGAGCAGGTCCTCGTAGTGCTCGACGGGCGTCGCAGGGTTCAGCGCCAGCGACGCGCGCGCGCCGGCCGCGCGGATCATGCGCAACGTCCGCACGGGGGCCTTGGCCGCCTCGGCGTGGATCGTGACGCTCTTGGCCCCGGCCTCGGCGTAGGCGGGTGCCCAGCGGTCGGGGTCCTCGATCATCAGATGGCAGTCGAGCGGGAGCGCGCTGTGCTTGAGCAGCGCCTCCACGATCGGCAGCCCGAGGGTGAGGTTCGGAACGAAGTGGTTGTCCATCACGTCGACGTGCACCCAGTCGGCGGCGTCGGAGATGACGGCCACCTCCTCGGCCAGGCGCGCGAAGTCGGCGGAAAGGATGCTCGGAGAGATCTGAATGCCCATGGTCCCCCGAGTCTAGGGTTTCCCGTCCGCCGTCCCTCACCCGCCCGGGTGAACCCCCAGGTGAGAGGCGATCAGACCTTCCGCAGCAGCGCCAGGAACATGGCGTCGGTGCCGTGCCGGTGCGGCCAGAACTGGGCGTAGGGGCCCGTGCCGAGGCCGGAGAGGCCCGGAGCCACCTCCGCGAGCACGTCGACCGCGTCGAGGCGCTTGACGTCCTCTCGGCCGCGCAGGACGTCGTCGACGACGACGCGGGTCTCGGCAAGGTGCGGGGAGCACGTGACGTACGCCACGACGCCGCCCGGCCGGACCGAGTCCAGCGCCGTGGCGAGCAGCCTGCGCTGAAGCGGTCCGAGGGAGCCGAGGTCCTGCGGGGTGCGGCGCCAGCGCGCCTCAGGGCGGCGGCGCAGCGCGCCCAGGCCCGAGCACGGGACGTCGACGAGCACCCGGTCGAAGGAGGCGGGCTCCCACGCGGGCTCGGTGCCGTCGGCGACCAGCACCGTCGTGTTGTCGCCGACCACGCGGGTGATCAGCTCGGCCCGGTGCGGCTGCACGTCGCAGGCCAGCAGCTGCGCGCCGCGCTGGGCGCCCAGCGCGGACAGCAGCGCGGCCTTGCCGCCGGGGCCCGCGCACAGGTCGAGCCACGCGTCGTCCTTGCCGTCGACCTCGGCGGCCGCCAGCGCGAGCGCCACGAGCTGGCTTCCCTCGTCCTGGACGCCCGCGCGGCCCTCGCGCACCGCGGCGATCTCGCCGGGATCGCCCTCGGGAAGGTAGGCCGCGTAAGGCGAGTAGGCGGCTGGGCCCGCGCCCAGGTCGTACAGCTCCTCGACGGCGATCCGGCCCGGCCGCGCCACCAGCGTGACGCCCGGCCGCTCGTTGTCGGCGGCGAGGAGGTCCTCGATCTCGTCGGGGCCGACCGCGTCGCGCAGCGCCGAGACCACCCACTTCGGATGGCTGTAGGTCACCGACAGGCGGCCCAGCTCGTCCTCGGGCGCGATGACGACGAGCCAGCCGGGCAGGTCGCGGTCGGTGACGCGGCGCAGCACCGCGTTGGCGAACTTCGCCTGCCCCGGCCCGGCCACCGAGCGGACGAGGTCCACGGTCGTGGAGACCGCGGCGTGCGCCGGGATGCGGGTGCGCAGCAACTGGTGGACGCCCAGGCGCAGCATGTCGCGCAGGGGCGGGTCGATCTTGGCGACGGGGCGGTCGCTGCACAGGTCGAGGATCGCGTCGTAGGTGCCGCGGCCCCGGAGCGTCCCGTACGTCAGCTCGGTGGCCAGGGCGGCGTCGCGGCCGCTCAGCTCGCGCTCGCGCAGGACGCGCGGCAGGAGCAGGTTGGCGTAGGCGTCGCGCGCGTCGACCGCGCGCAGGACGTCATAGGCGGCGCGGCGTACGGCGTCGCCGGGCGCGCGGCGCTTGGCCTGGCGGGCGGGCCGCCGGTTGTCCTGCGGCCGGGCGCGGTGGGCGCTTCTGCGGCGCTGTTCAGGCATGGGTTCTCCCCCGGACGTCTTGGGCGGCGCGGTTCAGGCCGATCAGGCGGATCACAGGAAGCGGTCGGCGTCGGTCAGGCGCAGGCCACGCGCCCAGTCGACGGCCCGCATGCGCTTCTTGCCCGGCGCCTGGACCTCGGTGAGCGCCACGGGATGGGTGGCCGTGCCGACGAGGACCTCGCCCCGGTTGACCTTGATCTGGCCGGGTTCCAGCGGGCCCCCGCCCGCGGCCGGCCGGACCGGGCCGAGCTTGATCCTGTCCTCGCGCAGCGTCGTCCACGGACCCGGCGCGGGCGTGCAGGCCCGGCAGAGCCTGTCGACGCGCATCGCGGGCGCGGTCCAGTCGACGCGCGCGGTCTCCGGCGTCAGCTTCGCCGCGTACGACACGCCTTCCTCCGGCTGCGGGACGGCCCGCAGCCCGCCGATCTCCAGGCCGTCCATCGTGTCGGCGAGGAGGCGGGCGCCCGCCACGGACAGCCGCTCCAGGAGGGTGCCGCTGGTGTCGTCGGCGCGGATCGGCTCGGTGAGGTGGCCGAAGACGGGGCCGGTGTCGAGCCCCTCCTCGATCTGGAACGTCATCGCGCCGGTGATCTCGTCGCCCGCGAGGATCGCGTGCTGGACGGGGGCCGCGCCGCGCCACGCGGGCAGCAGCGAGAAGTGCAGGTTCACCCAGCCGAGCCGCGGGATCGCCAGGGCCTCCTTGCGGAGGATCGCGCCGTAGGCGACGACGGGGCAGCAGTCGGGCGCCAGCTCGGCGAGGCGCGCCAGGAACTCGGGGTCGCTCGCCTTGGCGGGCTTCAGCACCTCGATCCCCGCCGCCTCGGCGACCTCGCCGACGGGGCTCGCGGCGAGCTTGCGGCCGCGTCCGGCGGGGGCGTCGGGCCGGGTGACGACCGCGACGACCTCGTGCGAGGACTCCAGCAGGGCCTTGAGCGGCGGTACCGCGGTCTCCGGCGTACCGGCGAAGACGAGTCTCATCGGCGGCCTCAGATCGCCCGGCCGAAGGTGCTGTGCGGGGAGTTCCGGATCACCGGGGCCGGCTCGCCGAACCACTCGGCCTCGCGGATCGCCTTCATCGCGAGCTTGCGCTGCTCGGTGTCCATCCGGTCGATGAACAGGATGCCGTCGAGGTGGTCGGTCTCGTGCTGCACGCAGCGCGCGAGCAGCTCGGTGCCTTCGACGGTGATCGGCTCGCCGTGCATGTTGAAGCCCTTGGCGACGACGCCGTAGGCGCGCTTGGTCGGGAACGACAGCCCCGGCAGGGAGAGGCATCCCTCGTCCCCGTCCTGGATCTCCTCGCTGAGGTCCAGCGACGGGTTCACCAGGTGCCCCAGCACGTCGTCGACGAAGTAGGTGAACACCCGCAGCCCCACCCCGAGCTGCGGCGCGGCCAGCCCGGCCCCGGGCGCCTCCACCATCGTGTCGGTGAGGTCCTTGACCAGGGTGCGCAGCTCCTTGTCGAAGTCCACGACGGGCTCGGCGGGAGTGCGCAGCACGGGATCGCCGAAGAGACGGATCGGCTTGACGGACAAGACGACTCCTCACTCGAAGGTTCTGACGGATCACCGCCAGTCTATGTCCGCCGGGAATGCGGTCCGCCCGCGATCGGGCGCCCGGGACCCGGGCGCCCGACGGCGCCTACTTCGAGCGGGCCTTGAACACCGCCTTGCGCGCGGCCTTGGCGAGTTCACGGTCGTGGTGGTGGTCGCCGATGGCTTCCAGGACGTCGGCGACGTCCGGGTGGGGGATGCGCCAGATGTCGGAGATCAGGCCGGTGAGGTCGGCCTCTTCCGGAGTGTCGGACAGGGCGAGCTGGACGGCTTCGTGCGGGCCGAGCGCCTCGGTCATGCCGGCGACGGTGTCGACGAACATCCACTGCATGTCGGCCTCGGTCGGGACCGCGGTCTCGTCGCCGTTGCCGCTCAGCCACATCAGCGCGTACGGGCGGGTCTCGGGGAAGGCGAGCGCGCCGCGGATGAGCTGTTCCGCGGGCCGCTCGACCTGGCCGAGGACGACCGCGGCGATGTTGCGCTGCGCGGGCCGGCCTTCGCGCATGAGGTCGAGCAGGCCCTGCGCGGCCTCTTCGGCCGAGCGCTTGGCGAGCCAGAGCCCGATCTCTTCTTCGGCGGTGTCCTCGCGGTGGAAGCCGAGGCCCTTGACGAGGTCTTCGGCCGACGATTCGGCGAGGTCGCCGATGAGGGGCGCGGTGTAACCCTCGGCGAGGAGCAGTTCCCGCACGGCGAAAACGCCGAGGGGGGTGAGCGCGGCTTCGTCGGCGGTGGCGAAGGTCACCGCGCCCCAGCGCGCGAGGTCCTCCAGGTCGAGCCGCAGCGCCTGCGGGACGCCTTCGGCGAAGACCTCCCCGTCGGCGACGTCGTAGCCGGCCTGGATGTGCTCCAGGAGGTCGACGACGATCCGGCCGATCGCGACGGGCTCGCCGCTCTCGTACAGCCGCAGCAGGACGCCGGGCAGTTCGCTCCAGACGACCTCGACGGGGCTCAGCGCGGAGCCTTCGGGGTACTCCTGGCCGACGAGGCCGTCCAGGAGGGCGATCCACAGGCTGAGGATCTCCTCCTCCGAGCCGGTGTCCGGGCGGGTGCCCTGGCGGATCGTCGTCCCGTCGGTCTCGATGAGGCCGATCTCGCCGATCGCGTCGTACATCCGCTCGACCTCGGGGTACACCCCGCCGCCGGCCCGGGGCACCGCCAGGCCGAGCGCGGTCGCGGCGGCCTCGGCGTCGGCCGCGGTGAGGCGGCCGTCGGCGGCGGCGCGCTCGCCGATCCAGTCGGCGAGGCCGAGCGCCTCGCGCAGCAGGCCCGACTCGCGGGCGGTCTCGGCGAGTTCGGACACGGCCGCCAGCCGCACCGGCGGCACCACGTTCTCGGCCGCGAACTGGCGCATGGTGAGCTGCATCCGCTCCTCTTCGGGGAGCGCCTCGAACGCCGCGATCCACGCCTCGACGGCGTCCTCGTCGTCCAGGTCGACGCCTTCGGCGGCCATCATCCGGCCGAGGAACTCCATCGCCTCGCCGTCGCCCTCGCCCGCGTCGGCGAGCGCTTCGGCCAGGCGCGGGGCGAGGCCGTCGAGCAGCGCGCGGCACTGGTCCGCGACGGACTCGGCGAGGCCGCCCCCGGCGAGGTACTCCACGAGGGCCCGGGCCGCGCCGAGCACGGCGGGGGCGTCGTCGGGCCCTGCCACGACGTTCTCGGGGAAGTCCTCGAGGAGGGTCTCCTCCAGCAGTTCCGCGGTCAGTTCCGCGGTCTCGTTCAGATCCAGCAGGGACACGATGATCCGTGCCCCGTGCGGATCCACGCCGCCGCGCTCACCGGCCCACTTCTCGAACCCGGCGACGGTCTTCTCCACCCACTTCTCAGCCACCCGACAACCCTAAAGGAGATCCCGCACCCCCGCTCCCAAACCCACCCCCACGCCTCCCCCGCATACGGACCCGATCGATCGCGAGCCGCACCCATGAGGCGGAGACCGTGGGCCCGCCCGGCAGCCGCGGCAACGGCGCGGGCCCCGGCGGCGCGGGCTCTGCGGCGCGGCGGCACGACCCCGACCGCGATCCCGTACGCGGGAGGCGCCGACGGGCCGTTCGACGTGGTCATCACCGGCCGCACCCCGGCCGACGCCGCGCGCCTGCGCGTCGGTCGCGGAGATCGAGGCGGCCGGCGCGACGGGGTGATTCGGGGGATTCCGGCGGACCAGAACCCGGAAGCCCCGGGTCGCGCGCCGAGGCTCCACGGGCTGGCCGTCTCGACCCCCGACCGTGGCAGCGGGCGCGCGACCGAGGCAGGGGGCGCGCGGCGGCCCTGCCCTTGCCCGAGGCCCCGGCGGGCGGGCCGGGACGCGTCCGCTCAGGTGGTGTCAGAGGAGTTCGAGCGGGTCGAGTTCCACGCGGACGGGGTCGGGGGCGCGGCGGGCGCTGCGGATCGCCTGGGCCTCCTTGAGGGCGCGGGCCAGGTCGGTGGAGCCGGTGCGCGGGACGCGCAGGAGGGCGCGTTCGCGGCCTTCGGCGAGCGGGACGGGGCCGAGGAGTTCGGCGTCGGCGGGCAGCCGGGCGTGGTCGAGGAGGTCGCGGATGGCGGCGGGCGCGCCGGTGAGGGACGCCATCCGGGCGGCGGGCGGAAAGCGCAGTTCGCGGCGTTCGGCCAGCTCTCGCTCGGCGAAGGTGACCGGGTCCCAGCGGACCACGGCCTGGACGGCGGGCAGCCCCGCGTCGGCGGCGAGCACGACGGGCCCGTGCGGGCGGACCAGTGCGGCGGCGTTCAGCCAGCGGCGCAGCGCCTCCTCGGCGACGCGCAGGTCGGGCCTGCCGAGCATGGCCCAGCCGTCGAGGAGCAGGGCCGCGGCGTACCCGCCCTCGGCGACGGGTTCGGCGCCGGGCGTCGCGACGACGAGCTCCGGCCGCCCCGACACCTCGGCGAGGATCGCGTCACGTCCCGAAGTGCGGACCGTCACCCCGGGAAAGGCCCGGCCGAGCTCTTCGGCGGTCCGCCCCGCGCCGACGACCACCGCGCGGATCCGCGTGCCGCCGCACTCCGGGCAGCGCCAGGCGGTGGCGATGGCGCCGCACCAGCGGCAGGCCGGCGCCCCGCCCGCCGAACCGAGTTCCAGCGGGCCCGCGCAGGCGGGGCAGCGCGCGGGTTCGCGGCACTGCGCACAGGCGATCGCGGGCAGGTAGCCGCGCCGGGGCACCTGCACGAGCACCGGCCCTTCGGCGAGCGCGGCGCGGGCGGCCCGGAAGGCCAGCGCGGGCAGCCGGGCTATGCGGGCCGCCTCGTCGCGGGCCAGTTCGGCGTCCTCCCCGATCGGCCGGACCCGCGGCATCGCCTCGCGGACCGTCTCCCGCGCCGCCGTCAGGGGATGAGCCCACCCGGTCTCCACGAGCCTCGTCGCGTCCGCCGTACGGGTCGCCCCGCCGAAGAGCGCCGCCGCACCTGCCCTGTGCGCCCGCAGGACGAGCACCTCCCGCGCGTGCGGATAGGGCGCGTGCGGCTCGGCGTGCACGTCGTCGCCGTCGTCCCACAGCGCGACGAGCCCGAGGTCGCGCACCGGCGCGAACATCGCCGCGCGGGTGCCCACCACGATCCGCGCCTCCCCCCGCAGGATCCGCAGCCACTCCCCGTACCGCTTCTCCGGCCCGTCCTCGGCCCGCAGCACCACGAACCCCTCGGTCCGCCTCCCCCGCGCGGCCTTCCGCCCACCCCCTCCCAACTCCCCTTCACCCACCGAGAACCCCTCCGCCACCCCGGACCCCGCCCCCCCGAGCACGATCTCCGTCCCAAGCGCGTCCCCCACCCCAGGCATGTCGTTCCGCGATGCCGGAACAACCTCCGACGCGGAGACGGCCTCCCCCGACCCAGGGACGCCCTCCGCGCTGAAGCCGGGCCGCGCCGTCTCGGACGCGGCCCGCGACCCGGCGGACCCCGGCTGCACCGTCGCAGCCCCCGACTCCACCGCCGCGGACGCAGGCCGCACCGTCGCGGACGCAGGCTCCGCCGTCTCCGAGCCGGACTCCTCCTTGGCGGACCAGGGCTGCACCGCCTCGGACCCGGGTTCCCCCGCCTCAGAGCCGGACTCCGCCATCACAGAGCCGGACTCCTCCTTCGCGGACGCGGGCTCCACCACCTCAGAGCCGGACTCCGCCGTCACAGACGCGGGCTGCACCACCTCAGGGCCGGGCTCCACCGCCTTAGAGCCGGACTCCGGCGTCGCGGAGGCGGGCTCGGGCGTCGCGGAGGCGGGCTCCGCCGTCGCGGAGGCCGGTTCCGGCGTGGCGGAGGTGGGGTGTGGCGTGGCGGGGAGGTCGGCGAGTTCGGTGGTGAGGGCGGCGGCGACGCGGGCGGCGTGGCGGCCGTCGGCGACGACGATGAGGACTCCGCGGCCGGACGCGGCGGTGGCGCGGGCGGCGCGGGCGAGGGCGGCGGGCCAGTCGGGGCCGGGCAGGGCGGTCCAGACGGCGCGCGGGGAGCGGCCGTCGGCGAGGGCCGACAGGTAGGAGGGGCCCGCCGGGTAGGCGGCCCAGGGACCCGGGTCGGCGGGCGGCGCGGGGCGCGGCGCGGGCTCGGCCGGGGCGCGCTTCTCGGCGCGGGCGTGGCGGGGCGGGACGGCCAGCCGGACCACGTCGGCGAACGTGCCGGCATAGCGGTCGGCCACCTCGCGGGCGAGCGCCGCGATCTCAGGACCGAGGACCGGCTCCGCGGAGACCACCCGCTCCAGGAACACGAACTTGCCCTCGTGCGCGCTCTCGGCCACCCGCTCCAGCAGGAAGCCGTCCACGAGCTTGCCGTGGAAGCGCACCCGCACCCGGCACCCCGGCACCGCCTGCGCGTCGAGCCGGGCGGGCACGAGGTAGTCGAACACCCGGTCCAGGTGCGGCAGCGGCACGTCCACCGCCACCCGCGCCACGGGCAACTCCTCCGCCGCCTCCGGCACCCCCGCCGGCTTCTTCTCTGCCGCCGTCTTCTTCTCTGCCGATCTGCCCGCCTTCTTCTCCGTCACCGCCGCGGCCTCGGCCTCCGCCGCCAGCCCCTCCGTCCCCGGAATCAGCCCGTCCTCACCCACCCCCCACACCTATCACCCCCACGGCACCGCCCCGTTCGCCCTTGTGGAAAACCCCGCGGGGCGCACAGGCTAGGGTGCCTCGCGTGCCCCGCCCGCTGACAGAGCTCCCCGCGGTCGACTGGTCCGCGCTGCACCACGCCTACGGCGACGCCTCCGACGTGCCCGCCCTGCTCCGGACGCTCGCCGGATCCGACGCCGAGGAGACCGAGGAGGCCTTCGGCGTCCTCTTCGCGTCCCTCTGCCACCAGGGCGACCGCTTCCCGGCGAGCGCCGCCGCCGTACCGTTCCTCGCCGGGCTGCTCACCCGGCCGCTCGCGGTGACCGCGGTTCCCGTGGTCGTCCTGCTCGGCCGCCTGGCCACCGGCGACGACGACCAGTGGTCGTTGCCGCGTCCCGCGGAACTGTCCGGCGCCCCCGGCCTCGACCCCGACGGCGTCGCCGCCTACGCGGCCGTGCGCGCGGAGGTCCCCGGTCTCGTCCCTCTCCTCGCAGGCGCAGACCCGTACGTCGTGCGCGCCGCCGCTTGGACCCTGTCCTGGTTCCCGGAGGCGGCCCCCGCCGTCCTGCCCGCGCTGCACGCCGTGCTGGCGGACTCCCCGGCCCCGGCCACCCGCGCCACCTGCCTCGTCGCGGCGGCCCTGCTCGGCGACCGGACCCTCTTCGACGACCCGCCCGCCGATCCCGTCCTCGCCGCCGCCGCGCTGATCGCGCTGCGCGACGACCCTCCGGCCTCCGCCGTCGACGCGGTCCTCGACTCCGCCCGCACCCTGCGCGTCTTCTGGGAAGAAGATCTCCCCTACCTCTACGGCGACGTCGCGGGGCTGCTCGCCGCCGCCCTGCGGTGCGTCCCCGACGCGCGCCGCCGCGAGGCCGCCCGCGCTCTCATCCGGCTCGGCCACCGCACCGATCCCTCGTTCCCGATCGACGCCGCGCTGGTCCACCTGCTGCTGGAGGAGGCGTCCGCCGCGCCGGGAGACCATCTGTCCGCCGCCGAGCGGGCCCTCCTCGCCTCCCTGCCCAGGCACTCCAGCCACCTCTACCCGGGCCTCATCCCCCACGCCCTCTTCTCCCTGGACCTCCCGGACTCCTTCCCCGCCCTCGCCTCCCACCTGACCGAGCGGGGCCTGCCGCGCTTCCCCTGAAGCCGTCGGTTCTCTCCGACGGCGAGGGACGAGGGCGCACCGCTCGGCGTGACGGCCAAGCGTGACGGCCGCGCGCTGCTCACCGCCGTGCCAGGACACGGTGGCCCCCGGATGCGCTGATCCGCGACGCGTGCGGGCGGCGCCCCCGCAGAGCGGAGGCGCGAGCCCACCAGGCGACGCGCTCCCTGCCTGAACGCGCAGAGGCCCGCGCCCCGAAAGGGCGCGGGCCTCTGCGGACGGTGCTTACAGGCCGACGGCGGCGCGGAGCGCCTCGGCGCGGTCGGCGCGCTCCCAGGAGAAGTCCGGCAGCTCGCGGCCGAAGTGGCCGTAGGCGGCGGTCTGGGAGTAGATCGGGCGGAGCAGGTCGAGGTCGCGGACGATCGCGGCCGGACGCAGGTCGAAGACCTCCAGGACGGCGGCCTGGAGCTTGGTGATGTCGACCTTCTCGGTGCCGAAGCCCTCGACGAAGACGCCGACGGGCTGGGCCTTGCCGATCGCGTAGGCGACCTGGACCTCGGCGCGGTCGGCGAGGCCGGCGGCGACGATGTTCTTGGCGACCCAGCGCATCGCGTAGGCGGCGGAGCGGTCGACCTTGGACGGGTCCTTGCCGGAGAAGGCGCCGCCGCCGTGGCGGGCGTAGCCGCCGTAGGTGTCGACGATGATCTTGCGGCCGGTGAGGCCCGCGTCGCCCATCGGGCCGCCGATCTCGAAGCGGCCGGTCGGGTTCACCAGCAGGCGGTAGCCGGAGGTGTCGATGTCGAACTCGGCGAGGACCGGGTCGACGACGAGGTCCTTGATGTCCGGGGTCAGCAGTTCCTTGAGCGAGATGTCAGGGGCGTGCTGGGAGGAGACGACGACGGTGTCGAGGCGGACGGCCCGGTGGCCGTCGTACTCGATGGTGACCTGGGTCTTGCCGTCGGGGCGCAGGTAGGCGACATCGCCGTTCTTGCGCACCTCGGACAGCCGCTGGGCGAGCCGGTGCGCGATGGTGATCGGCAGCGGCATGAGGGTGGCGGTCTCGTTGGTGGCGTAGCCGAACATGAGGCCCTGGTCGCCCGCGCCCTGGCGGTCGAGGTCGTCGCCGGCCTCGCCCTCGCGGTTCTCGTAGGCGTCGTCGACGCCCTGGGCGATGTCGGGCGACTGGGCGCCGATGGAGACCGAGACGCCGCAGGAGTGGCCGTCGAAACCCTTGGCCGAGGAGTCGTAGCCGATTTCGAGGATCTTCTCCCGGATGACGCCGGGGATGTCCACGTAGGTCTCGGTGGTGACCTCACCGGCCACGTGCACCTGACCTGTGGTGATCATCGTCTCGACGGCGACCCGGCTCTTCGGGTCGTCCTTGAGCATGGAATCGAGGATCGCGTCACTGATCTGGTCGGCGATCTTGTCCGGGTGGCCCTCGGTGACCGATTCAGAGGTGAAGAGGCGACGGGACACTACGTGAACTCCTTGCAGCGGCTGCTGACTTGAACCAGTAGCAGGGTATCGGGGCCGGGACCGGTTGCGAACCGGCCCCGAGTGTGGATCAGGCGAAGTCTAGCCCTACCGGTCCTCGCACGGGAGGAGCAGCTCAGCCCGGCGGCGCGACTCAGCCCAGCAGTGCGGCGACCTCGTCCCAGACCGCGGAGGCGAGCTGGTCCTTGCTTCCACGCGGGATCTCGCGCTCGGCTCCGGTCGCCGCGAGGATCACCCCGGCGTTGTCGGGTGCGCCGAACGTCAGATGCTCGCCGACCTGGTTGACCACGAGCAGGTCGCAGCCCTTGCGGGCCAGTTTGGCCCTGCCGTTGTCGAGAACGTCGTCGGTCTCGGCGGCGAAACCGACGATGACCTGCCCGGGGGTCCGCCGGGTGACGAGCTCGGCCAGGATATCCGGATTCTTCACCAATTCGATAGGCAAAGTATTGGAATCCTCGGTCTTCTTGATCTTCGAGCCCTGGAACGACGACGGCCGGAAGTCGGCGACGGCCGCGGCCATCACCACCACGTCGGCGCCGCCCGCCGCGGCGTGGACCGCCTCGCGCATCTCCAGCGCCGAGCCCGTCCGCACGACCGAGACCCCTGCCGGATCCGGCAGCGAGGTGTTGGCGGCGACGAGGGTGACCTTCGCGCCGCGGGCCGCGGCGACCCGGGCGAGGGCGTAGCCCTGCAAGCCCGAGGAGCGGTTCCCGATGAAGCGCACGGGGTCGATCGGCTCGCGCGTGCCGCCGGCGGAGACGACGACGTGCCGCCCGGCGAGGTCGCGCGGATCGCCGGCCAGGACGCGCCGGGCCACCTCGAACAGCTCGGCCGGATCGGGCAGCCGCCCGGGACCGGTGTCCTTGCCCGTGAGCCTCCCGGAGGCGGGCTCGACGACGATGTTGCCGCGCTCGCGCAGCAGCGCGACGTTGGCCCGGGTCGCCGGGTGCTCCCACATCTCGGTGTGCATCGCGGGCGCGAACACCACGGGGCACCGGGCGGTGAGCAGCGTGTTGGTGAGGAGGTCGTCGGCGATACCGTGCGCGGCCTTGGCCAGGAGGTTGGCCGTGGCCGGGGCGACGAAGACGAGATCGGCCGTCTGCCCGATCCGGACATGCGGCACGTCCGCGATGTCCTCCCACACGCCCGTCTGCACGGGCTGGCCGGACAGGGCGGCCCAGGTGGGCTCGCCGACGAACCGCAGCGCGTCGGCGGTCGGCACGACCTTGACGCTGTGCCCCGACTCCTTGAGGCGGCGGAGCAGCTCGCACACCTTGTACGCGGCGATCCCGGCGCCGACGCCGAGAACGACCCTGGCGCCGGTCACCCCTCGGTGGGCTCGGTGTGCAGCAGGCCCTCGCGGACCTCGCGCAGGGCGATGGACAGCGGCTTCTCCTGGACCTGGGTCTCGACCAGCGGACCCACGTACTCCAGCAGGCCCTCGCCGAGCTGCGCGTAGTAGGCGTTGATCTGACGGGCCCGCTTGGCCGCGATGGACACCAGTCCGTACTTGGTGTCGACGACCTGGAGCAGGTCGTCGATCGACGGGTTGGTGATGCCCTCGTTGTTGGCAGCCACAATGCGCCTTTCGGGAGTCAGTGATCAGAAGCGATGGAGCAGGAAGTCAAGTGGAGCGGAAGACCTGTGGAGCGGAGATCGGTGGAGCGGAGATCAGTGATCAGAAGTCAGTGATCCGGGGGCCTGATCGGCGATCCCGGGAGGCGTCCTGGCGACGCCGACCGGCCTCACCGGAGAAGTGATCAGTGGCCAGCCATCAAGGCTAGCAGCTCTTCGCATACACCCGGGACCGAGTGGTTGACCAGGGTGGTGTCGAACTCCTTCTCCGCGGCCAGCTCGACGCGGGCGGCGGCGAGGCGCCGTTCGATCACCTCGTCGGACTCGGTGCCGCGGCCGACCAGCCGCCGGACGAGCTCTTCCCAGGAGGGCGGGGCGAGGAAGACCAGCCGCGCGTCGGGCATGGTCTCGCGCACCTGGCGCGCGCCCTGGAGGTCGATCTCCAGCAGTGTGGGGACGCCCTGGGCGAGCCGCTCCTCGACGGGGGCGCGCGGGGTGCCGTAGCGGTTGCCCGCGAACTCGGCCCACTCCAGGAGGGTGCCTTCGGCGACCATCCGGTCGAATCCCGCGTCGTCGGTGAAGTGGTACTCGACGCCGTCGGTCTCGCCGGGGCGCGGCTTGCGGGTCGTCACCGACACCGACAGCCAGACGCCGGGGTGGTCGGCGCGCAGTTGGGCGACGACCGTGCTCTTGCCCACACCGGACGGCCCGGACAGGACCGTGAGGCGCTTCAGGGAACGGTTGGGTGAATCGGAGGTTTCCATCTCACGCAAGGTTTATCACGACCCCGCGGTGGTACGCGGGGTGTCCTGCCGGGTCAGGGCCGTCATGGGTGGCGACGGCCGACCGACCCGGCGGGACGCGCGGAGGCTACTTGTTGCCGAGCTCGCGCTCCAGCGAAGCGCGCTGGTTGGCGCCCAGGCCCCGCACGCGGCGGGACTCGGCGATGCCGTGCCGCTCCATGATCTGCTTGGCGCGGACCTTGCCGACGCCGGGCAGCGACTCCAGGAGAGCCGAGACCTTCATCTTGCCGACGATGTCGTCGGCAAGGCCCTGCTGAAGCACGTCGGAGAGGGAGATCTCCTGGTTCTTGAGCTTGACCTTGACCTCTGCGCGCTCCCTGCGGGCCAATGCGGCCTTTTCCAGGGCCGCGGCACGCTGTTCGGGGGTAAGGGGCGGAAGAGCCACGCCGGTCACCTCGTGTTTTCCACTCGACGGAGTCGGACGCCCCGGAAACTAGCGACTTTCCCCCCCATAAAGCAACGTGATGCGCGGTTATTCCGGTGAGATATCCACGAAATTCTCTATCCGTAATCAACGCATCACCCTGCGTCAGGAAAATCGCCGCACACCCCGGCTGCCTGGGCTTTCGCCCACCCGACTCAACGCAGTGTCGCGGCAATCTCGGCGGCGGCTCTTCCGGGGTCCGAATCGCGGGTAATAGGACGCCCGATAACCAGCAAATCGGCTCCCGCGGCGAGTGCGGACTCGGGGGTGGCGATACGCGTCTGGTCGTCGGCGGCGGACCCCGCGGGACGCACTCCGGGCGTGATCAGATCGATTCCGTCGCCCACTTCGGCGCGAACGAGCGCCACTTCGCGCGGCGAGCACACCAGCGCGCGGGCGCCCGCTCCGACGGCGAGCGCGGCGAGCCGCCGGACGGCGTCATCGGCGGGCCCGGCGAGGCCGATCTCGGCCAGATCGCCCTCCCCCATCGAGGTCAGGACGGTGACGGCTGTGATCTTCGTCTCGGGCGCGGCCGCGGCCGCCGCCTTGATCATCGCGGTGCCGCCCGAGGCGTGCACCGTCAGGTAGGAGGGCGCGAGGTCGGCGACGGCGCGCACGGCCTTCTCGACGGTCGCGGGGATGTCGTGCAGCTTCAGGTCGAGGAACAGGCGCTCCCCGCCGGCCTCCCGCACCTTGGTGACGACCTCGCGGCCGTAGCGCAGGTACAGCTCCAGGCCGACCTTCACGGTGCTGACGTAGGGGGTGACCTGCCCGGTCCAGCGCACCGCGGTCGCGATGTCGTCGGTGTCCAGGGCGACCGCGATCGGCGCGGGCTTCATGAGAACTCCTCGATACGGGTGCGCGGGCGTGCGATCTGCGGCGCCGCGGAGGCGGGCCGGTGGGCCAGCCCGACGGCGTCCGACGGCCTGGCCATCCCCCGCGCCGCCAGGGCCTCCTCCAGCTCCCTGAGGATGCGCTGGGGGGCCGACGGGTCGTGCAGGAGGGTGGTGCCGACGGAGACGGCCGTCGCACCCGCCACGAGGAACTCCAGGGCGTCGGATCCGGTGGCGACGCCGCCGCCGCCGATGATCGGCAGCTCCGGGATCGCGGCGTGGACCTGGTAGACGCAGCGGAGCGCGACGGGCCGCAGGGCGGGCCCGGAAAGGCCGCCGGCGACGCCGCTGAGTGCCGGGCGCAATGTGGCCGGATCAATGGCGAGGCCGGAAACCGTGTTGATGAGTGACAAACCGGTCGCCCCGGCGTCGGCACAGGCCAGTGCAATGGTCGCGATATCTGTCACATCAGGCGAAAGCTTGGCCAATACCGGGACGTCCCGATGAATTGCGCCGCGCACCGCGCGGACGACGTCCGCGGCGGCGGCGGGCGAGGCCGCGAACATGCGGCCCCGGTCTTCGGCGTTGGGGCACGAGACGTTGACCTCGACCCCGGCGATGGAGCGGGCGGCGGGCGAGCCGGCGAGCCGGCCGGCGACCTCGCCGAACTCCTGCACGCTGCCGCCGCCGACCGAGACGATCACCCGCGCGTCCTGGCCGGTGAGCCACGGCAGGTCCTTGGCGAGGAACACCTCGAGCCCGGGGCCGGGCAGCCCCATCGCGTTGAGCAGCCCGCTGGGCGTCTCGGCGATCCGCGGGGTCGGCCGCCCCGCCCGGGGCCGCGCCATGACCGTCGCGGTCGTGAACGCGCCGAGCCGCGCGAGATCGGTGTAGGGGGACAGCTCCCGCCCCGTCCCCCCGCAGCCCGACGCCGTGACCAGCGGGTTGGCGAGCGTGACCGCCCCGATCCGGGTGCTCAGGTCCACGGGTGTCCTCCTGCTGTCGAGGGACGGGTCGCCCTCATGCTCAAGGGGCTGCTTCGAGGCTCTGCGGGGCCCTCGGCCCGCCCAGGGCGTCCAAGGGGATGGTGCCGAGGTCGTTCCAGCGGACGCGCTCGCCGCGCATGACGGGGCCCTCGGCGCAGGCGCGGACCATGCGGGTGTGGCCGTCGTCGCCGATGACGGGCAGGACGCAGGACGCGCACACGCCGATGCCGCACGCGCCGGTCTCGCCGAGCAACTCGCCGAGGCTCACCTGGCACGGGATGGCGAGGGCCGCGGCGATGCCGCTGACCGCGCTGAGCAGGCCCGTCGGACCCGCGGCGTAGATGACGTCGGCCTCGGTCCGGTCGATGATCGCGGGCAGGAGGTCGGGGAGCATCCCGGCGGTGCCGAGGGAGCCGTCGCGGGTGACGACGGTGGAGCTGTCGCCGATCCGCTGGGCGCTGAGCGCCCCGTACACCTGGTGGGCGTGCGGGGCGGCCAGCACGAAGTGCACCTTGCAGTCGCGCTTGCGCAGCGCGTCGGCGAGCGCGAACAGCCCGGACGAGCCGTGCGCGCCGCCGACGAGCAGGCACGAGGCGGGGTCGCGCGGCAGCGGGAAGGGCCTGCCGAGCGGCCCGATGAGGTCGAGGGCGTCGCGGGAGCGGCGGGAGGCCAACCACCTGCTGCCCGGGTCGTCGGCGGGGAAGACGAACTCGACGGTGCCGCCGTAGTCGGACTTCACCTCGTAGACGGGCAGGCAGCGCCGCGCCAGCAGCGAGGTGTGCTCACCGCCGACGGCGACCGCGACGAACTGGCCGGGCCGGAACCGCTCGGCCACCGCCGGGGCCACGACGGTCATCGCGTGGTAGGCCGCCACCTGCCGGACCGTGAGGACGGTCCCGGGGGACTGGACGGGTCCGGTCCCTGCCTGGCCGGATGCCTCGGTGGAGATGGCGGCCTCCCTATCGACTGGTCGTTCGCGACGGCCACACCGGTTGTGGTGGCCCCTAGGCGTTGCGGGCGCCGCGCAGGCGTCCGGCGTGCTCCTGGAGGGAGCGGACGCCCACGTCGCCGCGCGTGACCGCCTCGATGCCCTGGACCGCGGCGGCGAGCCCCTGCACGGTGGTCACGCAGGGGATGCCGCGGATGACGGCGGCGCTGCGGATCTCGTAGCCGTCGAGCCGCGGCCCGGACTGGCCGTCGCCGAACGGAGTATTGACGATGAGATCGACTTCGCCGTCCAGGACGCGCCGCACGACGGTGGGTTCGCCGTCCGGCCCGGGGCCCTCGCTGTGCTTACGGACGATCTTGGCACGGACGCCGTTCCGCCGCAGCACCTCCGCGGTGCCCTCGGTGGCAAGAATCTCAAAACCGAGGTCCGCGAGCCGCTTGACCGGGAAGATCATGTGCCGCTTGTCCCGGTTGGCGACCGAAACGAACGCGCGTCCCTTCGTCGGCAGCGAGCCGTAGGCGGCGGCCTGGGACTTGGCGTAGGCGGTGCCGAAGACCTCGTCGATGCCCATGACCTCGCCGGTCGAGCGCATCTCCGGGCCGAGCACGGTGTCGACGCCCTGGCCTTGGGCGTTGCGGAACCGGTTGAACGGCAGCACCGCTTCCTTGACCGCGATGGGCGCGTCGAGGGGCAGGTCTCCCCCGTCGCCGTTCGCGGGCAGGACGCCCTCGGCGCGCAGCTGCGCGATCGAGGCGCCGAGCATGACGCGCGCGGCGGCCTTGGCGAGCTGGACGGCCGTCGCCTTGGAGACGAACGGCACCGTCCGGGAGGCGCGCGGGTTGGCTTCCAGGACGTACAGGACGCCCGCGGACAGCGCGTACTGGACGTTCATGAGGCCGCGCACGCCGATGCCGCGCGCGAGGCGCAGCGTGGACTCGCGGATCCGCTCGATGTCCTGGTGCCCGAGGGTGATCGGCGGGAGCGCGCACGCGGAGTCGCCGGAGTGGATGCCGGCCTCCTCGATGTGCTCCATGACGCCGCCGAGGTACAGCTCCTCGCCGTCGAACAGGGCGTCGACGTCGATCTCGATGGCGTCGTCGAGGAAGCGGTCGACCAGGACGGGCCGGTCGGCGCTGACCTCGGTGGCGGTGGCCATGTAGGCGATGAGGGCGGCGTCGTCGTAGACGATCTCCATGCCGCGCCCGCCGAGCACGTAGGACGGCCGGACGAGGACGGGGTAGCCGATCTCGTTCGCGATCGCGACCGCCTCGTCGACGGCGACGGCGGTGCCGTGTTTGGGCGCGGGGAGGTCGGCGTCGGCCAGGACCCGGCCGAACGCGCCGCGGTCCTCGGCGAGGTGGATGGACTCGGGGCTGGTGCCGACGATCGGCACGCCCGCGTCCTTCAGCCGCTGCGCGAGGCCGAGCGGGGTCTGCCCGCCGAGCTGGACGATGACGCCCGCGACGGTGCCGGTCTGCTGCTCGGCGTGGACGACCTCCAGGACGTCCTCCAGGGTGAGCGGCTCGAAGTACAGCCGGTCGGAGGTGTCGTAGTCGGTGGAGACCGTCTCAGGGTTGCAGTTGACCATGACGGTCTCGTAGCCCGCCTCGGCCAGCGTGAAGGACGCGTGGACGCAGGAGTAGTCGAACTCGACGCCCTGGCCGATCCGGTTCGGGCCGGAGCCCAGGATGAGCACCTTGGGCTTGGTGCCCGGCGGGACCTCGGTCTCCTCGTCGTAGGAGGAGTACAGGTACGGGGTCTGGGCGGCGAACTCCGCGGCGCAGGTATCGACGGTCAGGTAGACCGGCCGGACGCCCAGCGCGTAGCGGACCTCCCGGATGACCTCCTCGTTCAGGCCGCGCAGCTGCGCGATCTGGGCGTCGGAGAAGCCCGCGCGCTTGGCGCGGACCAGCTTCGGCGCGGTGAGGGCGTCGTCGGCGTCCTTGATGTCGGCGGCGATCTCGTTGATCCCGGCGATCTGGTCGAGGAACCACGGGTCGATGCCGGTGATGCCGTAGACCTGCTCGATGGTCGCGCCCGCCATCAGCGCCTGCTGGACCTCGCGGATCCGGCCGTCGTGCGGGACCTTGATCGACGCCAGCAGCTCTTCGAGCGGCGGCACGTCCTCGCCCCAGGAGAAGGAGGCGCCCTTCTGCTCCAGGGAGCGCAGCGCCTTCTGCAGGGCCTCGGGGAAGCTGCGGCCGATGGCCATGGCCTCGCCGACGGACTTCATGTGCGTGGTCAGCGTGGGGTCGGCGCCCGGGAACTTCTCGAACGCGAACCGCGGGACCTTGACGACGATGTAGTCGAGGACCGGCTCGAAGGAGGCCGGGGTGACCTTGGTGATGTCGTTCGGGATCTCGTCGAGCGTGTAGCCGACGGCGAGGCGCGCGGCGATCTTGGCGATCGGGAAGCCGGTGGCCTTGGACGCCAGCGCCGACGAGCGCGACACGCGCGGGTTCATCTCGATGACGATCATGCGCCCGGTCGAGGGGTGCACCGCGAACTGGATGTTGCAGCCGCCGGTGTCGACGCCGACCTTGCGGATGACGGCGATCGCGACGTCCCGCATGTGCTGGTACTCGCGGTCGGTGAGGGTGAGCGCCGGGGCGACGGTGATGGAGTCGCCGGTGTGGACGCCCATCGGGTCGAGGTTCTCGATGGAGCAGACGACCACGACGTTGTCGTTGCGGTCGCGCATCAGCTCCAGCTCGTACTCCTTCCAGCCGAGGATCGACTCCTCGAGGAGCACCTCGCTGGTCGGGGACGCCGCGAGGCCCGCGCCGGCGATCTGGCGCAGGTCGTGCTCGTCGTAGGCGAAGCCGGAGCCCAGGCCGCCCATGGTGAACGACGGGCGCACGACCAGCGGGTAGCCCAGTTGGCCGGCGGCGGCCAGGACGTCGTCCATGGTGTGGCAGATGATGCTGCGCGCGACCTCCGCGCCCAGCTCCTCCACGATGCCCTTGAAGATCTCGCGGTTCTCGCCGCGCTGGATGGCGTCGAAGTCCGCGCCGATCAGCTCGACCCCGTAGCGCTCCAGGACGCCCGCCTCGTGCAGCGCGACCGCGCAGTTGAGGGCGGTCTGGCCGCCGAGGGTCGGCAGCAGCGCGTCGGGGCGCTCCTTGGCGATGATCTTCTCGACGACCTCGGGCGTGATCGGCTCGACGTACGTGGCGTCGGCGAACTCCGGGTCGGTCATGATCGTCGCGGGGTTGCTGTTGACCAGGATGACCCGCAGGCCCTCGGCCTTCAGCACGCGGCACGCCTGGGTGCCCGAGTAGTCGAACTCGCAGGCCTGGCCGATGACGATCGGGCCGGAGCCGATGATGAGGACGGACTTCAGATCCTCGCGCCGAGGCATCAGACACCTTCCTTGAGGTTGCGGGCGTGCTGCATCAGGGCGCAGAACTGGTCGAACAGGACCGTCGAGTCGTGCGGGCCGGCCGCGGCCTCGGGGTGGTACTGCACCGAGAAGCCGGGGCGGTCGAGCAGGCGCAGGCCTTCGACGCAGCCGTCGTTGAGGTTCACGTGGGAGACCTCGGCGCGGCCGAAGGGCGTCTCGAACGGGCCGTCCAGCGGCGCGTCGACGGCGAAGCCGTGGTTGTGCGCGGAGATCTCGACCCGGCCGGTGCGGCGGTCCTGGACGGGCTGGTTCACCCCGCGGTGGCCGAAGCGCAGCTTGTAGGTGCCGAGGCCGAGCGCGCGGCCGAAGATCTGGTTGCCGAAGCAGATGCCGAAGAACGGGGTGCCGGAGGCGAGCACGCCGCGCAGCGCCTCGACCTGGCGGTCGGCGGTGGACGGGTCGCCGGGCCCGTTGGAGAAGAAGACGCCGTCGGGGCTCAGCGACAGGATCTGCTCGGCGGTGGCGGTCGCGGGCAGGACCGTCACCTCGCAGCCGCGCTCGGCCATCCGGTACGGCGTCATCGCCTTGATGCCGAGGTCGACGGCGGCGACGCGGAAGCGGGCCTCGCCGCGGGCGGGCACCACGTAGGGCTCGGTGGTGGCGACGTCGGCGGCGAGGTCGGCGCCGGCCATCTGCGGGCTGGCGAGCACACGGGCGTGCAGGGCGCGCGGGTCCTTCTCCACCGAGGAGATCCCGGCGCGCATCGCGCCGCGGTCGCGCAGGTGGCGGGTGAGGGCGCGGGTGCCGGGCATCGCGATGCCGACGACGCCGTAGGCCTTCAGCTCCGCGTCGAGGGAGCGCTGGGCGCGCCAGTTGGAGGCG
Source organism: Actinocorallia aurea (assembly GCF_054783995.1). Classification (NCBI taxonomy): domain Bacteria; kingdom Bacillati; phylum Actinomycetota; class Actinomycetes; order Streptosporangiales; family Thermomonosporaceae; genus Actinocorallia; species Actinocorallia aurea. Next base: position 220,704 of record NZ_BAAGPQ010000004.1, read on the forward strand.
ACCCGGGCGGGCTCGCGCACGACGTACCCGGCGACCTGGATCCGGCGGGACTCCGGGTCGAGGTCGTTCACGCCGGTGTTGCCGATGTGCGGCGCCGTCATCGCGACGATCTGCCGGTGGTACGAGGGGTCGGTCAGGGTCTCCTGGTAACCGGTCATCCCGGTGTTGAAGACGACCTCGCCGAAGGTCTCCCCCTCGGCGCCGAACGCCTCACCGTAGAACACCCGTCCGTCTTCGAGGACGAGCATGGCCTGCGTCATACCAATTTTCCTTCCAGCACCGTGGGGCGGCCGCGCAGGAACGTGGCGACGACCCGTCCGGGCAGTTCGAGACCGGCGTACGGGGTGTTGCGGCTCTTGGAGGCGAACGAGTTGATCACCGTGGCGTCCACCTGAGCGCGGTAAGCCGGGTCGTACAAGGTGATGTTGGCCGGGGAACCGGGCTCCAACGGGCGGCCGTGCCCGCTCAGGCGCCCGATCTCGGCAGGCTTGACCGACATGCGGTCGGCGACGCCCGCCCAGTCGAGCAGGCCGGTGTCCACCATGGCCGCCTGCACCACGCTCAGCGCGGTCTCCAGGCCGATCATTCCCATGGCGGCGTCGGCCCACTCGGTCTCCTTGTCCTCCACGGCGTGGGGGGCGTGGTCCGTCGCGACGCAGTCGATCGTGCCGTCTGCCAGGCCGGCGCGCAGCGCGTCGACGTCGGCCTGCGTGCGCAGCGGCGGGTTGACCTTGTAGATCGGGTCGTAGGAGCGGCCGAGCGGCGAGTGCTCGCAGGCGGCGTCGGTGAGGAACAGGTGGTGCGGGGTCACCTCGGCGGTGACGTTCCAGCCCTTGGACTTGGCCCAGCGCACGATCTCGACCGATCCGGCCGTCGAGACGTGGCACACGTGCAGGCGCGATCCGACGTGCGCGGTGAGCAGGCAGTCGCGGGCGATGATCGACTCCTCGGCGACCGCGGGCCAGCCGCGCAGGCCGAGCCGGTCGGAGACCTCGCCCTCGTTCATCTGGGCGCCCTCGGTGAGCCGGGGCTCCTGGGCGTGCTGGGCGACGACGCCGTCGAACGCCTTCACGTACTCCAGCGCGCGGCGCATGATGACCGCGTCGTGGACGCAGTGGCCGTCGTCGGAGAACACCCGGACGTTCGCCGCGGACTCGGCCATCGCGCCGAGCTCGGCGAGCTTCTTGCCCTCCAGTCCCTCGGTGACCGCGCCGACCGGGTGCACGTCGCAGTGGCCGTACTCGCGGCCCAGGTGCCAGACCTGCTCGACGACGCCCGCGGTGTCGGCCACGGGGGTGGTGTTGGCCATCGCGTGCACCGCGGTGAAGCCGCCCATGGCGGCGGCGCGGGTGCCGGACTGGACGGTCTCGTTGTCCTCGCGGCCCGGCTCGCGCAGGTGGGTGTGCAGGTCCACCAGGCCGGGGAGCGCGATGAGGCCGGAGGCGTCGACGATCTCGGCGGCGGGGGCCTCCAGTCCCGTTCCGATCTCGGCGATCTCGCCGTCCCGGATCAGGATGTCCCGGATGTCACCGCCGAGGACTGCGGCGTTCCGGATGAGGTACAGGCTCACTTCTCGGCTCCGATCGCGGGCTGGGCGCCGCCCAGCAGGAGGTACAGGACGGCCATGCGCACGCTGACGCCGTTGCCGACCTGCTCGACGATGGTCGAGCGGGCCGAGTCGGCGACCTCGGCGGCGATCTCCACACCGCGGTTCATCGGGCCGGGGTGCATGACGATGGCGTGCTCGGGGAGGTGCGAGAAGCGCTCGGCGGACAGGCCGTATCGGCGGCTGTACTCGCGGACCGTCGGGAAGTAGGCGGCGTTCATGCGCTCGCGCTGGACGCGCAGCATCATCACCGCGTCGCTCTTGGGCAGCACCGCGTCGAGGTCGTAGGAGACCTTGCACGGCCAGGTGCCGACCGAGACCGGCAGGAGGGTCGGCGGGGCCACCAGGGTGACCTCGGCGCCCAGCGTGGACAGCAGCAGCACGTTGGAGCGGGCGACCCGGCTGTGCAGGACGTCGCCCACCAGCGTGATCTTGCGGCCGTCCAGCGAGCCGAGGTGGCGGCGCATGGTGAAGGCGTCGAGGAGCGCCTGCGTGGGGTGCTCGTGGGTGCCGTCGCCGGCGTTGATGACGTTGCCGTTGATCCAATCGGCGAGGCGGTACGGCGCGCCGGAGGCCCCGTGCCGGATGACGACGGCGTCGGCGCCCATCGCCTCAAGGGTCAGCGCGGTGTCCTTCAGGGACTCGCCCTTGGAGACGCTGGAGCCCTTGGCGGAGAAGTTGATGACGTCCGCGGACAGCCGCTTGGCGGCCGCCTCGAAGGAGATGCGGGTACGGGTGGAGTCCTCGAAGAACAGGTTCACCACCGTGAGGCCGCGCAGCGTCGGCAGCTTCTTCACCGAGCGGCCGGAGACCCGGGCCAGCTCCTCGGCCGTGTCGAGCACCAGCAGCGCGTCGTCGCGGCTCAGGTCCTTGGCGGAGATGAGATGCCGTTTCACTTGCCGTCCCCCTTCGGCCCGAGCAGGACCGCGTCGCGCCCGTCGACGTCGTGCAGGAGGACGCGGACGGTCTCCTGGCTGGACGTCGGCAGGTTCTTGCCCACGTAGTCGGCCCGGATCGGCAGCTCCCGGTGGCCGCGGTCCACCAGCACGGCGAGCTGGACTGCGCGCGGCCGGCCGAGGTCGTTCAGGGCGTCGAGGGCCGCGCGGATCGTGCGGCCGGAGTAGAGCACGTCGTCGACGAGGACGACGATCTTGTCGTCGATGCCGTCGGCGGGAAGCTCGGTCTTGTGCAGCGCCCTCGCGGGCTTCATGCGCAGGTCGTCGCGGTACATCGTCACATCGAGCGATCCACAGGGGAGATCGAGTCCTTCTACCTCGCTGAGGCGCGCGGCGAGCATCTGGGCGAGGTTCACTCCCCGCCGCTGGATGCCCAGCAGGACGACGTCCGTGCCGCCTTTGGTGCGCTCGAGGATCTCGTGCGCGATACGGGTGAGCGCCCGGCGGATCTCCGGGGCTTCCAGAACGGCCTTGTAGGGCGCGTCCTGGCTTTGGGCAGCGGTCATCTGCACCAACCTCCTTTCCCGCCTCACGGGACGGGGCTTAAAGGACGCCATGTCCTCTTCACGGTAGCAGTACCGTCGCCTTGCGTCGTCCCCGGTGCTATCTCCATAACACCAGGTGAGAGGGCTCACACGGGGTTACGGGGTGTCGGGCGGTACCCTTCGCCCGACAGGCCGGAACGACTCGCGCAGGGTCAGACTGCCGTGACAGATTCGACCGGATTTTTCCGAACAGCTTGACCTTTGGCCGTCTCCGTTTTACCGTCACTGTCCGTAACCGTACTCAGGGTGGTCATCCGACCCCGTGCCGGACGCCCTGGGAGAACCACGACTATGAGAGTGAGCCTGGGGGCCGCAAAGATGCCGTCTGAATACGCAAAGGCTCTGGGCGCACGACTTCGTGCCATCCGGACCCAGCAGGGCCTGTCCCTGCACGGAGTTGAGGAGAAGTCGCGCGGCCGTTGGAAGGCCGTCGTCGTCGGTTCGTACGAGCGGGGCGACCGCGCCGTCACCGTTCAGAAGCTGAACGAGCTCGCCGAGTTCTACGGCGTGCCCGTCAACGAACTGCTCCCCGGCGGCGCCGCGCCGAGCCCGCTCGGCCCGACGCCCAAGCTGGTGATCGATCTTGAGCGGCTCAGCCAGCTTCCGAAGGACAAGGCAGGGCCCCTCGCCCGTTATGCCGCGACCATCCAGTCCCAGCGCGGCGACTACAACGGAAAGGTCCTGTCGATCCGGCAGGAGGACCTCCGTTCCCTGGCCGTCATCTACGACAAGTCCCCGGCCGAACTGACCGAGGAACTGATCAGCTGGGGCGTGCTCGACGCCGAGGCGCGCCGCGCCGTCGAGGGCTTCTGACACCTCCCGTGTCGGCCCGGTCCTTCGTCTTGGACCGGGCCATTTTCTGTGCACTTCTTTCTGTGCGCTTCTCCGGCGTGGATCTCCCTGTGCGAACTTCGCTATGAGGCGGGCTCCGGGAGCCGGTCGGCGGCCGGGACCTCGGCGGGCCGGCCGGGGCGGGGGGCCGCGAGCGCCGCGGCGACCACGCCGAGCGCCAGCACCGCGCAGGTCCCGAAGGCGAGCAGGAACCCTTCCCTGCCGCCGGCGAACGCCGCGACCATGACGGCCGCCGCCTGCGTCCCCAGGCCTGCCCCGACCGTCCGCAGGAGGGTGTTGACGCCCGTCGCCACGCCCGTCTGCGCCATCGGGACCGCCGAGACGACCAGGGCCGCCACCGCCGCGTAGGCGAGCCCGATGCCAACGCCGCGCACCGCGTTGGTGACCATGAGATGCCACATCTCCTCGTGCAGCGCGAGCATCGCCGCGTAGGACACCGCGGTGAGGGCGCCGCCCGCCGCCAGCACCGCGCGGGCGCCCGCCCGCCGCGCCGCCAGGCCCGCGAGCATCCCGGCGACGGTCATCGAGAGGCTCGCCGGGAGCGCCACCAGCGCGGTGTCGGTGGCGGTGCCGCCGAAGCCGAACCCGTCGCGCTCGGGGGTCTGCACGAGCAGCGGCATCAGGATGCCCGCGGCCATCAGGCAGAAGCCCGCGAGGACCGAGCCGAGGTTGGCCGTCCAGACCCCGCGCAGCCGCAGCATCCGCGGGTCCATGAGCGGCTGGCGCACCCGCGCCTCCACCCGCACCCAGACCGCGCACAGCACCGCCGCGGCCCCGGCGAGCCCGAGGACGCCCGGGGACGTCCAGCCCCACGACAGGCCCTGGGTGAGGCCCGCGAGGCCCGCGCCCATCCAGCCCGCGAACAGGACCGCGCCCCACCAGTCGACCCGCTGCCCAGGGCTGCCGTCGGTCTCGGGGAGCCGCGCGGCGAGGAACGTTCCGGCCAGCAGCAGCGTGGCGGGCACCGCGACCAGCCACCGCCAGCCCGGCCCGTCGATCACCGGACCGGCCAGGACCCAGGCCGCCGCGCCGCCGAACGCCAGCATCGACGACATCACCCCGATGCCGGACACCGCCCGGTCCCGCGCGTGCGCCCGGATGAGCGTGTACGCGAGGGGGAAGACACCGCTGCCGACGCCCGCGAGCACCCGTCCGGCGAGCAGCGCGGGCAGGGTCGGGGCGAGCGCCGTCGCGACCTGGCCGAGCAGGCCGAGCGGCAGCACCCACCGCAGGACGCGGCGGGCCCCGAACAGGTCGCCGAGCCTGCCGATCACGGGCGTCGCCACCGCGGCGCTCAGGGTGATCCCGGTGACGCTCCAGGCCACGCCCGCGGCGCTCCCGCCCAGTTCGTCCTGGATGACGGGCAGCGCCGGCGTGATCACCGCCACCGGCATCGCGTAGGCCACCACCCCCAGGAACGCCAGCACCCCGACCAGCCCCCGCCCGCCCCACAGTCTCTTCACAAAGCGACAGATTCTCACCTTTGTCGCCTTATGTCCGTACCTGGTGGGAAGTGGATTCGCCGACGATCAGGGAAGGGGAGCCAGGGAGGCGGGCTCCGACCTGCCCGTCCTCCCACTCAACGCTAGGAGACGCCCGCGATGCCGCTGTCCCTCGACGAACGCCAGTCCTTCTTCGCCGAACCCCACGTCGCCGCCCTGTCGGTGACCGAGCCCGGCCGCGGGCCCCTCACGGTGCCCGTGTGGTACCAGTACAAACCGGGCGGCGAGGTCTGGATCCTCACCGGCCGCGACTCCCGCAAGGCCCGCCGCATCTCCGAGTCCGGCCGCTTCACACTCATGATCGACCGGCTCGACCCGACCATCCGCTACGTGGGCGTCGAAGGGCCCGTCACGTCCACCGAGGACGCCACCCTCGACCAGCTCCGCGAGATCTCGGCCCGCTACCTCCCGCCCGAGCAGGTCGACGGCTACGTCGAGAGCGCGCTGCGCGAGCACGGCCCGTCCGTCGTCATCCGCATGCGGCCTGAGCACTGGGTCTCCTCGGATCTGGGCAGCCTCTGAGGGGTCGCCGACCCGCCTGGGTCGGGAGGATCCGGGCGGGGAATAGCCGGGCGCATGGGATAGTTAAACCTTCAACCAGTCCGGGACGGCGGAAGCCGGCCCTCTGAGCTCGAAGGGAGCCGTCACCATGCAGTTCGGCATCTTCAGCATCGCCGACATCACGCCGGACCCCACCACCGGGAAGATCCCGACGGAGCAGGAGCGCCTGCGGAACATCGTGGAGATGGCGAAGCTCTCCGAAGAGGTCGGCCTCGACGTCTTCGCCCTCGGCGAGCACCACAACCCGCCGTTCGTCACCTCGTCCCCCACGACGACGCTCGGCTACATCGCCGGGCGGACCTCGAAGATCCTGCTGTCGACCGCGACCACGCTGATCACGACCAACGACCCGGTCAAGATCGCCGAGGACTACGCGATGCTCCAGCACCTGTCGGGCGGACGCGTCGACCTCGTCATGGGACGCGGCAACACCGGCCCCGTCTACCCGTGGTTCGGCCAGGACATCCGCGAGGGCATCAACCTCGCCGTCGAGAACTACCACCTGCTGCGCCGCCTGTGGACCGAGGACGTCGTCGACTGGGAGGGCAAGTTCCGCACGCCGCTCCAGCAGTTCACCTCGACCCCGCGCCCCCTCGACGGCGTCGCGCCCTTCGTCTGGCACGGCTCGATCCGCTCGCCGCAGATCGCCGAACAGGCCGCCTTCTACGGCGACGGCTTCTTCCACAACAACATCTTCTGGCCGCTGCGGCACACCAAGCAGATGGTCGACTTCTACCGGCAGCGGTTCGAGCACTACGGGCACGGCGCGGCCGACCAGGCGATCGTCGGGCTCGGCGGGCAGTTCTTCGCCCGCCCCAACAGCCAGGACGCCGTCAACGAGTTCCGGCCCTACTTCGACAACGCGCCCGTCTACGGGCACGGGCCGTCGCTGGAGGACTTCACGCGCGAGACGCCGCTGACCGTCGGATCGCCCGAGCAGGTCGTCGAGCGGTACCTGTCGATGCGCGAGAACGTCGGCGACTACCAGCGCCAGCTCTTCCTCGTCGACCACGCCGGGCTGCCGCACAAGACCGTGCTGGAGCAGATCGAGCTCCTCGGCACCCAGATCGTCCCCGTGCTGCGCAAGGAACTCGACGCGCTGCGGCCCGCGCACGTCCCGGACGGACCCACGCACGCCGCCCGGGTCGCCGCCCGCGACGCCGCCCTCGCCACCGAAGGCGAGACCCCGTACTCCGACGCCTACCGCTTCGGCACCGGCGACAACTGGACCGGCCTCACCGCCGAAGGCGGTCAGCAGGCCCAGCGCGAGGCGCTCGCGAAGGAGAACCGCGAGAGCACCCGCCTCGCCGGCTCCGCCGCCGGACGCGAAGCCGCCGCCGCCGAGGACGCCCCGACCGAGAAGGGAACCGACGATGAGTGACATCCGCCCGCTCAACCTCGTGGTGGTCTCCGCGGGGCTGAGCGTGCCCTCCTCCACCCGGATGCTCGCCGACCGCCTCGCCGCGGCCACCCGCGACGTCCTGGAGAGCGACGGGCACCTCGTGACGACGGACGTCATCGAGGTGAAGGACCTCGGGCACGACATCGTCGACGCCACCCTCACCCACTTCGCGGGCGAACGCCTCCAGAAGGCCATCGACCTGATCCGCGGCGCCGACGGCGTCATCGCCGTGACGCCGACCTTCAACCTGTCCTACGCGGGCCTCTTCAAGTCCTTCATCGACGTCATCGACCCCGGCACCTTCACCGGCGTCCCCGTCCTGCTGGGCGCGACCGGCGGCACCGCCCGCCACTCCCTGGCGATCGACTACGCCCTGCGCCCCCTCTTCACCTACCTCAAGGCCGACCTCACCCCCACCAGCGTCTTCGCCGCCTCCGAAGACTTCGGCGCCCCCTCCACCGCCCGGTCCTCCGACTCCCTCACCACCCGAGCCGTCCGCGCGGGCACGGAACTCTCCCAACACATGCTCCGCTCCGCGGCCCCCACCCCCACCACCTCATCCACCGCCTCCCCCATCAACCAGACCGCCCGCCCCACCCCCCTCGACGAGTTCGCCGACTTCACCCCCATGGCCGACCTCCTCACCCCCCGCACCCCCTCCTGAACCCCTCCCACATCACTCGCGCTCCCGCCGGCCTAGCCCCACACTCGCGGAGCCCCGAGCACCGCCTTCGACCTCCCACCGCCGCGACCCCGCTCACCCCGCCTCGATCCCGAAACCCCGAGGCAAGGCCCGCCCTCCCAGTCGCTGACCGCATCGGTGTCGCCGGCCGGCCAGGGCTCGGCTCGCGGATCAGCGCCTCGGGTCAGGGCCTGCGGCAGACCTCCGGGCGGACCGAGCCCCGACGGCTCGGCGTCGACACCGCCGCAGGACCCGTTCGCCACGTCCTCGATCCCGGGAACCACCCTCGTCGACGCGCGCTCGCGGCGCGGCCGTCAGGGACGCGTCCCCGAGGCGGGCGCCCGACCATCTTCCGAGGGCAGGGCCCAGGGGCGGGACGTGGCCTCGCCCGCTCGCCGACGCCGCGAGAACCGTTCGACACGGCCTCGATCCCGGGAATCGTTCGAGGGCAGGGTGACCCTCTCGTCCGCGGGCGGGATCAGTGTCATGGCCCTGTCGCGTTGGATCGGCGGGATCACCAGGATCGGCGTCTCGGGTCAGGGTCGGCGGCGGATCTTCGGTCGGTGAGGCGGGGGTGAGGGCCGACTTTTGCGGTTTCGGCGTCGCTGGGGGGCTCGTTCGCTGGGGGCTCGATGCCGGGAAACCGCTCGAGGGTGGGGTCTTGGGTGGGGAGCCTCTTTCGGGTTGCGGGGCGTAGGGGTCGGTGGGGGGAGGGGAGTCCCTCCCTCTGGCCGCAGGGGGATCAGCCGGTCAGAGGGAGGGACTGCTGGGTGGGGATGTGCAGGGTGTCTTCGACGAGGGCGAGGAAGGTCTCGGTGGTGTGGAGGAGGTCCTCGGCTTCGGCGGGGGTCGTGGCGCCTGGGAGGCCGGCCTCGGCGGCGGCGCGGGTGGGGGCGCCCGCGGCGAAGAAGGCGGCCCACTCGGCGAAGAGGGGTTCGGCCTGCTCCAGGAGGACCCAGGCCGTGCGGGGACGGCCTCGGGTGGGGGCGACGGGGCCGCGCAGCGCGAGGACCGCGGCGGCGGCGCGCAGGGCGGCGAGATGGGCCGTGGCGTAGCGGACGTTCGGGTGCGAGGACTCGGCGGCTTCCGCGAGGAGCCTGCGGGCGTCCCGCAAGAGGTGCTGGGCGTGGGTAGGGGCTGCCTTCCGGATCGGCGGACCCGGAGGAATCGGATGCACGGACATGGCATTCGCCTCCTTCTCGGCCGGAGGGAGCCGGACGGCCCCTTCCGGGACGAACTCCTCGCGCCCCTCTCCTTTCGGCGGCCCGGCCGGACCGGAGGCTTCCCCTCCTCCAGCCCGACCGGAGCGAGTCGGCCGGTTTGCGCTGCCGCCGGCTCGCCTGTGCCTCGGATGCGGGCCGCGAGTCCCGCACCATGTCGAACACCGGTTCGACATGCCCCCAGTAAACCCCACGCACCATCGTTCGTCAATACGTTCGAGTGGCGCGTCCCGTGATCCACGGAACCCCAGGTCGACCGGGTACCCGAATGAGAACACAAGCCACTGACAGAACGCTCAGACGCCTGTGGATAACTCTTCAGGGCGCGACCTCGGGCCGCCCCGGAGAACCGCTGCGCCGACCCTCCCCCGCGTCGCTAGGCTTCGACCCATGCACCCGAACACCGCGCATGTCGTCGCCGTTCTCGCCGCGTCCGGGGCCAGCGGCCAGGTCGTCGAGCTGGACGAGGCGGCCCCCACCGCCCAGGCCGCCGCCGACCTGCTCGGATGCCCGGTCGGCGCCATCGCCAACAGCCTCGTCTTCGACGCCGACGGCGCGCCCCTCCTCGTGCTCACCAGCGGCGCGCACCGGGTGGACGTCGAGCGCGTGGCGCAGCTCGTCGGCGCCGCGAAGGTCAAGCGCGCCACTCCCGAGTTCGTGCGCGAGGCCACCGGTCAGCCGATCGGCGGCGTCTCCCCCGTCGGCCACCCGGCCCCGATCCGCACCCTCGTCGACGTCTGGCTCGACCGCCACGACAAGGTCTGGGCCGCCGCCGGGCACCCCCACACCGTCTTCCCCACCACCTACGCCGAACTCCTCGCCCTCACCGCCGGCACCCCCGCCGAAGTCGTCTGACGCCCAGGGAACCCTTCGGGACGAGCCCGAAGGGTTCCCGTCGTCGAGCGCTCCCGGTCGTCAGGCGATCTCGGGCATGAGACGGCGCGGTCCGGCCGGGAGGTCCGGCCGAGCGGTCGGGCAGCGGTCGCCGACGACCCCGCGACCCCACCGCCGGATGATGGGCGTCGTCTGCGCGGGGCTCCGCGCCCGCTGAGACCTGCCGGCAGACCCGTCCGTCCCCGCCCCGTAAGCGGACCGCGGCTGACTTCGCTCGGCTCCCCCGACCGGGCGGGCGGTCCCGCGGACCGGATTCCCTAGAGTGAGCACGGGTCCTCTGCACCGGCCCGGGACCCGTGGGCGAGCCCGCCGGTTCCGGGCACGCCGAGGACCCGCGGACCACATCGAAGGCGATCGGGTGTCCCGCCGCCCGCAAGCCGCGGGGGCGCGATCGGGAGCGACGGAGGAGCGAGCAATGAGCACGGAGATCTGGCACAACCCGCGGTGCTCCAAGAGCCGGGCCGCGTTGGCGGCGCTGGGCGAGAGCGGGGTGGAGTTCACGGAGCGGCGGTATCTGGAGGAGGTGCCCACCGCGGCCGAACTGGAGGACGTGCTGCACCGGTTGGGGATGGAGCCGTGGGAGATCACGCGGATGGGCGAGCCGGTCGCCAAGGAGCTGGGGCTGAGGTCGGCGGAGCGGGACCGCGCGCGGTGGATCGAAACCCTCGTGGCGCATCCGTCGCTGATCCAGCGGCCGATCATCCTGACCGACGACGGGCGGGCGTTCGTCGCGCGGGACGAGGCGTCGGTGGACGCGGCGCTGGGGCGCTGAGCACGACGGCAAGACGGGCGTTCCCGGCAGACGCGGCGGGGTTTCCTGTGGTACACAGGTCACGGAAGGTGTCCTGTGGTGGGGAGCGCCGATGAGCATGCGGAGTGTGGCCAGCCGGGATCCGAGCTTCCGGGGCGTTGACCCCGCGGCCCTCGCCCAGTTGATCCGGCAGTTGAGCACCGCGGCCGAGGCGATCGAGGGCTGGCTCGCCGCCCATCCCCCGCCGCCTGGCGTCGCCGCCGACGGCTACCGCGAGGCCCGCGTCATCCAGAAGTGGGCCACCGCCCAGGCCGGCGCGCTGAAGATCCGCCTCGCCGCCGCCCAGGCCGCCCTCGACGACCCGGACATCAACGCGGGCGCCCCGCCGAACACGGACACCCCCGACGCACCGGGCTCCGGCTCGGGCCCGGGCCCGGGCACCGGCCCGACGCCCTCCCCCGACGTGCCCGACACCGACGGCGGCGCGGGCTCCGGCAGCGGCTCCGGCGATGACGACGACATGAACGCCGGATCCGGCGCGGGAATCGGCGCGGGCGCAGGCGCAGGCAGCGGAACCGGCTCGGGCTCGGGCAATGGATCCGGGACCGGCACGGGCACGGGCGCTGGAACGGGCACGGGCAGCGGGTCCGGTACGGGTACCGGCACAGGCGGCGGATCCGGCACGGGAGCGGGCGCGGGCGCGGGTGTCGGCGCGGGCACCGGTGCGGGTACCGGCACCCCGGACCCCGAGAACACCCCGCCCAGCGGTACGGACGGCACCCACGGCTCCGGAACCGGCACAGAGACTCCGGGCACAGCGGATCCCGACACAGGGACGCCCGGCACGGAGACGCCCGGCACAGCGGATCCCGGCACGGACGGCGGTCAAGGCGACGGGACTCCCCAAGGCGGGACGGAAGGCCCTGGGGCCGGGGAGGGCGCCGGAGGGGTCGCGGGCGGAGTCGTCGACGCGTACGCGGCCACCGACGCGCTGGCGAACGGCCAAGGCGTGGACGCCCAGGTCTGGACGAACCTGGGCACCCACGCCCAGGACGCCGACTACACCGCGGCGTTCTACGACAGACTGGGCGCCGAGGGCACCGCGCAGCTCATCGCCGCCGCGGACGGCGACCCGGCCAAGCTCGAAGCGATAGCCGAGTCCCTGTCCAGCGCCGACGCCCAGCTCGACCTCGACGCCCAGTGGACGGCCGACGTCCGCGCCGAGGCCGCGGACCTGGGCGCGGGGGACGACGCGGCGGAGGTGCTCGGCGCGACCCCCATGGGCGGCACCGCCGCTGCGGGCGCGACGACCAGGCTGACCGGCGCCGGCACGGGCGCGCAGACGGAGTAGGCGCGCCGGACGCGCCCGACGAAAGGCGAGGTAAGCAGCATGCCGCCCCCTTCCCCGAAGTTCGTCCAGCCTCCGTACGCGCCGGGCGAGCTGCCTCCGGGCGTCCAGCCGAACCCCGCGTACCGCGAGCTTTACCAGACGTACTCCGCGGTCTTCGGCAGCATCGACGCCCTGACCGAGGCGCTGAACGCCCCGTTCAAGACGTTCGAGGCGACCGACGCCTGGCTGGGCCCCGAGGCCCGCGCGTGGGGTGAGGACCTCGGTTCGAACCGCCGCGGCCTGACGTCGGCGGCGGACACGATCCTGTGGGCGCTCCATCTGAGGCTGAGCCAGACGCCCCGGGTGATCACCGCGGGTTGACCGCGGGGCCCGCTCCGGTCGTAGGCTCGGGCGGGTGAAAGAGCCGACCCTGCGTGAGATCGACGCGAAGACGTTCCGCCGCATGCTCGGCGGGCTGCTGGAGGTCTATGTGGCGGCGATGGATCCGCCGTCCGTCCAGCTTCCCGGCCGCGAGTCGATCATGTTGCGGCATGCCACGTATCCGGGCTTCCGCGCGCTCGTGGTGGAGCAGCGCAAGGTGTTCGGCGCGGTCCCCGTCGCGTTCGTCTACGGGTTCCACGGCGCGGCGGGCCAGTGGTGGCATGACGTGGTGGACCGGGAATTGCGCGAGCGGAGCGGCCAGGCGCACGCGGCGAGTTGGCTGAGCGACGCCTGGGAGGTCGCCGAACTGCACGTGCGCCCCGAGTTCCAGGGCCGGGGGCTGGGACGGACCCTTCTGGAGACGCTGTGCGCGGGCCGCAGGGAGCGCACGGCGGTGCTGTCGACGCTGGACCGCAGGCCGCTGACCCCGGCCCAGCATCTGTACCGCTCGGTCGGTTTCCACGATCTGCTGAGCGCGTTCGAGTTCCCCGGGGGCGGCCCGCCGTACGCCGTGATGGGCGCCAGGCTGCCGCTGGCCCGGGTGGAGGCTCCCGCCGTGCAGGTGCCCCGCTGAGCCGTCAGACGGCGGCGCGGGGCCGGGCTGCGGCGCCGAGGAGGCCGAAGACCTCGCGGGTGGCCGTCGAGCGGTTCATGGTGATGAAGTGGATGCCGGGCGCGCCGCCTTCGAGGAGTTCGGCGCACAGTTCCGCGCAGTGCTCGACGCCGAGGTTCCGGACGGCCTCCGGGTCGTCGCCCAGGGCGTGGAAGCGCTCGGCGAGGTCGGCGGGGAACGGCGCGCCGGAGAAGTGCTCGGAGCGCTCGATCGTGCTGAGCTGGGTGACGGGCATGATCCCGGGCAGGATCGGGATGTCGCACCCTTCGGCGGCGACGCGGTCGCGCAGCCGGAAGTAGTCCTCGGCGCGGAAGAACATCTGGGTGATCGCGTAGTCGGCGCCGGCGCGGCACTTGTCGACGAACCTGCGGGTGTCGGTCTCGATGTCGGGCGACCGGGGGTGCTTGTAGGGGAAGGCGGCGACGCCGACGCTGAACTCGCCGAGGCTGCGGATCAGCTCGACGAGTTCGCCCGCGTACTCGACGCCCTCGGGGTGCTTGATCCACTCGCCGTTGGGGTCGCCGGGCGGGTCGCCGCGCAGCGCGAGGATGTTGTTGACGCCGACGGACGCGAACCGTCCGACGAGCCGGCGCAGCTCGGCGGTGGAGTGGTCGACCGCGGTGAAGTGCGCGACGGGCGTCAGGGTGGTGTCGGTGGCGATCCGCTCGACGATGTCGACGGTGGTGTCGCGGGTGCTGCCGCCTGCCCCGTAGGTGACGGACACGAACGACGGGTGCAGCGCCTCGACCTCGCGGATGGCCCGCCACAGGTTGATCAGTCCCTGCTCGGTCTTCGGGGGGAAGAACTCGAAGGAGAAGGTCTTCTCTCCGGCGCTGAGGAGCTCGCGGACGGTGGGGCGCGCAGACGTCATGTGAGCAGGGTACCGATCCACATGCTGAGACGGGCAGACCCGAGCCTCTCGGGAACAGAGATACAGCAGATACCACAAAAGCACATAAATCGAACTTGCCGCCATTACCCTTGACGCCATGACCTCCAGCCGTGTCCGCAAAGAGGTCGACGAGGCCCTTTACGCCTTCGTCGACAGGCAGCGCCCCGTCCTCCTGGCGATCACCGAGGACCTGGAGCCGATGATCTCGGCTTTGGACACCCTGCTGTCGGGCGGCAAGCGGCTGCGTCCGGCGTTCGCCTACTGGGGCTGGCGCGGCGCGGGCGGCGCGGAACGCCCGGAGATCTTCACGGCCGCGGCGTCCCTGGAGCTCCTGCAGGCCAGCGCGCTGATCCACGACGACGTCATGGACGGCAGCGACACGCGGCGCGGCCAGCCTTCGGTGCACCGCAGGTTCGAGGCGATGCACTCCCGCGAGGGATGGCCGGGCTCGCCGGAGTCCTTCGGGACGGGCGCGGCGATCCTCCTCGGCGACGTCACCCTCGCGTGGTCCACCGAGATGTACGAGGCGTCCGGCCTGCCCGAGGCGGCGCTGGCCTCCGGCCGCCCGTTCTACGACATCATGCGCACCGAGGTCATGTGCGGCCAGTACCTGGACATGCTGGAGCAGGCGCGCGGTACGGGCGACGTGGAGAGCGCGCTCAGGGTCGTGCGTTACAAGTCCGCCAAGTACACGATCGAGCGGCCGCTGCACCTGGGCGCGGCCATGGCGGGCGCGGACTCCGCCTACCTGGACAGCCTGTCGGCCTACGGCCTGCCCCTCGGCGCCGCCTTCCAGCTCCGCGACGACGTCCTGGGCGTCTTCGGCGACCCGGCAGAGACGGGCAAGCCCGCGGGCGACGACCTGCGCGAAGGCAAGCGGACGGTCCTGATCGCCCTGGCGATGCAGAACGGCACCGAGGCCCAGCGCGAGACGCTGAACCGCCGCCTCGGCGACGCGGACCTCGACCTCGACGGCGTCGAGGAACTGCGCGCGATCCTCACCGGCACCGGGGCCCTCGAAGGCTGCGAGAAGATGATCGACGGCTTCGCGGCCGACGCGCACCGCGCGCTCGCCGAGATCGACCTCACCGTGGAGGCCCGCGCCGCCCTCACCGACCTGGCCGTCGCGGCCACCGCGCGCCGCGTCTGACCCGTCGCGCGATCCGAAGGCCCCGCTCCGGCGGGGCCTTCGGCGTTTGCGGACCCTGCCGCCCCGAAACCAAGTAAGCGCTAGCCGACAAGCTATGCTCGCCCCGGATACGCACGTTGAGGAGGCACGGCATGGCCGGTCGGGTGTACGTCGTCGGTGTCGGGATGACCAAGTTCGAGAAGCCGGGGTCGAAGGACTGGGAGTACCCCGACATGGCCAAGGAGGCCGTCGGGAAGGCGCTGGAAGACGCGGGCCTGTCTTATGAGCAGGTCGAGCAGGCCTATGCGGGCTCCGCCTACGGCTCCATGGGCCAGCGCGCCCTCTACGAGGTCGGACTGACCGGGATCCCGATCATGACCGTCTCCAACGCCTGCGCGACGGGCTCCTCCGCGCTCTTCCTCGCCCGCAACGCCATCCGCGGCGGCCTCGCCGACTGCGTCCTGGCGCTCGGCATGGAGAAGATGGAGAAGGGCTCGCTCGGCGCGGGCATGGCGGCGTCCAAGGTCACCATCGTCGACCACCACCTCAAGGCGATGGTCGAGGGCCGGGGCGGCTGGGAGGCCGCGGCGCCGATGCCGCAGATGTTCGGCAACGCCGGGCGCGAGCACATGGAGAAGTACGGCTCCGCCCCCGAGCACTTCGCCTGGATCGGGTGGAAGAACCACAAGCACTCGGTGAACAACCCCTACGCCCAGTTCCAGGACGAGTACACCCTGGACCAGGTGAAGGACGCGCCGATGATCTTCAATCCGCTCACCAAGCTCCAGTGCTCCCCCACCTCCGACGGGGCCGCCGCCGCGATCGTCGCCGGCGAGCGGTTCGTCGAGGAGCACGGGCTGTGGGACCAGGCGATCGAGATCGCCGGCCAGCACATCGCCACCGACACCGTGGACAGCTTCGCGGAGAAGTCCTCCATCCAGGCCGTCGGCTTCGGCTGCTCCAAGCGCGCGGCCGACAAGGCCATGGCCGAGGCCGGGATCACCATCGACGACGTCGACGTGATCGAGCTGCACGACTGCTTCAGCGCCAACGAGCTGATCAGCTACGAGGCGCTCGGCATGGCCGCCGTGGGCGAGGGCCACAAGCTGGTCGAGGCCGAGGCCACCACCTACGGCGGCAAGTGGGTCGTCAACCCGTCGGGCGGCCTCATCTCCAAGGGCCACCCGCTCGGCGCCACCGGCCTCGCCCAGTGCGCCGAGCTCACCTGGCAGCTCCGCGGCCAGGCCGGCGCCCGCCAGGTCGAAGGCGCCCGGGTCGCCCTCCAGCACAACATCGGCCTCGGCAGTGCCTGCGCCGTGGCCGTCTACCGCCCCGCGCGCTAGAAGCGTCCCGCGTCCCGGCCCCGAACCTTGCGGGGCCGGGACGCGTCCCTTAGTCCAGAGACCGGGAGGTTCCCGGAGGAGGGCGGGGGGACGTGGTCTGGGAGATCTCGCTGTTGCCGGCGGCGGGGACGGACGCGTGGGAGAAGTTCGTCGGCGAGTTCGAGGGCGCTGCGACGGGCTGGCTGCTGGAGGTGGCCAGGACGGGCGATCCGCTGGCGGCGCGGCGGGCGCTCGCGGCGCTGCTCGACGTCCACCCCTGGCGAGCCGATGAGCAGGCGTGGGCGGAGTCGGTGCTGCGGGGCATGATCGCGGCGCGCGACCGGCTGCATCCCGGGCTCCTGCTCGCCGTCCTGGAGGTCTACCAGGACATCGCGACCCCCGCGTGCGGCCCCGACGTCCTGGCCCTTCTGCGGCATCCGGAGCCGCTCGTCGTCCAGCTCGCCATGGACGTGCTGGACGCGGTCGGGGCGAACGCGCTGGCCGCGGCGACCCTCGATGCGGTGCTCCCACTGGTCGGGCACGCCGACTCCGAGGTCCGCCTGGCCGCCGCGACCCTGGTCGGCGACCTGGCCGACTGGGAGGGCGGTCCCGTCACCGTGCCCCTGTCGCGGCTGACCGAAGCGGTCACGGGGCTCCTGGGGGCCGCCGACCCTGCCGTCCGCAGGCACGCGGCCCGGACCCTCGTCCGGTGGGACCACGACGGCCTGCGCGCCGAAGCGGCGCTCGCGCCCCTGCTCGGCTCCCCCGACCCCGAGCTGCGCGCCGCCGCGGCCGAGCGGCTGATCCGCGCGGGCGACCCCGCCGCCTTCGCGCTGCTGTGCGACGAGCTCGCCTCGCCGGGCGTCCACCCGGTGTTCGTGACGTCCGCCGCGCTCCTCGCCGACGACCTGCCCCGCCACCTGCGCAAGGACCTCCGCAAGGCCCTCAAGGCGCTCAGGGACGCCGCATGGCCCTCCCTCGACCCCTCGGACCGCGACGGCCGCGCCCACCGGCTCAGCATCGCTCTGCGCGCCCAGGGCCGCTGGTGACCCGGCAGAGCTGGTTGATCCGGAACAGCCGGTGACCTAGAACAGCACGCCGCAGGTGAAGCCGAGCGCCGAGACGATCACCAGGGCGATGATCATGCGCGAGCGGTAGCGGGGGACGCGCTTGGGGGCGGCCGCCGGCGGACGGGCCTCCGCGCGCAGGAAGCGGACGATCTCGGGAGCGCTGGGGCGGGCCGTGGGCTCCTTGTCGAGGCAGCGGACGACGAGGCCGCGCAGGTTGCCGCGCAGGGCGCCGAGCTCGGGTTCGCGGTCGGTGATGCGGCGCATGACGGCCGCCGAGGGGCCCGCGCCGAACGGCGGCTTGCCGGTGGCCGCGAAGACGACGGTCGCGCCCCAGGAGAAGACGTCCGACTCCGGGCCGACGTGGAGGTCCTCGACCTGCTCCGGGGACATGTACGCGGGCGTGCCCACGGGGTGGGTGGTCTGCGGGGTCCGCCCGTCCAGGAAGCGGGCCACGCCGAAGTCGATCACCTTCGCGCCGCGCGGCCCGAGCACCACGTTGCCGGGCTTGAGGTCGCGGTGCACGACCTGGGCCTTGTGGATCGCGGCGAGCCCCACGGCCGTCCGCAGCGCGATCTTGTGCAGTTCCGGCCCCTTGAGCGGTCCCCTGTCCGCGACCTCCTCCTGGAGGGTCCGGCCGCGCACGTACTCGCTGACGATGTAGGGCCGCTCCGCGGTGACCTTGGCGTCGAGGACCCGGGCGACCTGCGGGGCCGCCACCCGGCTCGCCGCGCCCGCCTCCTTGATGAACCTGCCGCGCGCCTTCGCCGAAGCCACGGGCCCGCCCTTGAGCACCTTGACGGCGACTGCGTTGCCCTCGCGGTCTTCGGCGAGGTAGACGACGCCCTGCCCTCCCTCGCCGAGCCTCGCCGTCAGGACGTAGGGCCCGATCTTGCGGGGGTCGTCGGAACGGAGCGGGACGTCATGCTGGCTCGGCACAGGCGGCGACCTTACGGGGAGGGGGGCCGGGATGCCGAGTTATACCAAAACCGGCGGGCCGGGGAAGGTGGAATCCCTTTCCCGGCCCGCCTGTGGCCCGCTACCAGTGCGGGGGGACGTCTTCGCGCAGGCGCGCGTCGTTGCCCTCGTCCTCGCGCCAGTCGCCCCAGCCCTCGGAGCGCTCGTCGCTGGTGAGGTCGGGCAGGAGCGGGGAGGAGTCGTCGGGGTTCATGCCCCCATTATCGCTCCTCCCCGGCCGAGCCCTAGCCGTCCAGGGCGGCGCGGAGGTCCAGGGCCGCCTTGTGCGGGTCGGCGGCCTCGGTGAGGGCCCTGACGACGACGATCCGGGTCGCGCCGAGGGCCTTGACCTCCGGCAGGGTGCCCGAGTCGATGCCGCCGATGGCGAACCACGGCCGCCGGGCCGTCTCTGCCGCGGCGCGCACCGGGGCGAATCCGGCGGCCTCGCGGCCCGGCTTGGTGGCCGTCGGCCAGACGGGGCCCACCGCGAAGTAGTCGACGCTCTCCTCGGCCTCGGCCGCCGCGACCTGCTCCACCGCGTGGGTGGAGCGCCCGATGAGCATGTCCGGGCCGACGATCCGCCGGGCCAGGGGCACCGGCAGGTCGTCCTGGCCGAGGTGCAGGATGTCGGCCCCCGCGGCGAACGCCACGTCGGCCCTGTCGTTCACCGCGAGGAGCGCGCCGTGCCGCGCGCAGGAATCGCGCATGACCTCCAGCGCGGCGAGCTCCTGCCTCGCCTCGATGCCCTTCTCGCGGAGCTGGACGATGTCCACGCCGCCGGACAGGACCGCGTCCAGGAACTCCGCGAGGTCGCCCTGCCGGGAGCGGGAGTCCACGCACAGGTAGAGCCGGGCGGTGGCCAGCCGCGCGCGCAGGGCCACCGCCTTCTCGCTCGGAACCACCTCAGAGCGCCAGGGCCTGGGCGCGGCGCCGCACCTCGGTGCCGCGGTTCTCGCGGAGCGCCTGCACGGGGCTGCCGGGCAGGGTGTCGTCCTCGGTGAACAGCCAGCGCAGGGCTTCGACGTCGTCGAAGCCGGCGTCGCGCAGCAGGGTCAGGGTGCCGGGCAGGCCCTTGATGATCTCCGCGCCCTCGAAGAAGGCGGCGGGGACCTGCGGGCCGCCTCCGACGGAGCGGTAGGCGGCGAGGAGCTTGCCCTCCTTGACCCACTGCTTCACCCGTCCGGCCGGGAGGCCGAACAGGGCGGCGGCACCGGTCAGGGTGTGCCATTCCCCTACGAGGGAGTCGAGTTCCGGGTCGATGTCAACGTGCGTCTTCGTCACGGTTCCGTGTCTACCATCCGCCGGACGCTACGAAACCGTCAGGACGGCGTTTCGGATGGCTACGGAAGGATCCGCGAGCTTTGCTACGTCGATCGGCGTCCCATCGCCGATGATCCGCCGGGCCTGGACGAGGTCGCGCGGCTTGTCGACGGTGAGGATCGCCTCCAGCCTGTCGCCGGACACGAAGCAGACGGCCCACTTGCGCTCCGAGGGGTCGCCGCGGAAGACCGCCTTCTCGGCGCCCGCGCGGTGCCCGGCGAACTGGACCATCCGCCCGAACTGCTCGGACCAGAAGTAGGGCGCCTCGTCGTAGGCGGCGTCGGCATCGCCGAGCAGCGCGGCGACCGCGACCTCGGGGGCGTTCAGGGCGACGTCCCAGTGCTCGACCCGCATCCGCCGCCCGTACCTGGCCGACCAGAAGGCGGCGCAGTCCCCTACCGCGACGATCTCCGGGCGCGCCGTGCGCAGCCCGCCGTCCACGACGATCCCGCCGAGCCGCGGGTCGAGCTCCAGCGCGTCGCCCACCCAGCCGAGGGCGGGCCGGACCCCTACGCCGACGACGACCGCGTCGGCCTCCAGGAACTCCCCGCCGACGAGGGCGACCCCGCCGTCCTCGATCGAGGCGACCTTGACGCCGCAGCGCAGCTCGACGCCCGCCTCGGCGTACCAGGGCGCGGTCAGCGCGCCCAGCTCCGGCCCGAGCGCGATCGCCACGGGGGCCTCGGCGGCCTCCAGGACCGTCACACGGCAGCCGAGTTTGGCCGCGCTGGTCGCGACCTCGGCGCCGATCCACCCGGCCCCCACGACGACCACACGGGCGCCGGAGACGAGCAGCCGGCGCAGTTCCAGAGCGTCCTTCATGGTCCGCACGACGTGCTGGCGGCCGGGTCCGGGCAGCCGGATCGGGTCCGCGCCGGTGGCGATCACCAGACCGTCGTAAGGCAGGTCGCCGCCCGTCGTCTCCAGGACGCGTTCGTCGGCGCGCAGGCCCGTGGCGGTGACGCCGAACCGGACGTCGCAGTCGAGCGCGTCCCAGGCGGCGTCGACGGTCGTGTCGTCGCTGTCGCCGGTCAGGACCGCCTTCGAGAGGGGCGGCCGGTCGTAGGGCAGCACCTCTTCGGCGCACACGAGGGTGAGCGCGCCCGCGTACTCCCTGGCCCGCAGCGCCTCCACGGCGCGCACTCCGGCGAGACCGCCGCCGACGACGATGACCCGTTCCATGCAAAGCCCTCCACGACACCCACAGACCGGACCGGCAAGGTGAGGCCAACCTTAACCGTCGGCGAGAACGGCGTTCTGCACAGGGATGCCGGATAACCCATGATTCCTGCTCAGGGCATACGCTGGATTCCGACAGCACGGGAGCCCCCGCGGGGGCTGAGAGGGGAGCACGCGGCTCCCGACCGTACGAACCTGATCCGGATCATGCCGGCGAAGGGAGCGGACGCGCTTGATCGTGATCATCGGAGCCGGGGTCGTCGGCCTCGGCGTCGCCTGGCGGGCCGCCCAGCGGGGCCTGGCCGTCACCCTCGTGGACCCCTCGCCGGGCTCGGGCGCCAGTCATGTCGCGGCCGGGATGCTGACGCCCGTGGGCGAGCTCCAGTACGGCGAGGAAGACCACCTGATGCTCGGCATCGACTCGCGCGACCGCTACCCGGCGTTCGCCGCCGAGCTCGCCGAGCTGACCGGGATCGACGTCGGCCACCAGCGCGAGGGCAACCTCTCGGTCGCCTACGACGGCGACGACCTCGCCTTCCTGCGCGAGCAGCACGAGTTCCAGGCGTCCCTCGGCCTGCGCACCGAGCTGCTCACCGGCCGCGAGTGCCGCAAGCTGGAGCCGATGCTGGCCCCCTCCGTGCGCGGCGGCATCCTCGCCCCCGAGGACGGCAGCGTGAACCCCCGCAAGGTGGTCGCGGCCCTTCTCCAGGCCTGCGCCGATGTGCCGCTCGTCCGCAAGCGCGCGCACGAGATCGTCATCGAAGACGGGCGGGCCAAGGGCGTCCGGCTGGAGGACGGCACGGTACTGCCCGCCGACCAGGTGGTCCTCGCCGCCGGAAGCTGGTCGGGCGGCCTCAGCGACCTGCCCGTACGGCCCGTCAAGGGCCAGATCATCAGACTGCGCTCGCCCCGGCCGTTCTTGACCCGCGCCACCCGCGGGCTCGTCCAGGGCTTCTCGCTGTACCTCGTGCCCCGCCCCGACGGGGAGCTGGTCGTCGGCGCCACCCAGGAGGAGCTGGGGTTCGACGGCCGCGTCACCGCGGGCGGTCTGTGGGAGCTGCTGCGCGACGCCCGCGCGCTGTTCCCCGGCGTCACCGAGCTGGAGTTCGCCGAGGTCACGGCCTCCTTCCGCCCCGGCTCCCCCGACAACGCCCCGATCCTCGGACCTTCGGGGACCGACGGCCTGGTCTATGCCACGGGCCATTACCGCAACGGCATCCTGCTCGCCCCGCTCACCGCCGACGCCGTCGCCGGGGTGCTCGCGGGCGAGGACCTGCCCGAGGTGGCCCGCCCCTTCACCGCCGCCCGCTTCGCCCCCGTGGAGACCCGATGAGAGCCCATGTCAACGGAGACCCCTGCGATCTCGCCGTCGGCACGACGGTCGCCGACGTCGTCGTCCACGTGGCCGGGCCGATCGCGGCCGAAGGGGGCCGCGGTATCGCGGTGGCGCTGAACGACGAGGTGGTCCGGCGCGCGCAGTGGCCCGCGACGACCCTGAACGACGGGGACCGGGTGGAGATCATCACCGCGGTCCAGGGAGGCTGAGAACGTGGACACGCCGGACGCACTGGAGATCGCCGGGGAGAAGCTCGGCTCGCGCCTCATCATGGGCACGGGCGGCGCCCCGAGCATGCACGCGCTGGAGGAGGCGCTGCTGGCGTCGGGCACCGCCCTGACGACGGTGGCGATGCGCCGCGTCGACCCCGCGGCCAAGGGCTCGGTGCTGGAGCTGCTCGACAGGCACGGCATCAAGGTGCTGCCGAACACGGCGGGCTGCTTCACCTCCGGCGAGGCCGTGCTCACCGCGCGCCTGGCCCGCGAGGCGCTCGGCACCGACTGGGTGAAGCTCGAAGTGATCGCCGACGAGCACACCCTGCTCCCTGATCCGATCGAGCTGCTGGACGCCGCCGAGCGCCTCGTCGCCGACGGGTTCAAGGTCCTGCCCTACACCAACGACGATCCCGTCCTGGCGCAGCGCCTCGAGCAGGCGGGCTGCGTGGCCGTCATGCCGCTGGGCGCGCCGATCGGCTCGGGCCTCGGCATCCGCAACCCGCACAACATCGAGCTGATCGTGGAGCGCGCGGGCGTCCCGGTGGTCCTGGACGCCGGGATCGGCACCGCCAGCGACGCGGCCCTGGCGATGGAGCTGGGCTGCGACGCGGTCCTGCTGGCCACGGCCGTCACCCGCGCGCGCAGGCCCGCGCTCATGGCGACGGCGATGCGC
Source organism: Actinocorallia aurea (assembly GCF_054783995.1). Lineage (NCBI taxonomy): Bacteria > Bacillati > Actinomycetota > Actinomycetes > Streptosporangiales > Thermomonosporaceae > Actinocorallia > Actinocorallia aurea. The sequence goes on from NZ_BAAGPQ010000004.1 coordinate 244,149, forward strand.
CACGCGGTCGAGGCGGGCCGCGCCGCTCGCCTGGCCGGCCGCATCCCCCGGCGGCACCTGGCCCAGGCGTCGTCGGCGTTCGACGGCCTCGCGACGGGCGGGCAGCCCTGACCCGGCTGCATCGACCCGGCCCGGTTCACGGCCGCTTCATGATCCCGGCTCCGCCGGGGCGCCCGCGAACCGGGCGGCACTGACCCGGCCCGGTTCGCAAGCGCCTCAAGATCCCGGCTTCGCCGTGGGCGCTCGCGAACCGGGCAGGCCGCCGATGTCGATGCGGACAACTCATGATCACGGTTCCAGAACGGACAAAACGTAGTCCCGCAGACCGATGAGTCAGGGTCCGGTTCGCCCTTAGACTGCCCGGATGGACGCGACAGCTGTGGATCCTCTCGTCGGGCAGGTACTCGACGAGCGTTACCGCATCGAGTCGAAGGTGGCCAAGGGTGGCATGGCCACGGTGTACGTCGGCCGCGACCTGAAGCTCGATCGGATCGTCGCCGTCAAGGTGATGCACCCGCACCTCGCCCAGGACGAGCAGTTCGTCCGGCGCTTCATGGGCGAGGCGAAGGCCGCGGCAGCCCTCTCGCACCCTAACGTGGTCGCCGTGTACGACCAGGGCAGCGACGGCGCGCACACCTACCTGACCATGGAGTACCTGCCCGGCAGGACTCTGCGCGACCTCCTCGACGAGCGCGGGCGCCTGCCCGTCCGCGACGCGCTCGGCATCATGGCGCCGGTCCTGTCCGCGCTCGGCGCGGCCCACCGGGGCGGGCTGATCCACCGCGACGTCAAGCCGGAGAACGTCCTGCTGACCCGCGACGGCCAGGTCAAGGTCGCGGACTTCGGACTCGCCCGCGCCGAGACCGACAGCAAGCAGACCAAGACGGGCATGATCATCGGCACGGTCGCCTACATGGCCCCCGAGCAGGTCATCGACGGCCGCGCGGACGCCCGCTCCGACGTCTACGCCGCGGGCGTCCTGCTGTTCGAACTGCTCACCGGCCGCCAGCCGCACCAGGGCGACACCCCCCTCGCGGTGGCCTACGCGCACGTCAACGACCCGATCCCGCTGCCGTCCCAGCTCGTCCCCGACATCCCGCCGCGCATCGACGCGCTGGTCGCGTCGGCCACCGCCAAGGACCCCGCCGGGCGGCCCATGGACGCCGGCCACTTCTACGCGCTGCTCGCCGACCCGAACCTCCCGCTGCCCGCCCCGGGCGCGCCCGGCGTGCCGATGACGCGCAACTCCGGCGAGCACTCCCGGCCGCAGGCCCAGGGCCCCCACCACAGCGGCCCCCACGGCCCGTACAACAGCGGCCCGCACAGCGCGCCGCAGGGCAGCCCCGACGGCGCCACCTCCGTGCTGCGCCAGCCCGGCCCGGACAACCGGACCTCCGTCCTGCCCGGCGGCCCCAACCACACCGCCGTCCTTCCGCGCGGCGAGGAGCCCGCGCGCCAGGACGACGTCCTGCTGATCGACAAGATCATGCACTTCGTCACCGGCAGGTTCGTGCTGCTGACGCTCGGCCTGATCGCCTCGATGGTGCTCGGCTGGGCCGTCTGGTACCAGGTGTCCGGCAAGTACGACCACGTGCCGGAGCTCATCGGCGTCTCGCAGGAAGAGGCCGTCCGGATGCTCGGCGCCGACGGCATCCAGTACGAGATCGCCGACACGAAGGTCTTCTCCGACAAGGCGACCAAGGGCACCGTCGCGGGGGTCGTGCCCGGCGAGGGCGCCAAGATCCAGCCCGGCACGCGGATCGTCCTCACCCTGTCCAAGGGGCTCACCCCGATCGAGATCCCGGACGTCGCGGGCAAGAGCATGGACGAGGCGCGCGAGCAGCTGAAGGCGTTCGACTTCACCGAGGAGGAGCGGGCCTCCAGCCAGCCGGAGGGCATGGCCGCGGGCACGAACCCCAAGGCGGGCACGAAGCACTCCCCCGACGACCCGATCGTGCTGTACGTCTCCAGCGGCCTGGCGATGCCCGACATCGTCGGCAAGGCCAAGGACGACGCCTACGGCCAGCTCGACGCGATCAAGGCCAAGCTGAACGGCGACTTCCACATCAACGAGGTCGAGCAGAACGACCCGAGCAAGCCCGACGGCACGATCCTCTGGCAGGACCCGAAGGCGGGCACCGTCCTCGCCCCCGGCTCGACCGTCACGATCGGCGTCAACAAGCGCGACAACTGCTTCCTGGAGCAGGTCAACCCGTTCTGCGACGACGACCAGCCCGACGCCAACGGCAACATCCTGATCCCGCACCTGCTGGGCAAGTCGATCGACGAGGCGAAGGCCGAGCTGGAGCGGCGCGGCTTCGTCGTCGTCATCAACCAGACGGTGGGCACCGGGCGGGTCATCAACATGAACCCGGGCGGCGGGAACCGCGTGCCCAAGGGCACCACGATCACGATCACGCACTAGCCGTCCCGCGCGGGGGGCCGGTCCTGTCAGACCGGTCCCCTAATCTGGGACGACCATGAGCGAACCGCAGAGCCCCATCGGGGCGCACGTACCGGTGGCCGGGGGCCTCGGCACCGGATCCCTGAAGTACGCCGCCGAGATCGGCGCGGAAGCCGTCCAGGTCTTCGTGAGCAACCCGCGCGGGTGGGCGCAGGCCGCCGGCAGGCCCGCCGAGGACGACAAGCTGCGGGAGAGCCCGCTGCCGGTCTTCGTCCACGCGCCCTACCTGGTGAACTTCGGCACGCCCAGCGAGGACACCCTGGAGAAGTCGGTCTCCTCGGTGGCGCACTCGCTGGCGCGCGGCGCGCAGATCGGGGCGCGCGGCGTGGTCGTGCACACCGGCTCGGCCGTCACGCAGACCCGCGAGGAGGCCCTCGCCCAGGTCCGCGAGCACGTGCTGCCGCTGCTGGACGCGCTGCCCGACGACGCGCCCGACCTCCTGCTGGAGCCCATGGCGGGTCAGGGCGCGATGCTCTGCGCCACGGTCGACCAGCTCGGCCCGTACTTCGCGGCGCTCGACCACCACCCCAAGCTGGGCATCTGCCTCGACACCTGCCATGTCTTCGCCGCGGGCCACGATCTGGCCGCCGCGGACGGCGTCGCCAAGACCCTCGACGAACTCGTCGCGACCGTCGGACCGAACCGCCTCAAGCTGATCCACGCCAACGACTCCAAGGACGTGTGCGGCTCCAAGAAGGACCGCCACGAGAACATCGGCCAGGGCCACATCGGGGAGTCCCCTTTCGCCGCCCTCCTCCACCACCCCACCGTCGCCGGCATCCCCTTCATCATCGAAACCCCCGGCCGCTCCCCCGCCCCCCACAAAACCGACATCGAAACCCTGAAACGTCTCCGCTCCACCACCCCCACCTGACCCACCCCCGGCCCCCGGGAACCCGGCACACCCCGAACGCACCCGCGAAAGCCACCCGGAAGCGCCAACGGTCCGCCCAGCCGATGACGTCAACACGTCAAAGATCCTCAGGAAGCCCCAAGACGCACGGTCGCACACGGGCGTTCCAAGGCACGCCACCAGGCACGGCCGAACACGCCCCCAACGCCCGCACAACGCCGAAGCGACGCACACGGCCGTCCCGCCGCCGCGCCCACCCCGCGACGGATCTTCCAGATGGCACCGCCAGGCACAGCCGGCAACCGGGCGATTCCGGGGAGCGCCGCCCAGGCGCGAGTGCCAGCGAAGTGATCCCACGAAGCGCCGCCATCAACCGGGCGACTCCAGGAAGCGCGAACAGGGCCGCGCGCTTCCAAGGAATCGTTCGCCGGGAGGGAGTTCCGCCAGGCGGACACAGGCCCAGTTCTTCCGGGGAGCGCCGCCAGGCGCGGGCACGAACGGTGTTTCCAGGGAGCGTCTCCCGAGGCGGACACGGGGCCGGTTGTTTCCAAGGAGCGCCGCCAGGCGCGGGCGGTCACGTGATCGGGCGCCCCTGGGTGTCCCGTAGGCCCCGGGGCCGGAGGGACGCCCAAGGCGCGAAAGCGCCCGATCACAGCCCTACCGGAGGACCGGAGGCCCCCAGGGCCGGAGGTAGGGCCAGAAATACGCTCAGGCGCTGAGACGGACAACCCCCCGACTGTCCGCTCAGCGCCTGAGCCTGCACCGCCGTCTCCCACCCCCCCGGTACGGGAGGCGGCGGCTGATGGTCCTTACCCGGAGTCAGACCGGCCCCGGGAAGGACCTCCAGAATCGTCTTGCTGAAGAGAACGTTACGGGGACTGGAGGGGCTGTGGGGGCGCGCGGCCGGGTCGCGCGACCAACGGTATGTAGTCGGCGATATACGTAGCGTAGCTGTAGGTCGAGCGGTCGGTTTCGGGCGACGAACGGTCGGCAGGTGCCGCTTCCCTGCGTCGTCGCCCGGTGGGCGGGGGTGTCAGCGGGGGTCCGGGCCGCCGCGGAAGCCGCGGACGAGCAGGTCGCGGACCTCTCGGGTGTGCCGGCGGCTCACCGGCAGGGTGGTCGCGCCGACCCGGACCTCGGCCCGGCCCGCGTCGAAGCAGAGTTCGGTGATGTGGGCGGCGGCGACGAGGGTGCTGCGGTGGATCCGCACGAAGCCGGCGTCGGCCCAGCGCCGGGCGAGGACGGCCAGCGGGATCCGCACGAGGTGTTCGCCGCCCTCGGTGTGCAGCCGGACGTAGTCGCCGTGGGCCTCCACATGGGTGACCGCGGAGCGGCTCACCAGCCGGGTCCGCCCGCCCAGTTCGACGGGGATCAGCTCGTCGTCCGGGGCGGCCCGCTCCCGCCGCGCCGCGCGCTGGACCCGTCCGACGGCCTCGGCCAGCCGCCTCTGGCGGACGGGTTTCAGCAGGTAGTCCAGGGCGCCGAGCTCGAAGGCCGCGACGGCGCAGTCGTCGTGCGCGGTCACGAAGACCACGGCGGGGGGTTCGGCGAAGCCGGAGAGCAGCCGGGTGAAGTCGAGCCCGTCGAGGCCGGGCATGCGCACGTCGAGGAAGACCGCGTCGAGCCGCTCCCCCGCGGCCATCATCCGGCCGAGCCCCCGCAGCGCCTCGGCGGGGTCGCCCGCGCCGGTGACCCGCTCCACCCGGGGGTCGGCCCGCAGCAGGTGGACGAGTTCCTCCAGGGCGGGCAGCTCGTCGTCGACGGCGAGGACGCGCAGCGGGGCGGGTTCGGAGGCGGGAAAGGCGGACGGGCCGGACGACGGGGACGCGGAGGACTCTGAGGACATGGCAGGACCTTGCCGCCCTCACCGAGCGCGCGCAATCACTTCCGCCAGGTGACTATCGGACCGGGTCCCGACATGGCCCGCAAACCATGACGATCACCAACGAAACGGGCGTCAGTCCTCCTGGTAGGAGTACCGCTGCTCCCGCCACGGATCGGCGACGGTGTGGTAGCCGCGCTCCTCCCAGAACCCGCGCCGGTCCCCGACGAGGTACTCGAACCCCCGCGACCACTTGACGCTCTTCCACGCGTACAGGTGCGGCACCACCGCCCGGACGGGGAAGCCGTGATCGGGCGTGATCTCCTCCCCGTTGTGGTGGGTGGCGAACACGGTGCCCTCGGCCCGCAGGTCCTCCAGGCGGATGTTCGCGCCGTACCCGTACTCGGCCCAGAGCATCACATGGGTCACGTCGGGATGCGGCGGGACCAGTTCGAGGAGCGTCCGGCCCGTCACGCCCTCCCACAGGTTGTCGGGGATCGTGAACTTCGTGACGCAGTGGAAGTCGGCGACGACTGAGGTGCGCGGAAGCTTCTGGAACTCTTCCCAGTCCCAGCGGGCCTCCGCGCCGTCGGCGGTGGGCCCGTAGACGCGGAAGTCCCAGCGCTCCGGGCGGAATTTCGGCACCGGACCGTAGTGCAGCACCGGAAATCCCCGGGGCACGTACTGCCCCGGCGGCAGTGATTTCTCTGGGGAGGTCATCTTCCGGCCCAGTCTGCCACTCCCCCGCGGACGCCCGTCTCCCAGCCCCCGAAGTTCGGACCACTCCCGATCATGGTCTACGCTGATCCCATGCAGAGCAGCAGCTTCTACTTTTGGTATGGCGAGCCCGGATCCGGGTCCCTCGTCAGCCGAAAGCTGCGCTGACGCAAGAGACTTCGAGAGCCCCGGGCCGCCACAAGGCCCGGGGCTCTTTGCTTTGCCCGCACACCGTTTTCCCCACCTTCGTCTTCCAGACGTTCGTTTCCCGACCTTCTTCGAGGAGAGACCCATGGTCGTCGTGATGTCACCTGAGGCCACCGAGTCCGACATCGACAACGTCGTCGCGCTGGTCGGCGCGGCGGGCGGCGAGGCCTTCGTCAGCCGCGGCGTCAACCGGACCATCGTCGGCCTCGTCGGCGACGTCGAGCGCTTCGGCACCCTCAACCTGCGCGGCCAGAGGGGCGTCAGCGACGTCGTGCGGATCTCCGCCCCCTACAAGCTGGTCAGCCGCGAGAACCACCCCGAGCGCTCCACGGTGCGCGTCGGCGGCGTGCCGATCGGCCCCGGCCACATGACCCTGATCGCCGGCCCCTGCGCCGTCGAGACCCCCGAGCAGACCCTCCAGGGCGCGCTCATGGCCAGGCGCGCGGGCGCGTCCCTGTTGCGCGGCGGCGCGTTCAAGCCCCGCACGTCCCCGTACGCCTTCCAGGGCCTCGGCGAGGCTGGCCTGAAGATCCTCGCCGACGTGCGCGCCGAGACCGGCATGCCGATCGTCACCGAGGTCGTCGACGCCCGTGATGTCGAGCTCGTCGCCGAATACGCCGACATGCTGCAGATCGGCACCCGCAACACTCAGAACTTCGCGCTGCTGCAGGCCGTCGGCGACGCGGGCAAGCCCGTCATGATCAAGCGCGGCATGAGCGGGACGATCGAGGAGTGGCTGATGTCGGCCGAGTACGTCGCGCAGCGCGGCAACCTCGACGTGGTCCTGTGCGAGCGGGGCATCCGCACCTACGAGAAGGCCACCCGCAACACCCTGGACATCTCGGCCGTGCCCGTCGCGCAGCGGCTGTCGCACCTGCCGGTGATCGTCGACCCGTCGCACTCCGGCGGGCGCCGCGACCTGGTCCTGCCGCTCACCCGCGCCGCGATCGCGGTCGGCGCCGACGGTGTGATCATCGATGTCCACCCGCACCCCGAGACCGCGCTGTGCGACGGCCCGCAGGCCCTCGTCCACGACGACATGGCCGAGCTCGCCGCACTGGTGCAGGCGCTCCCGCCCATCGTCGGCCGGCAGCTCACCCCGGCCCCCGAGCAGGTCGTCGCGGGCTGATCCGCCCCGCGCCGGGGACGGTCGTGTGATCGCCTCCCGTGCTCTTCGACCCTGAGGGCCGTGCCCGGTGTGTCCCGCCGGGTGCGGCCCTCGGTGTTAGGGTTCGGCGCATGACGCGCATCGTGGGCCCGCCCACCGCCCCCTGACCGGGGCACCCACCCGCTGAACCACGGCCTCGTCGAGGTCCGTGCGCCCGCGTCCCTCATCGAATGACGGACGTCGGCGGTGCGCGCCCCGGAGACGGAATCGGTTTCCTTCGACTTCCGCTTCAGGAGCGCTTCTCATGCTTTCCTCCTCTTCGTCTTCTTTCGGCGTGCGCGCCGGTCATCTTCTCGTCACCGCGGCCGCCTCCCTCTGGGGCACCACCGGCGCGGTGACCGTCCTCGCACCGGACGGCGCCTCCGCCGTCTCGGTCGGCGCCGCGCGGATCGTGCTCGGCGGCGCCCTGCTCGTGCTGTTCGCGGGCCGTTCGCTGCCCGCTCTCCTCACCGCGGGCCCGCGCCGGACGCGGACTGCGCTGCTCCTCGGCGCGGCGGGGGCGGCGGTCTCCCAGATCGCCTACTTCGTCGCGGTCGACCGCACCGGCGTCGCGGTGGCGACCGTCGTCACGATCGGCTCGGCACCCGTGTGCGCCGCGCTCCTCGGCCTCCTGGAAGGGGAAGCGCCCAGCCGTCGGCAGCTCGGGGCGGGGGTTCTGGCGGTCGCCGGCAGCGCCCTGCTGATCGGCGGCGGCGCCGCCGACGGTGCCGGGATCGTGCTCTCGCTGGTCTCCGGGGCGTTCTACGCGATCCACTCGGTGGCGGTCGCCCGGATCGTCCGGGCGGGGCATGACGCGCGACCCGTCGCGGGCGCCGTGTTCGGCCTGGCGGCGGCCGTCCTGCTCCCGGTCCTCGCCGTGAGCGGGCCCGGCTGGCTCGGCTCGCTCCAGGGGGCCGCCGTCGCGGGCTACCTCGGGGCGGTCACCACCGCGCTCGCCTACGTCCTCTATTTCCGCGCGCTCCGCGCCGTCGACGCGACGACCGCGACCACCCTCACCCTGCTGGAGCCGACCATCGCCGCCCTCCTGGGCCTGGCGGTGCTGCACGAGCCGCTCGCGCCGGCCGGCTGCGCGGGCCTGGTCCTCGTGGCCGCCTCGCTGGCCCTGCTCCTGCGGCGGTGACCGGCGGGCCCGTCGCCGGAGACGGCGGCGGGCCGTCCGCTATTCGATGATGCCGTCCGCGCGCAGGCGCATCGCCATGATCTCGATCGGGGGGTCGGGGTCGAAGTCCGACGGGCGCGGCATCTCCGGGCCCTCTTCGCCGAAGCGGGCGATCTTCTCCAGCCGGACGACGCGGAAGCGGCGGCCCGCGACGGCGATCTCGTCGAGGCGGGCCGCGGTGAGCAGGGCGGCGGCCTCCTCGTAGGCGCGGCGGGTCCCCGCGTCGGGGCGCTCCACGGCCGGGATGACCTGCTGGAGGTACTCCGCGAGGGCCTCGCGCGCCAGGTGGGGCGTCGTGCAGGCCGCGGTCGCCGACCGCCATCCGTCGTGCAGGAACTCCGCGACGGAGAACGCCGCGGCCATCGGGACCGGCACCGGATGGGTGCCGAGCGCCCGCTGCGCGTCGACGAGCGCGTCGCCCTCGAACAGGCCGGGGCGGGCCGCCAGATCGGCGAACTCCGCGGCGAGGGCGAGCCGGTCGGGGGTGTGCGGGCCGTCGGTCGTCAGCAGCTCCAGGGGGCGCGGGCGGGGGCGGCGGAACCGGGGATCGGGGTCGGTGGGGCGCGGTCCTTCCGGCGCCGTCGCGTTCATCCGCAGCAGTTGCTCGACCCGGATCACGCGGAAGGGGCGGCCCGCGACCGTCAGCTGGTCGTGCCGCTGCCAGTCCAGCCGACGCGCGGCCGCCTGGTAGGGCTCGGGGTCGGACGCGCGCTGGGCCTCCTGCCGGAGCTGCGTGGCCAGATCGTCGCGGGCGCACTGCGGGGTGGCCTCGCCCATGCTGCGCACCCGCCAGCCTCCGGCCACCCGCTCGGCTACGCCGAACATCGGACCGGCCGGCACGAGCACCGGGTACACGGTTCTGGCGCGGGCGGCGTCCGCCGCCGCCAGCGCCCGCACCGGATCACCCGACATCAGCTCGCGCAGCCCGCGCTCAGCCGCCTCATCCTCAAAGGCCATGCCCCCATCGTTTCGCCCAGGCAAGGCATTTCGCAGCCTCTTGGCCGAATTGGGTGGCGGACAGGCCCGGCCACCCCACCGGCCGGATTCGCCTACCGCCCGCTCATCCCGGCCCGGACGGCGCACGCCGTGCGCGCGTCTCGCCGCCGCCCGGCGATCGTCCGGACGGGCGGCCCACGGGGCTATTCGGCGCCGTAGACCGGGTGGTGCTCCTGGAGGGAGTCGGCGAGTTGTTCGGCGAGCTCCTCGGCGTCGAGGCGCTTCTCGATCTGGCGGAGGTCGGCGATCTTGGCGGCGGTCTCGGGACGGCGGGGGGCGAGGATGGAGCAGCAGTCCTCGTCGGGGAGCTCGGAGATCGAGAGGGTGCCGATGCGACGGGCCGAGTCCATGATCTCCGATTTGTCCATGCCGACGAGCGGGCGGAGGATCGGCAGGTCGACGGCGTCGTCGAGGGCGGTCATGTTGATGAGGGTCTGGCTGGCGACCTGGCCGAGGGAGTCGCCGGTGATGAGGGCGCCGTCCTTGCGGCGTTCGGCGAGGACCTCGGCGGTCTTCAGCATGAGGCGGCGCTGCGCGATGATCGCGAGGCGGTCCTCGCCCGCGGCCTTGATCTGCTGCTGAGCCTTGCCGAACGGCACGACGAAGAGGCGGGAGCCGCCCTGGAACTTGTCGAGTTCGCGGACGAGCGCGTAAGCCTTGTAGATCGACTCCGGGCCGGTGAACGGCATGCCGGAGAAGTGCAGGTAGTCGACGCGCAGGCCGCGCCGCATCATCCGGTAGGCGGCGACGGGCGAGTCGATGCCGCCGGACATCAGGACGAGGCCGCGCCCGCTCGATCCGACGGGCAGGCCGCCCTGGCCGGGCGCGCCGTCGGTGTAGACGAACACCTCGTCGCGGTCGACCTCGATGGAGACGGTGAGGTCGGGGCGCTTCAGGTTGACCGGCAGCCCGAACTTGACGTTGATGGCCGAGCCGACGGAGATCCCGATCTCGGCGGAGGTGATCGGGAAGCGCTTGTCGCGGCGGCGCGGCCGGACCGCGAAGCTGCCGCCGAGGGCCGCGGCCGGGTGCTCGCCGACCATGTCGAGCGCGGCCTGCGTCATCGCCTCGACGGTCTTGTCGACGCGCCAGCACCGGTGCACGATCACGATGCCCATGACGTCCTCCAGCCGCTTGGCGACCTTCTCGACGTCGTCGACCGCTCCGCTCTTGGCGCGGACGACGATCACGCCGGAGCGCTGCCACAGGGTCGTCTCCACCTCGGTGGCGGCGAGCGCCTTGCGGATGTTGTTCTGGAGCCGCTGTTCGAACTGGTGGCGGTTCTTGCCCTTGAGCACGATCTCGCCGAGCTTCAGCAGAACGCAGGGCTCACCGATGACGGACGCCGCGGGCATGATCAGAACCTCCAGGAGGGCTTACGGGGACACCTTTCAGTGTCGCCCATCCTGGAGAGCACTCGCGACGTGTTTTCCGCCGCCTCCCGGGACGAGGGCCGGCGGGCTCAGCCGAAGAGGGCCTCGGCTTCGCTGTAGCGGTCGGGCGGGACCGTCTTCAGGGTGGCGACGGCGTCGCGGAGCGGGACGCGGATGACGTCGGTGCCGCGCAGGGCCGTCATGACGCCGAAGGCTCCGGCCTGGACGGCGTCGACGGCGTGGAGGCCGAAGCGGGTGGCGAGGACCCTGTCGAAGGCGGTGGGGACGCCTCCGCGCTGGAGGTGCCCGAGGACCACGGCGCGGGATTCGCGTCCGGTGGCCTGTTCGATCCGCTCGGCGAGCCAGGTGCCCACTCCGCCGAGCCTGACGTGCCCGAAGGCGTCCTCGCCGCCTTCCTGGAGGGTCAGGTCGCCCGAGATCGGCCGGGCGCCCTCGGAGACGCAGACGACGGCGGCGAGTCCGCGCCGGAACCGCGCCTCCACCCAGCCGATGACCCTGGCGGGGTCGAAGGGCCGTTCGGGGATGAGGATCACGTCGGCGCCGCCGGCGAGCCCGGAGTGCAGGGCGATCCATCCGGCGTGCCGGCCCATCACTTCGCAGACGACGGCCCGGTGGTGGCTCTCGGCCGTCGTGCGGAGCCGGTCGAGCGCCTCGGTGGCGATGGCGACCGCGGTGTCGAAGCCGAAGGTGTAGTCGGTCGCGCCGAGGTCGTTGTCGATCGTCTTGGGCACTCCGACGACGGGCACGCCCTGCCTGTGGAGCGCTTCGGCGACGCCGAGGGTGTCCTCGCCGCCCATCGCGATGAGCGCGTCGACGCCGAGGGCGGCGAGGTTCTCGGTGATCTTGCGCGCGCCGTGCGGGTCGGACAGCGGGTTCGTCCGCGACGACCCGAGGATCGTCCCGCCTTGCGCGAGGATTCCCCGCACGGCCGATACGGGCAGTTCCACCGCGTCGCCTTCCAGCGGCCCCCGCCACCCGTCCTTGAAGCCCGTGACGGTGTGCCCGTACTCGCCGACGCCCTTGCGCACGATGGCCCGGATCACCGCGTTCAGTCCGGGGCAGTCCCCGCCTCCAGTGAGCACCCCGATGCGCATGCTGAGGCCGTGCCCCCGGGGAGACGGCAGGAACCAGGTGAAACGCCCTTCCGGGAGAAAACGGGCGAAGTCTTGGATCAGTGGTTATCCGCCGGGGCGGAAGGCGAGGGCCCCGGTCCTGAGGATCTTGGCCTTGCCGAAGACGGCGACCACGACACCGCCCGGGAACCCGCGGAGGGCGGGCGCCTTGCGGGGGCGGGCGGCGGTGCCGTCCGCGCCGTAGTGCCAGAGGGCTTCGCGGACGGCGAGCGCGGCGCGCGCGTCCGGGGCGAGGTCGGCCCGGTGGGCGCGGGCGAAGTCCCAGCCGTCGAGCCAGGAGCCGCGGGTGGGGCGGCCCTCGGCCCAGCCCAGATAGGCGTCGCGGTGGAGGATGAGGTCGGGCCACGGGTGCAGGACCTCGCCGAAGCGCTTGCGCAGGAGGGCGCGCGCGGCGGCGCCGACGCGGGCCTTGTCGAAGCCGCCGGGCAGGTCTGCGCCGGCGACCAGCGCGCGGACCAGCGCCTCCTGGCGGGCCGCGAGATCGGAGAACGACTCGTCCATCGCGGCTCCTCAGGTGATCCTGGGCAGGCCCGTGGCCTGGGCGGACCCCGTGATCCTGGGCAGGTTCGCCGCGTCGGCGATCGCGTCGAGCTCCGCGGCGAGGACGTGCGTCGGCGGGTAGCTTCCGTCGCGTTCCAGGAGGTAGCCGAGCCGGTTCTCCGGCGGGCACCGCGTCTCGGCCTCGGCGACGAGGGCCAGCACCTCGGCGGGGACGGGGTCGGTGTGCGTGTCGTGGTAGAGGCCTTCGCTTTCGCGGCCTCCGGCGACGTGGCAGTAGACGACCCTTTCCAGCGGGAACGACTCCAGCACCTTCACCGGGTCCTCGCCGCGGTTGCGCGCGTTGGCGTACACGTTGGCGACGTCCAGGAGCAGCAGCGCGCCCGTCCTGTCGAGGAGTTCGGTGAGGAACCGGCCTTCGGTGTAGTCGTCGTCGGGCCAGTCGAAGACCGCCGCGATCGGCTCGACGGCGAACGGCACGCCGAGCCCCGCCATGGTCGCGGCGGTGTTGCGGACGAGCACGTCGAGGGAGTCGCGGCTGCGCGGCACCGGCAGCAGGTGCCCGGCCTCCAGCCCGCCCGCCCGCACGAACGCGACGTGCTCGCTGACGAGCGGGGCCCCGACGAGTTCGGCGCTGCGGGCGAGGTGCTCGATCCGCGCCGGGTCGACGGGCTCCGCGCCGCCGAGCGACAGCCGCACCCCGTGCGGGATGACCGCGACGCCCCGGTCGCGCAGCTCCAGCAGCCGGTGGTCGGGGTGGTGCAGTGACTCGGCGATGACCTCGGTGAAGGCGAGGCCCGGGAGCTGCGCGACGAACTCCGCGATCTCCGGCCGCCATCCGATCCCGATTCCGGGTCCGCTCATCCGCCGCATCCGCCCCCGCAGCCGCCTCCGCCGCAGGACGAGCCGCTGCTACAGGAGGAGCCGCTGCTGCAGGAGGACGAGGACGAGTCCCCGCCACCGCCCGAACCGCCGCCCGAGGCCATTCCGAGCTGCCGGTTCAGTTCGGCCTCGGCCGCGAACGCCGGATCCATGCCGACGAGCGCCACCGCGCCGAACGCCGCGACGGCGAGGGCCGCGCCGTAAGGCCCGTAGGAGGCGTAAGACGGGGACTTCGACGGGTGCAGGGCGTCCAGACGCCGTGCCGAGGACGCCACGGTCCGCTCCCCCGCCCGGGTTCGCTTGGGCACGCTCACCAGCAGGGTGAACGTCGCCACCGCGACGACGAGGAGGACGACCATGAGGTAGCCGACCGGCTTTCCGGCGTCGAGGCCGGCCACGAGCCGGGCGACGCCGAGTCCGAGCAGCAGGAGCAGGGGCACCGCGCTCAGCCGGGCGGCGCGCCGCTCGGCGGGGCCGGGCACCTGGCCGCGCGCCACCAGGGAGGCGTGCACGGCGGACAGCTCCTGCGCGACGGCCGGGTGCCGGGGCAGGTCGCCGACCTTGGCGCCGGCGCCCGCCGCGTACAGGACCGCGTGGTCGAGCGGCGCCGCGCCGGCCGGCGCCGGTCCCGTCGCGACGACCCTGCCTCCGGGCGCGGACGCCACGGACCCGGCCAGCCGCAGCGCGGCGAGGCTCGCCGCGACGGCGCGGCGCGGGCCCTCGACCAGGTGCGCCAGCTCCGGCGCGGACAACTCGCCCGGCATGTCGGCGCCCGCCGAGAGCCAGCGGCGGGACCCGATCACGAAGACGAAGACGAGGGTGGCGAGCACCGTGTAGAGGGCGAGGAAGGCTTTGCCTTCGATGCCCCAGGTGGGTTCGGAGGCGATCTCAGCGAGGATCATCGGGGGGTCCTCCCGTGTCGGTGCCCGCGGCGTCGCGGTCTGTCAGGTAGGCCCTAAGAGTCGGTTTTGTCCGACTCTGCGGGTCCTGCTGTCTTCGATGCTCACGACGGTGCCCGGGTTCCCGGTCAGCCGCCGCACCCCCCGCCCCCGCCGCCTCCGCAGGAGGAGGACGACGAGCCGGAGCACGAGGAGGACGAGCACGACGAGGACGAGGAAGACGACGAGGACGAGGACCCGCCGCCCGAGGAGATCCACGCCGCCCCCCACGAGCCCGTGTCCTGCCCTGCGTGGCGGTGCACCTCGGACTCGGCCGCGAACTCCGGGTCGAGGACCATCAGCGCCGTGCCGCCGAACAGCGCGACGGCCAGCGCCGCCGAGTCGGTGCCGTGGTCGGCGTACGAGGGCTTCTGCGAGGGGTGCAGCATCCGGTGCCTGGCGGCGGCGTCCGTCACCGAGCGGTCTCCCGCCCTCGTCCGCACCGGGACGCTGAGCGCGAGCCCGAGGGTGCCGAGGCCGAGCACGACGAGCGCGGCGACGAGGAAGCCGAAGGGCCGCCCGTTGGCCGAGCCCGCGAAGGCCCGCACCACGCCGACCGCCCACAGCAGCGCCGCGGGCGCCGCGGCGAGCCGGATCCGGAGCCGCGCGGCGTCGTCGAGGAGCTGGCCGCGCCCTTCCAGCGAGGCCCGCACCGCGGCGAGTTCACGCGCGACCCAGGTGCGGCGCGGCAGGTCGGCGACCCGGATCCCCGGCAGCGCCGCGTCCAGCACCGCGACGTCCAGCGCCGACGCCCCCGCGGGCGCCGCCCCCGTCGCGATGACCCGCGCGCCCGGTCCCCCGTCGACGGACCCGGCCGGCCGCAGCAGCGCGAGGCTCGCCGCGACGGCCCGGGACGGCCCGCCGACGAGGTAGGCGAGTTCGGTGTGGGAGAGCCCGCCGACCGCTTCGGCGCCGGCCGCGCCCACCCTGCGCGCGAAGAAGGCGACGGCCAGGGCGAGCACACCGCACACCGCGAAGACGGCGAGGAACACGGGGCCTTCGATCCCCCACGTCGCGCCGGAGTCCGTCAAGGCGAGGAGCATGGGGGCCTCCCTCTTCCGTGCGCCCGATATGCGGATTATCGCGCGCCACGCAGGTGTTCTGCTGGATTTGACGCCCGGTTTCTCCGACCGGTTCCCCGGTCGGCTCCCGCGGAACGACGAGGAGCCGGAACACGAGGACGAACAGGACCGCGGGGCCGACCGGAGTCGGACGACCCGCTCTGGGGGCACCGGATTCAGGGGGCCGGGTTCAGGGGGTGTCGAGGCCCTTCTCGATGGCGTAGCGGACCAGTTCCACGCGGTTGTGGAGGTGGAGTTTGCCCAGGGTGTTCTGGACGTGGTTCTGCACGGTCCGGTGCGACAGGACCAGCCGTTCGGCGATCTGCCGGTAGGTGAGGCCCTTGGCGACGAGGCGGAGGATCTCGGTCTCGCGGTCGGTGAGGCGGGGGGTGTCGGGGGTGGGGGCCGGGGCCGACGTCAGGCGGCGGTACTCGCCGAGGACGAGGCCGGCCAGGCCGGGGGTGAAGACCGCGTCGCCCTGGGCGGTGCGGGCCACGGCGTCGAGGAACTCCTCGCGGGCCGCGGACTTCACGAGGTAGCCCGTCGCGCCGGCCTTCACCGCCTCCAGGACGTCCTCCTGCTCGCCGCTCGCCGACAGGACGAGGACGCGGGCGGGGACGTCCAGGCCGGTGAGGGCGCGGGTCACCTCGACCCCGGAGATGTCGGGGAGCCTCAGGTCCACGACGGCCACCTCCGGCCGCACCGCCGCCGCGACGCGCACGGCCTGGCGGCCCTCGCCGCACGCGGCCACCACGTCGTATCCGGCTTCGGCCAGGTCACGTGCGACGCCGTCCCGCCACATGGGGTGATCGTCCACCACCATCACCCTGATGCCGCCCATATCGCCTCATATCTTAAATCGTTGTAAATCCGAGGTAACAGCGTGACCCGCCAGCGAATCCGGGTATGAGAACGCGAGGCATAAGCCCCCCATTCGCGGAGGTCCCCCCGGTGCTTCGCGCGCGCTTCGCACTGCCCGTCGTCCTGTCGTGCCTGGCCCCGCTGCTCGCCGCGTGCGGAGCCCCTTCGTATCACTATGTAAAGAATTCAGAAGATAAGACCTATTTCAAGGTCCCCGCCACCTGGCACCGCATCGAGGAGCAGCCGCTCAACCTCGTCGTCGGCGGCGCCGACGCCGACTCGGCCACGGCCGCCCGCGTCAACGCGACGAGCTGGTCGGTCGGGTTCGACGCCGACGGCGACCCCAGCGCGGGCCACCTCGTGGACTCGGGCAGCGACGCCCCCTTCGTCTACGCCAACGTCCGGCCGCTGTCGGAGGAGCAGCGCGGCGTCATCTCGCTCAACATGCTGCGCGACCTCTTCCTGCCCGTCACCGAGACGTCCCGGACCGCCGCCGAGCAGGGCGGCAACGGGCTGCCCGGCTTCGAGCTGCTGCGCGACGAGATCCTGACGCCGGGCGAGGGCCTGCGCGGCGTCCGCGTCGTCTACAGCTACGACTTCACCCTCGGCCTGCGCCAGACCTTCGACCAGACGGCCTACACCAGCGACGACGGCCGCCTGTTCTGGCTCGTCATCCGGTGCTCGGCCCGGTGCTTCAGCGAGCGCGCCGACGAACTCGACTCCATCGCCACCTCCTTCACCGTGAGGAACTGACATGATCTTCTCGCGCGGAGGGGGCGGCCGGTCCGCCCCCGCGACGCCGGACCTCGACCCGGACGCCCAGGACGCCTCTGACGCCTCGGACGCCCAAGAAGCCTCGGCTCCCCCGGAGCGCGAGCGCGGCCCCGTCCGCAAGCGGATGGCGCTGTTCGACAGGGTGAAGTACCTGCTCCTGCTCACCGTCATCTGGTTCGTCCTGGTCTGGGCGGCGATGGCGGACAACCCGCTGCTGCCGTTCGACGACGCCGCCCGCGAACGGCACGCCTCGTCGGCCTGGCTGTACGCGATCGCGGTGGTCGAACTCGTCCGCCAGACGCACTACCTGCTGAGCGAGCGCTGGTCGGGCTACCACCGGTTCTGGACCGACCGCTTCTTCGGCGGGTTCGAGCGCCAGTCGCAGCGCAGGCTCAGCCCCTGGACGCGCTTCCGCGTCGGCCGCGTCCTCACCTGGCTGTTCTGGATCGCGATGCTCGCCGTCGTCATCGGCGCGTTCCGCGACACCTCGCCGGTCCTCGCCCTGTTCGAGGTGCCCGCGCTGATCTGGGACGCGATGCCGATGGTCGTGCAGATCATCTTCATCATGTTCATCGCCGTCGGCCAGTTCGTCGCGATCTTCTGGTTCCTGTCGCGCGGCGGCGTCGAGGTCTACTACCCCGACGACATCAAGACCCGCTTCACCGACGTGTGGGGCCAGGACCACGTGCTGGAGCGGGTCCGCGAGAACATCCTCTACCTGGAGGACCCCGACCGGATCGAGGAGCGCGGCGGGTACGTGCCCGGCGGCATCCTGCTGTGGGGTCCGCCCGGCACCGGCAAGACCCTCATGGCCGAGGCCGTCGCGGGCGAGACGGGCCGGCCGTACGTGTTCGTCGACCCGGGCGCGTTCATCAACATGTTCTTCGGCATCGGCGTCCTGAAGGTCAAGGGCCTGTTCCGCAAACTGCGCAAGCTCGCGCTGCGGTACGGCGGCGTCATCGTCTTCTTCGACGAGGCCGACTCGCTCGGCCGCCGCTCCCTGCCGGCCGGCGGCGGGCCGCTCGGCCAGCCCGGGTTCGGCGCGGCGAGCGGCTGCCACGGCGGCCACTACCTGAGCGAGCACACCCGCCAGGTGCTGCTGACGGGCGCGGCGGGAGCCGCCGCGGCAGCCCCGGCCACGGAGAACAGGGTCGTCACCGGCATGGGCATGGGCGGAGGGGGCGGCGACATGGGCACCCTCCAGGCCCTGCTGACCGAGATGTCCGGCCTGAAGAAGCCGCGCGGGTTCGTCAACAGGCACGTGCGCCGCGCGCTGGGCATGCGCCCGAAGCCGCCGCCCAAGTACCGCATCCTCATCATGATGGCCACGAACCTGCCGACCGCCCTCGACGAGGCGCTCCTGCGCCCCGGCCGCATCGACCGCATCTACAAGGTCGGCTACCCGTCGAAGGCGGGCCGCCTGCGCACCTACAAGGGCTACTTCGCCAAGGTCGCGCACGAGCTGACCGACGAGCAGCTCGACAAGCTCGCCGTCGTCACCCCGTACGCGACGGGCGCGACGATCAAGGACCTGGTCAACGAGTCGCTCATCGCCGCGATCCGCGAGGGCCGCGAGGTCATCACCTGGTCCGACGTCATGCGGGCCAAACGACTCAAGCAGCTCGGCCCGCCCGAGGACGTGGAGTACATCGAGCGGGAGCGGCACGCCGTCGCCGTGCACGAGGCCTGCCACGCCGTCATGGCCTACCGGGCGCGCCGCCATCTGGAGATCGACGTCGCCACCATCGAGAAGGGCAGCGACTACCTCGGCATGGTCGCCAGCATCAAGCCCGAAGACCAGTTCACCCGCTGGCGCAGCGAGTACGAGGCCGACATCCTCGTCTCGCTGGCCTCGCTCGCGGGCGAGCGGATGTTCTTCGGCGAGGACAACTCCTCAGGCGTGTCGGGCGACCTGGAGTCGGCCACGACGGTCGCGGCGCTGATGGAGGCGTACTGGGGCATGGGCGCGGGGGTCTCCTCGCTCACCGCGCTCCAGGCGCTCGGCATCGGCCCCGGAAGGCCCGACGCCAAAGGTGGCCCCGTGGGCGTCGCGGGAGCCGCGCCGAAGCCCGGCGCGGAGGCGATGGCCGGAAGGCTCGGCGAGCGGATCGAGAAGATGCTCGCCGACCTCCTCGCCAAGGCCGAGGAGATCTTGACCGAGAGCCGCCTTGAGGTCCTCGCCGTCGCGCACGCGCTGGAGGCGCACAAGACCCTCACCGGCGACGACGTCGTGGCGGTCATCGACGGACGGCAGGGGCCCCTGGTCGACGGCACCGTCTACACCAGGCCGGAGTTCCAGCGCAGCCTGGAGCACTACCACCAGGCCGCGGCGGCGGCCCACGAGGGCCACACCGGGGTCACGCTGACGCTGCCGGTGCCCGACCTCAGGACGGGGACGGGATGACCTGCGGGGCCGTCTGAGTCGGCGCGGGCACCGGGCCTTCGCCGGGCATCTGCGGCAGCACCGGGAAGGGCCGCTGGTCGGGCACGTACCAGTCGCCCCTGCCGCCCTCGCCCCGGTCGCCGCGACCGCTCCAGCCGCGGTCGCCGCGGTCGAACTCGACCCGGATGACGTCGTGGTCGTCGTCGCCGCCCACGGCCACGGCCACGACGCCGCCGCCGACCAGGCCGCCGAGCAGGCCCGCGCCCAGCAGCGACAGCACGCCGGGCGTGAGGAACCCGCGCACCCGCGCCGTCAGCGGCGGCCGCGGCGGGCCGCCCGCCACGGCCCCGTCGGCCCGGTACGGCGGCGGGGGCGGCGGCGCCTGGTGGCCCGCGGGCGGGTACGGCGGCTGGCCGGGCTGCGCGGGC
>NZ_BAAGPQ010000005.1:0-4302 GCF_054783995.1 Actinocorallia aurea
CACGCCCGGCATAAGCAGGCCCGTAGTTGCTGTACGACGACACCACACCATCAGCACGGTGGAAGTCCACCAACAGCGCGCCGGGCAGCCCGGTCGGGGCGATGCCGCAGCGACCGTGAACGTCGCCGGCCGACATCGTGACCAGGACACCCGCCTCGATCGCGTGCACGACGGCGCGTTCGAGCAGCGGATCGGCGTTGGCTGCCGCGGCGTGATGGGCCGGAGCGTACTGAATGATGTCGGAGCCGGCTTCGATGAGTTCCTCGATGGCGCGGGCATCCCAGTGCGGGTCGTGAGAGACGTGCATGTCGGCGTGCCGGCCGAGGGCGATCACGCGGCATCCGGGGACGAGCCCGGGCAGGACGGTGCCGGGCCGGCCCGCCAAGACGCTGGCGGTGAACGTGCCGTGCTCGCGAAGCGTGTCGTCCACCGGCCCGGCCGGACTCCACCACGGCGTGCGCACTTCCAGGTCGGCGCCGGCCAGACAGGGATGGGCCAGATCGGGCGGCCCGTCGACGATGCCGACGACCACTCGAGGGTCTCCCAGCGTGTGGCGGTGCAGCGCGGTGAGGCCGGGCACCGCCTGGGCGGGCAACGTCGAGGGCACCGCGATCAACGCCGCGGCCGGAACGGCGGCGAGGCTGCCCGCCCGATCGCCCTGGGCCGTGCCTGACGGCCAGGGCGGCGGCTGGTCGTGTGGGACATGGATAAAGCTCCTGACAATGCGAGATGAGGGGCCACCGGGCGCGGCTACAGGGCCGCCAGCATGGCTTGTCCGCGGGTGGGCAGTTGGTAGGCGGCGGGGTCGTTGACGTTGGCGTTGTACCGAAGCCGGAGCCAGGCCCGTTCCCGCTGCCGTCTTGTGGACGCCCCGTCGTCCGATGTGCTGGGCGTGCTCAACCGGACCGTGGCATAAGGATCGGTGAGCCGCTCGCGACACACCGGCGCCACCTGTGGAGGGAACGAGGAGTTGGCCGGCTCTTTCCTGTGCGGGCAATGGATGGTCGTCAGGGAACAGGCCGCCTGGCGGGTCAGACCTCGGGCCGGTTCGGAGGGCAGGGGACCGCAATGAGCCGGTCGTGCTCCCCCGCACGGTGGGGTGACGTCGTTCTGCACAACTGCCTCCGGTGAAGTGGTGGCCGAGGGTTCTCAGAGAAGAGCCGGCGATCAAGGCCATCAGACACGCATGATGGCTACAGAAAGTTTCCGATCAACTACGTTTAGTATAGGCGATGTGGATCTGATCGGTGATCCACCAGCGCGAAAAGGAGCCATCACCATGTCGCAGAACCTCATGCCGTGCTTGGCCGCTCCGGTCGAGCGGACCGTCACCGGCGCTGCTGCGCACGATGCCGAGGGGGCCTCGCAGTCCAACCAGTGGTACACCTACACCACCTTCGCCGGTCAGGACGACGAGTAACCAAGAGCCCTTTGGTCAGAGGCGGGTGCAGGCACGGCGCCGGTACTCGCCCTCTTGATGAACCGTGGACAGTCAGGTTCTCCGTCCCGGAGGGGGTGCGGTGGGCGAGGTTTCCGCGATCGCGGGCATGCCCGGACTGTGGCAGCTGACCCGTGGGGAGAGCCACATCACGGTGGCCGTGGTGGACGGTCTGGTCGACCGAACTCATCCGGCCCTGGTGGATACGGCGCTGACGCAACTGACCGAGGTCTTTCCGGGAGGGGACCCCGCAGGGCAGGCGGCGGCACATGGCACGGCGGTGGCCGGCGTGCTGTTCGGAAGGCACGATGGTCCGGTGGCGGGCGTGGCGCCCGGCTGCCGCGCCATCAGTGTGCCGGTGTTCACCGACGACCGGCGCACCTCCCAACTTGAGCTGGCACGGGCGATCGAGCTGGCCGCCGAGGCCGGCGCACACATCATCAACGTCAGCGGCGGGCAGCTGACCGAAGCGGCGGCGGCAGAGGACGCGCTGATGCGGGTGGTGCGCCGCTGCCACGAGGACGGAGTGCTGGTGGTGGCGGCCGCCGGCAACGACGGCTGTCTGTGTGACCATGTGCCCGCCGCGGTGCCCGGCGTCCTCGCGGTCGGCGCCTGCGATCACCAGGGAAAGCCGCTGGCACAGAGCAACTTCGGGCATGGTCTCCGCCGCCAGGGACTGCTCGCGCCCGGCCATGAGATCAAGGTCGCTGTTCCCGGCGGCGGCACGGCCACGATGAGCGGCACCAGCTTCGCGGCACCCGTCGTGTCCGGGGTGGCGGCCCTGCTGGCGAGTCTGCACCTGCGGGCGAGTGGCAGGTTCGACCTGCTCGGCCTCGGCGAGCTGTTGCTGGCCAACGCCGACCCGTGCCCTCTGCCGGACGGCCGGGACGAGCAATGCGCGCGCTATCTGACCGGAACCCTCAACATCACGAAAACGGTGAACGCTGTGACCACGTCCACATCAACGTACCCTGCCGCGATTCCGTCCCCCGCGGTCCCGCCTATGGCCGCGGCGCCCTTCCCGAGCGCGTCGGCAGTGTCGGCCGCCGATGCGGGCCGGGCGCTGCAGTCGTGCGGGGATCCGGGTCAAGGCGGCAGCGCCGGTGCCTGCGGCTGTGCCGCCGGCGGGGCGGCCTCGCCCGCCGATGCCGCAGGCGGCGTGCACGCTTCGGCCCAGCAGGCCCGGACCGCCGATCGGCGGCTGGTGTACGCGCTGGGGACCCTGGGCTACGACTTCGGCAGCGAGGCCCGCCGGGACACCTTCAAGCAGCTCATGCCGCCGGTGGAGGTGGAAAGGGGCGTGACCGTGCCGGCCAACCCCTACGATCCCCGGCAGATGGTCGACTACCTGCAGGCCAATCCGTCCGAGGCCACTCCACTGGTCTGGACGCTGAATCTGGACCTGACCCCGGTCTACGCGGTCGAGCCGGTCGGCGGCTATGGCCCGGGCGTGTACGAGCGGCTCGTGCAGTTCCTTGACCGGCAGCAGCGGGCCGAAGACGACGTGGAGTTCGTCGATCGCATCTCCGTACCCGGAACCCTGCCGGGACGCACCGTACGGTTGTTCAACGGCCAGCATGTCCCGGTCATCGAGATCAACCTGACCCGCGGCCTGTACGGCTGGTCGGTCGCGGGCCTGGCCCGCGAGATCACCTCCGGATGCGATGTGCCCCAGCAGAACCAGCGGGGCGCGAGCTCCGACCGGGACCGGCTGGAGGCCGCGGTCTCCGACTTCCTCCAGCGCATCTACTACGACCTGCGCAACTTCGGTGCCACCAGCCGCGACCGCGCGCTGAACTTCGCCGCCACCAACGCCGTCCAGGCCCGCGAGACCCTCGCCGAAGCGCTCGGGCGGGGGATGGCGCTGCAGAACATCGACGTGGAGAAGAGCCCCTACGGACGGCCCGACAGCGACTGCTGGGACGTCAAACTGCGCTTCTTCGACCCTGACAACAGCCGCCGTGCCAAGCGCGTCTACCGCTTCACCCTGGACGTCAAGGACGTCCTGCCCGTCACACTCGGCCCGGTCCGGAGCTGGCCCGAAGCCTGACGGCACCACCACGCTCGTCGGCACGCCCGCCGCGGCCTCTACCCGATCGGTGAAAGTTCCACTATGCCCCGCCACGCCCCAGCCCCGCACTCCCTGGCCGGATCCGACGCATGGCCCCGGCCAGGCCACGAGGCCGCGGGCGGGCCCGACGCCACAGTGAGCGTGCCGGGCCCGCCCGACCGGGCGGACCGGCCGGCGAAGCCGGCGCCGCGCCTGCCGCACCAGGCCGTCGCGGGGATCACGGCACTGTGGCGGCATACTCTGGGCGATCCTTCGGTCATCGTCGGCGTCTACGACAGCCCTCCCGACCTGTCGCATCCCTGTCTGGCCGGCGCCGACCTGGAAGTGCGCACGCCGTGGTGGAGTCCGGCCGGGCCGGTGGACGACACGCTTCGCGAGCACGGCACGTTCACCGCCAGCGTGGTGTTCGGCGGGCCCGGCACCGTCCTGCCCGGCCTGGCTCCCGGATGCCGCGGCGTCATCGTCGGGGACACCCGGCCCGATCATCCGGATCTGCCGCCCGACCCGTGGCACACCGCCCGCGCCGTCGAGGAACTCCTGGACGCCGGCGCGCAGATCATCCAGTTCAACATCGCCCACCACACCGCCTCGGCGGACGCCGACGAGATGCTCAAGCGCGCCGTCGCCCGCGCCGTCGACGCCGGCGTCCTGGTCACCGCGTCCGCCGGCAACGACCACGGCGCCTGCGTCATCGCCCCCGCCCTGTTGCCCGGTGTCCTCGTGGTCGGCGCGCACCGTGCTGATGGTGTGGTGTCGTCGTACAGCAACTACGGGCCTGCTTATGCCGGGCGTG